>NZ_JBJZOK010000013.1:0-209779 GCF_047200615.1 Nocardia sichangensis
GCCTGACCAGGCACACCCAACCCACCCGGCACAGACGGACCCGAAACACCCGGCGAGTTGGACACATTCGGTTGTCCGGCGCTAGCGGATCGGCCGGGTGCCGGAGCGCCAGCTTGCCCCGGCGGAGGAAAAACGCTCGGTTGTCCCGGTACGGCCGTGCCCGGCCGTGACCGCTGCTGATCCGGCCGACTCGACCATGGCGTCGCCGGGCCGGTCTGCTGATCTTCCGCCGTCTCCGGCTCTTGCGCTGCCACCTCGACCCCGGCGGGCCAGATTTCAGCAGAGGTCATGATCGTCCCCCGGTTGTCGGTGCCATCGGCAGGTGGAGGATGCCCGAACGATAGGTTCGAGCGGTGGGTCGCAGACGTTCATCCAACCCATCCTCACAAGTCGCTGTGAACTCATCTGGCAGCCTGGACAATTCGCGCATGTCAGTGTAGACGGATTCGGACCGGCCTCCCGGTTCTGCCAGCGCGCTGCTTCCCGTAGTTGGGAAGCCTCGACAATGAAGACGTCGAAAGTAGGTCTCACTCATGGTCGATCACCGCGTACGCCGCTCCGGTCGACGATGGGGAGTTCGATCGAAAGGCGGACTTTGCCGTGGTGAGGCACGAGCCTTGCGAGCCTCTGACCCAGGTCGGGTCGGCCGCGATGGACGCACGTGAAGACCAGCAAGCCGCCGTGCACCGGCGCTCCGCCTAGCATCTCGAGGTGATCCCATGCCCTTCGGCGTTTCATGGTCGTCTATCGGTAAGTTCGCGGTCACCACTGGTATCACCTTTGCCGGTGGTGCGCTCGGGTCGGTCATCCCGGGTGTCGGCACGGCGATCGGCGTTGCGGCGGCCAGTGCTCTGAGCGGCTTCGTCGCCGAGACGCTCTGGGACAAGACTGTCGAACACAAAAGCTGGGGCGAGTCCTTGGATAACGGCGTCGAAACCGGCGCCTTGTCATTGCTCGGAGGCGGGGCCGGTGGGGCCATGCGGGCCATGGCGAACGCGGGGGGACGAAATCTGCTCGCACGGGCGGCTACAGGCGCATTCAACCCTGCCATCCGTAACCCGGCTGCGAATATCGGAGCCGCGTGGACTGGACGAGGCGTGTCCTTGAATGCGGCCCGCGGTTGGTTGACCGGCGCCAGCGTGACTGCCGGGATTTCGGGCGTCGGGCATCAAGGGGGGCCGGGCTCGGCTCCGGGACAAGGGCAGTCATATCCGGCGACGCTGCCGACCAAGCCACTCAATGCGTCAACGACATTCAGCACTAGCTGAGGGGCGGTTCCATGACGGACATGCACCCGATGTTGATGCCCGACCGGAAGAAGATCCAGGAGGGCAATTATCCGGCCGAATGGGTCTTCTCGGTCTTCACCGATTCCTGCTTCAAGAGCCTGTATCAAAACTTCGACGGGATCTGGAAGAGCCTCGGAAAAGATTCGAAGAGTGATCCACCCAAAGCTCCGGATGTGCCACAGGTCGCCCCTGCGAATATCGGCAGTTTTACGAACTACGCGGAAGTGGCGGTGCAACTGAAGCGGTCGTACAGCGACCTGAACGGCAACGTCACCGAATTGGTGAACTCGATACGCGAATCCGGAAAATGGTCCGAGGCGGGGCAGCAAGCGACCAACAAGGTAATCGACGAGAAGGTCGTGGCGATGGCGCCTACCACGCCACCCCAGGGCATACAAATCGACAGTTATATCTTGACCTGGGTGACGGCCGCCAACGATTCCCTTGCCACCGAGATCGATACCGTCAGGCAGGGGCAGAGCGGCGTGGCCAAGGACATCGATGATCAGACCAAGATGATCAAGGAACTGCAAGATCAGATAAAGAAGCTGGAGGCGGCGGCGAACAACCCGGCAGGCACTCCGCCTCCCGTCGACACATCGAACTGGCCGACGACCCCCGGTGTCAACGACCCGACGATCCCCCCGGCCGTGGACAACAGTACCTTTCCCCCCGGCCTGGACGGCCTCGACGACCCGACCACTCCCAGCACGACGTTGCCCGATCTGGACACCCCCGGCAGCCCCGGCTCGACCGGTCAGACGCCGAGCAGCCTGGACCCGACCGGGACCACTACGCCGGGCGTGACGACACCCACCACGCCGAGTGTGCCGCAGACCCCCGTCAGTTCGCCGATGGGCTCCGGCATGGACCTGATGAGTTCCATGCTGCCGATGATGATGCAGCAGGCGATGATGCGGAACATGGCCGACCAGGACTTGAACAGCCGTCGCAGGGATCTGGATCCGAGCCGCTACGACGACGAGCTCGATGCGGTGGCTCCGCCGCCGGTCGCACCGCCGGTCACGGCCCAGCCCGCGGTCGCGCAGCCGTCCACGACGGCCCCGGCGACGCAGCACAGCGGGGCGCCCACCGGCACGACATCCACCCAGCCGACGGTCGCGCCCGGACGAACTCCGGATGCGGACGGCAGCGTGACCTACACCTTCCCCGACGGACGTACGCAGAAGGTGTCCGCTATGGTCGCCCAGGTCCTCGACGCGGCGTTCGGCAACCACGCGGACACCTCCGCGCAGAAGGCATACGAGAAGACGCCGGCGAAGTGGTCGGACAAGAAGCAGATCGGCAAACGTGTGGGTGACTTCGAGCTGATGACCGGCGACGTCGCCACATGGACGAACTCGACCGCGGTCCTCGTTGTGTTCCCCGCCGATCAAGGTGGCACATTGGAGGTCATCGTCAAGGGCGAGCTGAAGCCTTTCGACCCGAAGATGCCCGAGATCGCCTCGGAAACGAACACTTTCGAGGGCTTCGCGCATCCGAGCGGCATCGAAGTGACCGCGCCGGCGGACGGGGGCGCGCCCTCGGGTACGCCGGGCTCGGCCGATCAGTCCGCGGCCGCGGCAATGCCGGTTGCCGCGGCACCCGCGGGCTGATCGCGCGAGCAGTGCGGCAGATGAGGAGAGGAGGTCGCGATGGCGCTGAAGGTGGATCCGCAGGAACTTGTCGCTGCGGCGTCGAAACTCGCCGCGATGGCGCGCGATACCGGTGCGGCGATGCCCGGGGGGTGGGTCGTGCCCGCGGGCGCTGACCCGATTTCCGCCGCGGCGGTACCGCAACTCAACGCGCAGGCCGCCTCGTTGTTCAACGGAATGGCGGGTGTCCTCACCGATATCCAGCGGACCGCGTACAACATCGGCGCGGCCGCCGCCGATTACACCGCGGCCGACGACGACGGCGCTCGCAGGATCAACGGCAGCGGCGGTGAGTTGCTCGCCAATCCGGTCGGCGAAGTACAGGAGATCGGCCAACGGCGCCCGCCGGGTCTGCGGTTCCCCGCCGCGGGCGGAGCGGTCGACCCGTTGACTTTCGCTCAGCAGTTGCACTCGGGCCCCGGGCCCGGTGCGGCGAAGGGATTCGCGGACGCGCTGCGTAAATTCGCCGGCGGTCCGCATCTCGCGGCGATCGAGGGCGTGACCTCGGCGGCGAAGTCGATGCAGAACTGGGAACCGGTCGGCTCCGCGGCCGCCGCGGAGCTCGGCCAGCGCCGGGGGTGGCTGGACCAGCTCGGCCTCGGCCTCGGGATGCTGGCCGACGGAATCGACACCTACAGCGACGCGTTCCGGACCGCGAAAGCCAAACACCCCACGCCGGAGGAGATCATCGCCGCGCGCAAGGAGCTCATCGCGGCGATGCGCTCCAAGAACGAGCTCGGCATCCAGGCCGCCCTGGCGAAGTTCAACGAGCAGAACGCGCGTTCGGCGGAGACGATCACCGGCTACTCCACCGAGGTCGGCTCGAAGGTGGGCGCGAGCGAGGGAACCAGCGAAAGCGCCGGAAAGGGCAGCGGCAGCAGCGACAGCAGCGCGTTGACCCAGATGCTGCCCGCCCTGATGAGCGCGATGGCCTCGGCCGGCACGCCGTTGAGTCAACTCGGACAGTCGGATACCTCGGACGCCTACGACGACTACGGCCTCGACGACTACGGTTACGACGACCTCGGCATCCCCAGCGGGCTCGGTACGGGCAGCCCGAGCGGGATGCCCGTCGGCAGTCCCGGCCTCGGCATCCCGGATGTCGAAGCGGAAACCGTTACGGCGAGCGCCTTGCCGGTGGCCGCCGCGGCCAGCCTGGGTTCGGGCATGCCGCGCACACCGGTGATCGAACCTCTCGGTACGTCGTCGGCGGCCACCGCTGCCGCCGCGCGCGGTGGATCGCCGATGATGCCGTACATGCCGATGGCGCCCGGCATGGGCAACTCGGGTGGCAACAACGACCGAAACCGCGTCGTGGCGTGGCACCCCGACCGCTTGATGTACGTGGACGACACACCGCACACCGAAGCGGTGATCGGGGAACGGCCGACCATTGCCCCGACCGTGACTCCGCCGACGCCGGCGCCGAGCAACCAAACCCCTTCCCAACCCGGAGGTAACGCATGAGTGAGCGCAGCGAGGTGGCGTCGTGAGTTCCATCCACCCGGACGTGCAGGCGGCCTTGGACGCCGCCCGGGATCTGCGGCACCGGATCGCCGAGATGCGGGAGAAGATCGACAACATTCGCGCCCGCAGGCCCTCGCCCGGCGGCGCGGTCATCCCGGAGGTCGACGCGATGGGCAGGCTGACCGATCTCTACCTCGCGCCGGGCACGGCCGACCGGCTCACCTGCCCCGAACTGGTCACCGAGATCATGGCCGCGATCCGGGAGAGCACCGCCGACGCGGCGCGGCAGTACCAGAGCGTGATGGAGCGCCCCATCGACGCAGACGAGCCGGTCACCACCGCTTCCGGGCAGGCCTGATGACCGAACCCGCACCAGAGGTCACCGTCGCGGATACGGTGCGGTGGCTGCACGACGAGGGGCTGGTCCGGCTCGCCGGGGTAGCGGACGGCATCTCGGACCTAATCGTCGCCTACACGATCGATGTCGCCACCGGAACCGTCTCCGCGCATCCCGCCACAGGTGGCGGTGTCGGCGCGGACGTGGTGTCCCTGGCTGCCGACGACCTGCCGTATCCGACGGGAACGGCCCGCCGTCTGGTGGTCGCCGGTGTCACAACTACCGACGCGGTCCTGGTGATCGACCTGGCCGCGACCTTGACGATCGCGATCAACGCCGACCGTCCCGAGCAGACGGCCCGATCGTGGGTCCTGCAACTGCTGTTGAATCCGGAGGTCACCGTCACCACCAACAGCGCCGACGTCGCGATCGGCAGCAGTGCCAGGCTGCGGCAGAGTTTCATTCCCGGCGGCGGCGCGACGCTGGTGAACGTCGACGACACCCGTCCGCCGGTGACGGCGGTGACGTTGAACCCGGCCACCGAAGGTCCCGACCATCTCGACGTGGCCCCGGACGGCACCGGCGAGTTGTATCTCGGGGCCCGGTTCTGGCAGATGCGCCAAGTCATGCGCATCGAGGACGCCGCCTGGTCCGCGCTGGCCGCGCGCCTGGAGTCGATGACCGACGACGCCGACTACTTGATCAATCCGCAGCCCGGTGAACGATTCTCGGAGAGCAGCCGATGACCGACATACATTCGATCCACATGGACGATTACGACGTCGACGATGTCGATGATCTCGACGAGCGGGAAGCCGCCGCACCGGACTGGCGGAAGATGACCTACGAGGTGTTCAACCCCGACCACACCGTCGGCGTCGGATGCGACCGGGACGGCGAGATCATCGGCTTATACATCACCGATGACGCCCGCGAGAACGGCGACGAGTGGTTGGCCTCGCAGATCGTCAAGCTGGCGCGGCTGGCGCACGCGAAGTCGCGCGTCGGGCTGCGGGCGGAGATGGAGTACAAGGGCACCCGCTCCTACACGATCGATTCGTTCGACCTTCCGACCGAGGCGTCTTATCGCGCTATGGAGGAAGCCGAGTTCCGACGCGACACCTGAGTGCCGACCGCCGCAACGGCGAGACAGGACAGCGACATGACCGACAAATTCGATACCGACGATCCGCACGAGGTCGTCGCCGCCGCGCAGAAGTTCCACACCGCGATCACCACGGTCGGCGGCCAAGTTCAGCAGATCAGTAGTGGTTTCGTCGCGCCGAGGCGTCCCGAATCGGAGATCGATCGGCGACTGGTTGCGCACACACAGTGGATCAAGACCACGTTCGAGCGTGCGGTGCGCGCCAACGGCCGTCGTGTGGACGCGACGACAGCGGTCACCGCCCAAGTGTCGTACACCCATGGTGACGCCGATCGCGCGGGCGCCGCCGCGGTGCGCAGCCGTACCGAGTTCGTCTGACTCGCTGATGGAACCGGAGCGCGACAGTCCGTACTGGGACGCCATCGTCGGCGACAACTGGCCGGCGATCTCGCCGGGGGACTGGAGTGCGCTGGAACGCCTCGCGCGGGACGGCGCGGGGGCGTTGGACCTGCTCGACGCCGACCGCAGACGGCGTGACTTCGACGAACGGGTCCGCTCCAGTGCCGGTCTGCAACCGGTCAAGGACGACATGGCGCGCCAGCGGATGAACCCGCAGGCGTTCGCCGACGCGCTGGAGGCCGCGGCGGACACCTTCCGGGACTTCTCCGACCTGGTGTATCGGACCCGCAACAAGATCCTCGACATCGTCGAGGAGGCCACGGCGAGGGTCAACGCGACCAAGCGCGCGGCCGCGGCGGAAGACGACGAATCCGACGCCCAGGCCATCCGTAGCCGGATTCCCGGAATGATTGCCGCCGCACGGGAAGACGTGGAGGATGTCGTCCGGGCGGCGCTCAGCTCGATCAGCCCCCAGGGGCTGCCCAGTTTGGGCTTGATCGCCGACGCGCTGGGGCAGCCGGGCCCCTGGGACCCGGGCCATCGCAACGCGGACGACCACAGCGGCGGCGACCACCGTGCAGGCGACCGGGGACAGCACCGGCCCGCGACCGACCACTCCGGCGATCCACGGCACAACGGATCCCCCCGGACCGATCGGCCGAAGGACGATACGCCCGTTGTGGTGTTCCCGGAGAACGCGGATGAGCAGCCGGTCGTGGCTACCGTGGACCCGTCGGCGCCCGGAGACGAGGTCGGCAGGCAGCCGGATCCTCGCACCACCCAGGACACTTCGACCGAATCTCCGGTCACGGACCCGGTGCCCGGCCAGTATCCGCCCGGGGGAACGACGGCCGTCCCCGTCGGTCATACGCCCGGCGGGGCATCCGACGGCGGACCCGGCCTGACCGCCGCGGGCGGCCCGCCTCGCGGACAGCTCACGGACACCGAGCCCATGACTTCGGATCGGGAAGTGCTGGCGGACGGCGGCGACCACGATGCGCCCGGCTCGGACGCGCACGATCCGCACGGAAGGGGTTCGGATGTCTCGGTCGACGAGGCCGAATCCGGGACCCACGACCGCTCCACCACCGTTTCGGCGGCGGAAACGCACGACGCCGCCGCACCCGACCAGACCGGCGATGTCGCTGTGTCCGCGGGCGGCCCGGCGGCGGCGGTGGCGCCGCCATTGGTCCTTCCGCCACCCGTGGTGACGCCGGGTTCCCTGGCAGCATCGGCACCGGCCGCCTCGGCAGTCTCCAGCGGCCCGTCCGGACCGGCGGTCTCCGCTCCAGCGGCACAGGCCGGCTCGGGTCCGCCGCAAGTGCAGGCGAAGCAGACCACGGCTCCACCCGGCGAATCGCGCGGACCGGCCGCCGCGCCCAAGGTCACGGCGGTGAGCGCGGGACCGCCCCCCGGTGCGGGCGCGGTGGGGAAGACACAGCCGCCCGAGCGGACCGAGCAGCGCGCGGACGCGGACAAGGACGAGGCGGACGACAGCGACGATTCGATGCGCAATGTCGTCGGCGCTGCCATGACCTCGGCGGCGGCCCCCGCGTTCGTCCTGGGCGCACGAGTGGACGGAGACCTGGTGCTGGCCCGCACACTGCTCGCGGGCGTCCTTGCCGCGGGCGGCGAGGCGGTCCTCGGACTCGGGTGGGCGGTTTCGGTGATGCGCCACCAGAGCGGGATCACCGCGTTCGTCACCTCGAACGAGGGGCGCGGCTGGATACCCGCCGGGCTGTACCTGCCGCGTGAGATGTCCACGCCGTGGGTGTGGGAGGTGGCCGAGAGCGCGTGGGAGGGCGTCGCGGATCCCGCGCGCGTGCTGGCGGAGTTCGGGATCGCCTGGGGGCGCAAGTCCGGTGCGCGGTTGACCGCCGTCGTCTCCTCCGAAGAGGTCGACGCCGAACTGCGACGGCAGTTGGGCGAGGTGCCGATCGAAGGGGAAGTGGCCGCCTCGTCGGCGATGGACTTCAGCGCGCCGCGGCCCAGTCTGGTCGACCGCCTCGAACTCGTCGCGGCCCCGGCGCTGGTGCAGCGCGCCGCGGCCACGCCGGAGTCGGAGATCGGGCTGCGCTGCTGGGAGTTGGCCTCCGACGCACACGTTCGGGTCTACAGCGCCGGCCTGGGTTCCCCGGCCGCGCTGGGAGCGCCCGCGGCACGCGAACGGATCCTCGGCGCGCTGCGGCAGCGCCGCGAAGTGCGGCAGGAGTGGTGGGAGGAGCTCCGGGATGCCGACGATCTGCTCACGGCGACGATGTTGTCGCGGCGCGCCGATGTCTCGCGGGTCGCGTTGGGTGAGTTGCGCGCCGACCGAGCCGACGGCCGATACGCGTCGGAGATGAGCGCCCTGCGGGCCATGGTCTTCGAACGGCGTTGCGACGAACTCGTGCTGCTGCTGGCGGAGGCGGCGACACGACAGGTTCTGCGCGACGCGATATACGCGCACACGCAGATCGTGGGTCATCCGGCCTTCATTGCACCGGCTCCCGCGCCCGCCGCGGCTGCGCCTCGCCGCCCGACCATCACCGCGGGGCCAGGCCGCTGATCAGTAGCTGGATACCTTCGATCGTCGAAAAGCGTTGCCGCCCAACGCCGCTGCGCAAGTGCCGGAACGAGTTACGGCTGCGTACTCCCCACTCATGGGAAGGATCGACAATAGGGGGACGTGTGGTGGGAAAGGATCTGATCGAGCATGCCGAACAGCATGGAAATCGACCCTGCGGTTTTGCGTCAGCTGGCCGACCAACACAGTCGGGTGGCCGCCGATACCAGGGAATGGGCCAAGCCGCCGGTGGATTGGCTCGCGAGCTTCCTGCCCACCTATGGCAAGATCGCCTACCCGGTCTATGAAGCGCTGGAGCGATACTACGACGCACGGCAGCGTGCGGGCGAGGCGCTGGCCAGCGAACACGATCGCACCGCCGCCTCGTTGCGTGCGTCCGCGGACGCCTACGAGCAATCCGACGACGAGTTCGCCCAGCACATCCGGCAGGTGGCCGGCCTCACCGATCAGCCGTCCCCGGTGCCGGGAAGCTCCGCCGCTCCGTTCGGTACGGACCGCCCCACGACGCCGTCCCTGTCGACGCCCGGTGCATCGCCCGATGCCGACCCCGTGACGGCCGGTCCCGGTTCCGCCGGTCGGGATTCGGCCGCCCCCGACGGCACTCAGACCGACCCGCTCGGCACTTCGCAGGGCAAACCCGGCGAGGCGTCCCCGGCCGGAGCGGGCGTGCCCGGCGCGACCGCCGCGTCGACGGACCCGGTGAGCGCCAACGGCACCGGCACGCCGAACGCGACGGGAACGACTACACCCGGTGGCCCGTCGAGCACCGGCGTGACAGCGCCCTCGACCGCGGGCATGCCGCCCGCCGGGGTCGGCCCGCTCAACGGAGCCCCGGACGATCGAGGCGCTACGCAACCGCCCACCGGCGCGACGGGCCGGTCCGATCTGCCGCCCATGCCGGTGCAGGTGGGGAGCCCGTTCGCGGCCGCCGTCGCCTCGGCGAAGGACAAGGAGGCCGAACCCGCGTACGTGGTTGGCAGCCAGGTGAACGACGATCTCGTGCTGGCCAGGACGCTGCTCGGCAGCGTGCTCGCCGCGGTGGACTCCCCGGTGGGCATGGCCTGGGCCGTCTCGGTGATGCGGGGTCCCGGTGGAACGGGTGTCTTCATCACGTCGAACGAAGGACGTGGGTGGTTGCCCGCCGGATTGTTCCTGCCGCGTGAGGTTTCCACGCCGTGGAACTGGGACGAGTTGCTCGCCGCCGACGACGGCGCCGGATCGCCGTGGGAAGGAGTCACCGATCCGGCCCGGGTCCTGGCGGAGTTTGGGTTGGCCTGGGGTGCGAAGGCGAACGCGAGTCTGTCCGCCCTCGTGTCCTCCGGTCCGATCGATCCGGGGTTGCGCAACCGCTTCGGTGAAGCGGCGATGGAGGGGCTCGTCGCTCCGTCCTATGACGTCGACTTGCGCGAGTTCACCCCGGATACGGCCGACCGCCTCGGCCTCGCCGGTTCGATCTCCGGCCTGGAACAAGTCTCGTCGGTGCCCGATGCGCAGGTGCGATCGCGGTGCGTGGAACTGGCGGCCGACGCCCACGGGCAGGTCGGACGCTCCGGACCGGCGCCCGTGGAAGCCGCGACTTCGCGCCGGGTTCGGGAGCGAATTCTCGCCGAGCTGCAAGCCGGGAGGCCGGTGCCGCGCGAGCTGTGGGACGAACTGCGGGATGCCGACGATCTGCTGGCGGCCTCGATGCTGGGGCAGCGGGTCGACGTGGGCCGGGTGGAGATCGGGCAGCTTCGGCTGGACGCCGGGGCATCCCCGCTGCGCAGCATGGTTTTCGAGCGGCGCTGCAACGAATTGGTGCTGCTGCTGGCGGACGAGACGAGCAGACAGACCCTGCGCGACGCCGTCTACGCCCACGAACAGGTCACGCTGCATCCACAGTTCGTCTCGACACCGGCGCCGGTCTCCACCGCCGTGCAGCCCGAGCGTGTCGCCCCGCCCACAGTGGTTCCT
The DNA here is from genome assembly GCF_047200615.1 of Nocardia sichangensis. NCBI lineage: Bacteria > Bacillati > Actinomycetota > Actinomycetes > Mycobacteriales > Nocardiaceae > Nocardia > Nocardia sichangensis. Next base: position 10,772 of record NZ_JBJZOK010000013.1, read on the forward strand.
TCGGTCACCGCACCGGCGGTCACCGCACCCGCGGTCGCCGGAGGGCCGCCGCCAACCGTCGTGGCCGCGCCTTCGACCCCGCCGCCGGTGGCGCCTCCGGAGCAGTCGTGAAAGCTCCGCGAGCGTAGGTCGATTCATTGGTCCGGGCGTGGCGTGGTGGGTGCGATCCCGCCGCGCCACGAGCCGGGCGTCGGTACGTCTGTCGCTGAGGGTCCTTCCGTGGAGTCCGGCCATACCGGCAGCCGGATGGCAACGTGGTGACGCCCGTGCGGATCGCCACCATCCGCGCTGCCGAATCGGCATCGGTGACCGTGCACACGATGTGCGCTCTCGTACGCAGGCGGCACTGCCAGTAGCCGTCCGGAACCGGAATCCCGCTTCTCGCGGTGTAGTACGACCGCCGCACTGCGGTCAACCAGCCCGAGGCGCTGTGTGGGCCACAGGAAAGCCGACTGGGTGATCAATGCACGCCGCGAACACGGGAGCCGGAACCGGCGCATGCCGAACCCGCCGACGGACTCGAGATGTTCGAACGCCTTCCGAAAGGCGGCTCGACGCGGCTACGCCTCGATGACGGGACTTTCTTCCGGAGTCGGTTCGCCCTCGGCCTCCGCGTCCTGGGCGGTCTCGCTGCCCGTCCGGGCGGGCGCGGACCCGTCTCTGGTCCGCCGAGCCGGGATCACGCTGGGTGACGGGGTAGCGGCAGGAGCTCCATCCTGCTCGGCGGGCGGCGCGGTATCGGCAGCAGGCGCCGCGGTGATGCCGCCGGGCTGTGCGGTTTCCGGCTGCGCGGCGGCGGGTTGGGCATTCGGATCGCCCTGCGGCGGCGCGGCCGCGGGCTGGCCTTGATTGCCGGGCGGCGGCGCCTGCCCCGGCTTACCCGGCGCGCCGTTGTTCTGGTTCTCCTCGGCCTTCTTCGCCTTGTCCTCTTCGGCCTTGTGCAGCATCTCAGGTATCTGGGAGACCAGCGGCATAGCTGCCATCGGCAGCATCGCGAGCATCGGCAGCAGCGAGGAGAGGCCACCGTCACCGCCGCCGCTGGTACCACCGGCCGTGCCGCCACCGCTGTTCTGGCCGCCGCCTTTCGAGTTGCCGTTGCCGCTGCCGTTGGCCATATCCTCGTTGAGGTCGGCGATCGCGGTGACCTTGTCGTACACCGCCTCCACGGCGGCGGCGACCGCCTTGAGCAACGGAAGCTCTTGGGCGGGCTTCAGTTTGGCGGTTCCCGCGGCCTTCAGCTTGGTGTTGAGGTCGGCCACGATGGTTTTGATGGACCGCAGCGCCTGCACTTGCTCGGCGGCCACAGTGACGGAGGTCTTGACGACCTTGTCGTCCATCTGCAGCAATTGCAGTTGCCTGGCCTCTACCTTGTCGATCGTCTTGCGGTACTCGTCGTCCGCTTCCCCTTTGCCGAGCGCCTTGTAGAAGGCGGGCTCGAGCAGGTCGGCGACTTTCGGCGGGGGAGTGGTCATGCCGCGCCCGAGCAGGTCTACGGCGGTTTGAATGGCGGTGTCCGCCATCGCGATGTAGGCGCGCAGCCCTTCCGAGGCCCCGGGCGGGCAATGCAGGTCGACCAACCAAAAATGTTTGACCTCGGAGGCCACGCTGGCCAGAGGGGTGGACGCGAGCGCCGATGCTTTTTTGGCTTTGGTCTCCGCCGCCGTTGTCGCCATACCGTCGCCACCGCCTTCCAGAAGTCACACCCATTGTCTCGGCTTCCCGATTATGGGAAGTGGCGCATAGTTCGATTACCCACCCACGAATGGGAATACGACCGATTCGGTTCGGGCGACACAATAGCTGGAGAGTGTGAGAGGCGGTCGGTGATGAGCGATGGCGAGTCGGTCGAATGGCACCGGCACTGACGAACGACCTGGACGGAGTGCTCCGATCGCTGCTTGCGCTGTACGGCGACGGCCAGCCCGCCGGCCAGGCGGCGACCACGACCCAAGCTCTCGCCGCCGATCTGCGTCCCCAGTCCGGAGCGGTGGCGCTGCGGTACGGCGAGGCGCACGGCATGCAGATGTCGATCGCGGAATCCCATGCGAGCAAGGACAGCATCGTCGGCAAAGCCGTGGGCGAGTCCGGTGACGGAACGGTCAACGGTCGCGGCCGCCTGAACAACCACATCGCGGATTTCCAGAGCCGGATACAGGCCATCGCTTCGGTGGGCGACACTCGCTTCAGCGGGCCCGCGCTGCTGGATGCCGCACAGACCACCATCTCGAATGCCACCAAGCAGGTCGACGCCGATGTCGCCGCCGCACGGCAGCAGGCCGCGCAGATCATGCCGCCCGCCACGCCGGCGACCCGGCCGACCAGGCACGGTCCGGCGCCGCGCAGGCGGCGCCGGACGCGCTCGAGGTCCAGTTCCTCGTCCCGGCTGCGCCGCAAGAGCACAGTCCGCTCGGACGGAACCAGAGGCGGAAACGCGGTGCTGGCCGCCAGCAGCTGGCTCGGCACCCCTTACGTGTGGGGCGGTGGCGGCGCGGGCGGTCCGAGCGGCGGTGGATTCGACTGCTCGGGTCTCACGCAATACGCCATCGCCCAGGCGAGCAACGGCGAAGTCGTGCTGCCCCGTACCACCTACGAGCAGATCTACAGCGGGGTCCGGGTGCACCCCGAGGATGTGCGTCCGGGTGACCTGGTGTTTCCCGGCTCCTCCTTCAGCACGCGAGGCCCGGAGCACGTGCAGCTGGCCGCGGGCAACGGCATGGTCATCGAGGCGCCCTACACGGGCTCGACGGTGAAGTGGTCACGCATGGACAGCAACTCCGTCGTCGTGCGGGTGCTGTGACGCGGTGACCATGGGGAGGATCGCGTGGCCATAAACATCCCCAGCGAGGTCGCGCTGTTCCTGAACATCTGCGGCATCCCCTACCCGGATATCAACGAGGACGACGTCCGGGCCCTCGCCGGGCATGTGCGCACCTTCGCTGCCCAGGTGCGGGACACGCACGACTCGGCGACCGGCGTGATCGATCAGATGGGCGCCTTCTACTCGGGTGAGTCGTATCAGCAACTTGTCGCCACCTGGGCGGGCATGAGCGCGTCTCACATGCGGCAACTCGACAGCGCGTGCAAGATCGTCGGTCAGGCCCTCGAGGTCGCGGCGACGGTGATCACCGCGGTGAAGATCGCCGTGCTGGCCGAACTCGCCGCCCTGGCCGCCACCTATGCCTCGATGATGATCACGCCGCCGCTGGCGCCTTCCGCGCCGCTGATCGCCGCGGCGGCGCGCAAGCTGTGTGAGCAGATGGCGCAGTACCTGATCGGCTATATCGTCGCCGAAGTCATCGGCAAGGCGATCGAACCGCTCGAACAGGCCATCGACGACATGGTCAAGGGGATCGTCTACGACGCGACCCGCGACGCGCTCGACGTCCCGTCGTCGGGCAGACCGGCGCCGCTGCGCATCGATCCCGACGCGGTGCAGCACTTCGCAAAGGTGCTCGACGATCACGCCGACGACATCATGCGGCACGCGGCGACATTCGCCGAGAACGTCTCCACACTCGATTTCACGACATCGACACCGTTCGACGACGCGGCGCAGCCCACCGAGGGGGATGCGGGCGCTCGGCGTGGTCCCGCCGCGACGGAGCGGGGAATCCCGTTCCAGCACGGCGAACAGCCGCAGTCGCGCTTCGGCCAGAACGTATCGGCGGCGACCACCGGTCTCCACGGACTCGGAGACGACGCGCGCGTCCCCGTCGCGCCGCGCGACGCCTCGGAGGCGATCGGCGCCGCGGAACGGCCGGTCGATCGAAACGTATCCCAAGGTGGCACAGAGACGCCGATCCCGACCGGCGAGCGATCTTTCTCGCCGACTGGGTCGGAACCTTTCGAGTCGGCCCGGGAGTTCGCGAACAAGACTGCGCCAGTGGGGGCCGCACCGAGCGGTGTGGGCATGGACGCGGCGGACCGACCGGCAGGAGTCGAAAGCCCTTCCGCGATATCCGCGCAGGCGGGAGCGGATGCCGGGCCGGTGGCTGCCCGCGAAGCGGCGCCCGAGGTCGGGGGGCGACCGGCGGTCGAGCCCGACGATGGCCGGTCCGGCTGGGCCACCGAAGCGGGCGGACCCGCCGACCATGTGCTCGCAGAGAACGCAGTCGCGGGCTCCGTCTCGGGTGATTCGCTGGGAGCTGCGCCCCTCGCACGGCAGAGTCCAGGTGCGGCGTCCACGCCTTGGGGCCGAGCCGTGCCGGGGCCGGGCGCGCCGGACCCCGCGCCGCCGAAATCCGAACGTCCGGCGAAGGCCACGCCCAAAGTGCGCAAGCCCGCGGTCACTCCGTGGACCAAAACCCGTCGTACCCGGGATGTCCCGGCCGTGGTGCACGCTCCGGCCACGCGGCCGCCACTGCGGTTGGTCCGGGAGAAGGGCTCCGAAGCGAACAGCGCCGACCTCGCCGACGCGATGCCCGCGCCCGCGCCGGCGCGGGCGACGGCTCCGGCATCCGATCGCACGGACTCGCCGCCTTCGCGCGCCTGACGGGGCGATCGGGCGAATACAGGCTTCCGACAAGAAAACCCATTCCCAGGCGCGGGAATGGGTTGCTGAGTGGAGGTGGCGGGAATGGTAGACGTAGACGAACCGCGCTACCGCACAGGGTGTCGTTCCCCTCGCAACGGCCGGTGGCCTGCCGGTGCCACCGGCCGTTGCTTTTGGGTTCAGATCGTCAGGATGAGGGACTGACGATCTGTGTTCAGACAGTACCCTCTTCTGTCGGAACGTTCAATAGTGTGCACCTAAATAGCGGCAAGAATTTCGAATCAAGCGTGCGACCTGCTGCGCGGCGGCTGGGTGGACCGGATCGCGGCTGGCCAGCCGCCGCCGAAGGGGCCATCTGCAGGCGGATGATTGCCGACCCCGAGGTAAACATACCGTTAACTGACGGCACGTTCAAAATTGGCATGTCGCGGAAGCGGCGTCGTCTCCGTCTCGACTTCCCAATGTTGGGAAGAAACCGAGTCCTGGGCGTGATCCCCGGAATCTATCGTTCGAGCAGGCTTGATCGGCGGAAGGGAAGTCCGAGTGTCAGCGGCCGAGGACGCGTTCTACACGGGTGTTCAGAATCTTGGGTTGGTCGCGGGTGGCGTGCGCAACGACCAGCACGCGGCGGCGGCGTTTCGGGCCGCTACCGATCTCGACCCGGACATGTGCGATGCCTGGCTCGGGCGTGCCATGGCCGGGGAGGTCACCTCGGAGGTGATCTACGGGGCCTACCGCTCGGTGCACAACCTCTACCGCGACCAGCAGCGGGCGGGTCTGGTCGATCGCGCCCTGTGGTGCCAGGTCGAGATCGGCATGTACGGCCTGCGCGTCGCGATGGCCGATCGCGATCAGATCGCCATCGCGCAGGCGTGCTCGTATGCCGAAGGCGGTGAATGGCAGGAAGCCGCGGCGATCCTCGACGAGGTCCCGCGCGACGACGTGTCCGACTTCGTGCGCATGTCGCTGTACTTCCGGACGAAGCAGTGGCCGGAGGTGCTCACGTTGCGCAACGCGCGGCCGGTGCTGGAGGACGGCCTGCTGGACATCGCCGCCGAGCTGATGACCGCGCAGTCGCTGGCGCACCTGGGCCGCTTCGGTGAAGCCATGCCGCGCGCGCAGCGAATCGTGGAGGACAGCTCCTCCGGTAGCCTGTCCTACATCTGGGCCGACGCGCACTTCCTGCTCGGCATGCTGATGCGGCACAACGGCGATCACGACGCCGCCGACAAGGTCCTCAAAGGGCTGCAGGGCTCGGCCCTCTGGCCGGACCGCGAGGAATGGCAGCGCGCGGTGCGCGACAAGTCGTACCGATTCGAGGTCGCCACCGCGGAACTCATCGCGTCCAGGACGAACAGGTGGGATCCCAAGACGGGCGACGACCCGCGCGAAGCGGCCGCCAGCGCAGCGCGCGCGGAACGGGAGAGTCTCCTCGCGGAGGCCTCCGACCTGCTGCAAGCGCAGATCGGCATGGATTCGGTCAAGGAGCAGGTCGACCGGCTCAAGTCCGGCGTGCTGATGGATCAGGTGCGCGCCAAGCGTGGACTCGCCGTGGATTCGAAGTCGCAGCACCTGATCTTCTCCGGCCCGCCCGGTACCGGTAAGACGACCATCGCCCGGGTGATCGCCAAGATCTTCGCCGGCCTGGGTGTCGTGGAGAACGCCGAGGTCATCGAGGTCTCCCGCAACGACATGGTCGGCACCCACCTGGGCCACACGGCACCCAAGACCAACGCGCTGATCGACTCGGCGCTCGGCGGGGTACTGTTCATCGACGAGGCGTACACCCTTATCCAGGAAGGTCTTTCCGGCGGGGACGCGTTCGGCAAGGAGGCGGTCGACACGCTGCTGGCTCGCATGGAGAACGATCGCGACAAGCTCGTCGTGATCATCGCGGGCTACGAGGACCAGATCGACCGGTTCCTGGCCTCGAACGACGGCCTTGCCTCTCGTTTCACCAAGCGGATCCGCTTCGCCAGTTACGACGCCGACGAACTGGTGCAGATCGCCGAACACATCGCGCGGAAGAAGGATTCGATCCTGTCCGAGCAGGCTCGCGAGGTGCTGCGCCTGAGGTGTGAGGAGCTGGCGGGACAGACCAAGAACGGCAGGCGGCTGATCGATCTGGCCGGTAACGGCCGTTTCGTGCGCAATGTGGTCGAGGCCGCCGAAGCCGAGCGTGATTATCGCTTCACCAGAGAGAACGCCGATATCGCCGCGATGACCGACGAGGAGCTCATGACGATCGACGCGTTCGACGTCACCGCGGCGCTGGAGGGCTTGGCGCCGAGCACGCGGGTGTGAGGCGTCCGCTGATCCGCTATCCCCAATGCTGGGTATAGCGGTCGTATTCATGCTGTGACCGCTGGTTACGGTTTGGTGAGGGCGGCGGAAGGAACGAGAACCGGTGGCGCGCTTCCGGGTTGTGACCAAACACCAGATTTCCGGCTGGCGTTTCCTGCTGCGCCGGATCGAGCACGCGCTGGTCCGTCGCGACGCGTCGATGATCGATGACCCGCAGCGCGGCCGCTCGACCGCGCTGACCATCGGCATCGCGCTCGCGTGCGTGCTCATCGCAGGCAGCGCCGTGCTGGCGTTCTTCAAGCCCGCCAAAAAGGTGGGGGACTCCAAGATCGTCGCCGAGAAGGACACCGGGGCGCTGTTCGTACGCGTCAACAACCGGCTGTTCCCGGCGCTCAATCTCACCTCGGCCCGGCTGATCGTCGGCTCTCCCGACAATCCGGTGCAGGTGTCCCGGGACGAGTTGTCGAAATACCCGCGTGGACCATGGGTCGGCATTCCCGGTGCACCCGGCAGCATCGTCGACAGCAACGAGAAGGATTCCTCGTGGACGGTGTGCGATACGACGCGCACCGGTGCGGCCGCGCCGGTGAACCCGGCGACCGGCCTGCCGACCGTCAGCCGGTCCGCGGTGCGAACGACGGCGATCGGCGGCCCGCTCGCCATCGACGGCGACGCCAACCGCCCGCTGGGTGACGGCGAGGCCCGCCTGCTGCGCGACGACACCACGACCTGGCTGGTGTACGCGGATGCCGAGAAAGGCGTGGTGCGCGCCGCGATCGACCTCGCGAACACCGCGGTGGCCATGGCGCTCGGCATCGACTCGACCGCTCCGGTGATGGCGGCCTCCAAGGGCTTGGTCAACGCGATTCCCGAAGCACCGCCGCTGCGGGTCCCCGACGTGCCGGGCAAGGGCGAGACCATCTCGCTCAACAACGGATTCACCACGCCGGTCGGGTCGGTGCTCACCGTGTCGACACCGGATCAAGGCGTCTCGTACTACCTCGTCTCCCAGTCCGGGCTGGTGCGGGTCAGTTCGGTGCTGGCGGCGATGGTCCGCAATGCGGACGCCCAAGGCTCGGTGACCACTCGCACCGTGGGACCCAACGTGATCGCGGCGAATCTGCGCCCTGGACAGTGGCCGGGCACCGCGACCTACCCGACCCGTCCCGTTCGCCTGGTCGACCCGGAACGTTCCGGCGTCACGTGCCTGCACTGGTCGCGCTCCGGGAGCGATCCGAACGCGATCACCGAACTACTGGTGGGCAGGCAGTTGCCGCTCACGCAGGACGAGCAGGGCCGCGCGGTCGACCTGGTGACATCCTCCGCTTCGCGCGGCACCACCGCGGATGCGGCGTACCTGCCGAGGGACACCGGGCGATTCGTACAGGTGACCGGTACCGAACCGGGATCGCCACTGCGTGAATCGCTCTACTGGGTCTCCGACAGCGGGGTGCGCTACGGCATCATCACCGAACCGAACAGCGCCGGCGGCACCGACCCCACCTTGCTCGCGCTCGCGCTACGAGCTCCGGTCCCCGCGCCGTGGAGCATCATCTCGCTGTTCGCGGTTGGTCCCGCTCTATCCCAGAAGGAAGCTCGCATCCAACACGACGGAATCCCGAACAACAATGTCGTCGCCGGGCTCGGGGGTACGCAGTGACCAGCACTCGCCGATTCGTCCGGCCCGCCCGCATGGTGCGCGGTCCCAAAGCGCCCGCCGTGACCGAGTTGCGGCTGCAACCGCCGACCGAGCTGCCCAAGCCGGTTCCGCCGTCGCGACTGCGGATGATCATGCCCGTGGTCATGGTGGCGGCCATGTGCGGGATGATGGTCATGATGTTCCGCGGGGGCGGAGCCGTGAACCCGATGATGCTGATGTTCCCGGCCATGATGCTGGTGTCGATGTTCGGCATGATGGGCGGCGCGCTCGGGGGCAACTCCGGCGGCGCGGCGAGCCTGAACGAGGAACGCAAGGACTACCTGCGCAGCATCACCGACAACCGCAAGACGGTGCACGCGGCGGAAGCCGAACTCCACGCCTACCTGCGCTACACCCATCCGGGTCCCGATGAGATCGCCCGGCTGATCGGGGGCAAGCGGATGTGGGAGGTGCAGGTCGCCAGTCCGCAGTTCCTGCGCGTGCGGGTGGGCCGCGGACGCATCGCCAACCAAGTGCGCGTGATCGTCCCGGAAGCCGCGCCCACGTCGGATCTGGACCCGGTCGGCGTCGTCGAGCTGACTCGATTCGCCAAGGCCTATTCCACGGTCGGCGGCATGCCGGTCGCGATCAATCTGCTGTCGGCGCCGCAAGTCGGCATCGACGGCGATCCGGAGCTCGTGGCCGGGTTGGTCCGCGCGATGATCGGCGAGGTGGCGGTGCTGCACGGGCCGGACCAGGTGGCGGTCGCCGCGGTGCTGTCCGATCCGGACGCGCCGGAGTGGTCCTGGCTGAAGTGGCTGCCGCACGCACAGCATCCGAGCGACAACGACGCGATCGGCTCGAGCCGCATGGTCTACCGCACCGTGGCCGAGTTGCGCACCAAGGTGCTCGCCGGACTCAACCGCGGTCCGTTCTCGGCGAATTCGCAGCCCACCCTGGATCGCACCCACTTCCTGCTCATCGTGGACGTCGAGGGCCCTGCCAGCGACCGCGACATCTCCGGCATCGACGGCTGCACCTGGCTGCGGTTGGGTCCCGCGGAGCAGAATCTGCCGAGGGCGTTGCGCTTCACCGTCACCGAGGACCGGTCGCTGAACGAGGTGACCCCGCGCGGGCTGCGTCGCGTGGGTGTGGCCGATTCGCTGTCCACGGCGGCGATCACGGCCATGGCGCGCAACCTTTCGCCGTACCGGCTGTCCACGGTGGTGGAGGCGGTGGCCGCCGAGCAGGCCAGCGGTGGTACATCCTGGGAGGAGATGGTCGGCATCGACGACCCGGGCGTCATCCGGGTCGAGCAAGCGTGGATCCGGCGTCGCGATCAGGACCGGGCACGGCTGAACATTCCGTTCGGCCATGACCCGGCCGGTGGTGTCGTCTATCTCGACATCAAGGAATCGGCCGAGGAAGGCATGGGCCCGCACGGCATGTGCATCGGCGCGACCGGATCGGGTAAGTCGGAATTCCTGCGCACTCTGGTGCTCTCGGCGGTGGCGACACATTCGCCGGATGTCCTGAACCTGCTGCTCGTCGACTTCAAAGGTGGCGCGACCTTCCTCGGTTTCGACCGACTGTCGCATGTGACGGCCATCGTGACGAACATGGAGGAAGAAGCCGACCTCGTCACCCGTATGGAAGACGTCATCAACGGTGAAATGGCGCGTCGGCAGCGGATTCTGCGTGACGCGGGCAATTTCGCCAGCGTCGCCGATTACGAACGTGCCCGGGAGCAGGGCGCGGACCTGCGACCGCTGCCGACGCTGCTGATCATTCTCGACGAGTTCGCCGAGCTGCTCGAGCAGCATCCGAACTTCTCGAAACTCTTCGTGGCCATCGGCAGGCTCGGCCGATCATTGCGCATCCACCTGCTGCTCGCGTCACAGAAGGTGCCCGCCAACCGGATGGGCGAGTTGGAAGCCCACCTTTCCTACCGAGTGGCGTTGCGTACCAACCAGACCAGCGACTCGCGCGACGCGATCGGCACCGCGGATGCCTACCACCTGCCGAAGAAGCCCGGTTCGGGGTATCTGCGGGTCGGCTCGGGTGACCTCCAGCGTTTCCAGGCCGCGTACGTGGGCGAGAAGTACTCGGCCCCCGCGCAGGTGTCCGCGTCCTCCGCGCAGCGCGCGCGACGGCCCGGTGGCGGGTACCGGCCGCCGCAGCGCTTCATCGCCGGCCATATCGCCGACACCAGGCCCGCGGTGGTCGAGCCGGTGGTGGTCCAAGATGCGCCGGAAACGGCCGACGGCGAGTCGATCACGGTGATGGAAGCGGTGTTGCAGCAGTTGGCTCGGCACGGCCAGCCCGCGCACAAGATGTGGCTGCCGCCGTTGGGCACGCCGCCGACTCTCGATCGGATGATCCGCGCCGTGCCGCAAGGCGTCTTGCAGATGCCGTTGGCGCTGGTCGACAAGCCTCGGCAGCAGCGTCAGGACGTCTGGTGGGTCGACATGTCGGGCGCGGGTGGGCACATGGCCATCGTCGGCGGCACGCAGGCGGGCAAATCGACCGCGCTGCAGACGTTCATCATGTCCGCCGCGCTGACCCACACCCCGGAACAGGTGCAGTTCTACTGCCTGGACTTCTCCGGTGGCGGCTTGGCGGCGCTGACGAACCTTCCGCACGTGGGATCGGTCGCCGCGGCCAGGGACGGCGATCGCATCCGCCGCACGATCGCGTTGGTGACGAACCTGCTCGAGAGCAGGCAGTCGATGTTCACCGAGTTCGGTATCGATTCGATCCGAAAGTTCCGCACGCTGCGGGACGGCGGGGGCAGGCCGCCGTGGCACGACCGCGATCCCTACGGTGACGTCTTCCTGGTCATCGATGGATGGGATGTCGGATTCGGTACGAACGGCCCGTACTACGACGAATACACCCCGGTGATGGAGTCCATCGCCCTGCAGGGCTTGAACTACGGCATCCACCTGGTGGTCAGCAGTTCGCGCTGGATCGCGATTCGTCCCGCGATCAAGGACCTGATGCAGACACGCGTCGAGATGCGGCTGGGTGACCTGGCCGATACGACCTTCAACACCCACCGCAATGTCGTCGCGGCGATCCCCGCCAATCGACCGGGCCGCTGCATCTCGACCGACGGTCTGCACATGCTCACGGCGTTGCCTCGCATCGATGGTGTGGGCGATCCGAATTCGGCCGCCGAAGGCCTCGCCGCCGCGGCCGCCGAGATCACGCAGCGCTACCCGGGAAGGCGTGCGCCGCAGGTGAAATTGCTGCCGCCACAGGTGGGCATCGATGAGGTGCGGGCCGGATGGCCGGTGCCGCAAACGCTCGCGCAGCGTCTTGTCGTACCGTTCGGCGTCCGGGAATCCGATCTGAGCCCGGCGACGATCGATTTCGGTGTGTCGACCCATTTCATCGTGCTCGGCTCGACCGGATCGGGGAAATCGACCACCCTGGCCGCGCTGCTGGAATCCATCAAACGCCAGTACGACCCGTCACAGGCGCGCGTGTTGCTGATCGACTATCGGCGCAGGCATTTGGAGACGGTGCCGCAGGAGATGCTCATCGGGCATGTGACCAGCGAGCGGGATGTGCGCGAGGCGCTGCCGGCGCTGGTGGAGAAGATGCGCTCGCGGCGCCCACCGGACAACGTGACGACCAGGCAGCTCGCGGAGCGCTCCTGGTGGTCCGGGCCCGAGGTATTCGTCGTGATCGACGACTACCACATGGTGGTGCAGCGTGGCGGGATGAATCCGCTGGAACCGTTGAAGGACATCATCGTCGACGGTCGCGACACCGGCTTGCACGTCGTCGCGGCGCGCAATATCGCCCAAGCGGACACGGCGTTGTACGACAACGTGATCGGTCAGATGAAGAACCTCAATTCCTCGGGTCTGATCATGGACGGTTCGAAGCTCGACGGCATCCTGATCGGCGATGTGCGACCCACCAAGCAGCCGCCGGGCCGTGGAATCTTTGTGGAGCCCATGTCTTCTCGCCGAGATCTCGTCCAGGTGGCCTGGGTGCCCCAGCAGATGTGACTTCGGCGCCCATCCCAAGGTTGGGAATAAATTACCGTTTTCCTTAGCAGCCGCTCGATCCGAGCTGGTAGTCACGCTCGATTGGAGTCTCATCATGGCACTCCCGGATGTCGGCATCGCCCCGCCGGGCATGCGGGAGGCCGTGACCGACCCATTCTGGATGCCACTGGAAGTCGGTGAGGGCGCCGCCGTTCTGCCGGGAGGCCGCGGCCCGCACGGTGCTATCGCCCCGCCTCGGGACGTCACCGATACGACGGGTATCCGAGATCCGGCGGCGGCAGTCGTTCCCGGAGAAACCCAGGAGGTGCCGGTACTGGAGAAAGCCCCGGTAATCGGTGTGACCGAGGCAGTCGATGGCCTGAGTCGCGCATCGACGCTTCCGACACACACGCTGTCAACGTCCTCGGCGAATCCGTCCGAGGCAAGGTAAACGCCTTACAGGATAGGAATAGATATGGCAACCGGATACACCGGCGACCCGACCGAGATCACCGCAGCCGCCAAGAAGTTCTTCACGCACGCCGACACCTTCCGGAACCACTTGGGTATTCTCGAGGGCATCAAGATGGAGTATGCGCCCGCCGTTCAGGGTGCAACCGGAAACGCCATTCAGACGGCCATGCAGGGTGCTCTCGACAAGGGTGGCAAGCTGCATCAGACCTTCATGGAGATCGTCGACGTGCTGAATTCCGCCGGCGCGAACTTCGATAGCAAAGACCAAGAGAACGCGGCGCAGGTCAACAAATACAACATGAATTTCTGATGCGCGGTTAACGCCAGAATGCAATCGGGAAAGGTTTCGAAAAATGGCTTTGAAGAATGATTACGATGCGGTTGAGGGCCTGGTCATCCGGACCGACAAGGTGCTCAGCGACATGACCGTCGACGCGGGCGAGCGGGACACGCTCGCCAAGCTGCTCGCGGAGAACTTTCAGGGTGACGCCGGTAGTGAGAACTACGCCCTGCAGGTTCGCATCATGAAGTTGATCGAACAGTACAATCAGGCACTGACCGATCTCAAGGCGGCCACAAAGGTCGTGTCCGGCATCGACGGTGAGTTCCGCGTCGTCGACACCGGTCAGGCCATGCGGTTCTCGCAGATCGGAACCGGCGGGGCTATGTAGTAGCCGAGATCGCCATCTCCGGTTCGGAGATGGCCGATCGAACACGGACGCGGCGCTCGCGTTGTGCCGGTGCCGCGGCCGGTCGGAATCGAATGCAATCGCCCTCGACGAATTCGTTCACGAACATCGTCGAGGGCGATCGCATGTCCTGGATGCCGGTCGGCGGGGTGGGCGGACGACTCGTGTCACGTGACGCGTCCGTTCGGGTTTCAAGGGTCTTCTGAGGGCGGCGAGGGGGTGGCCGGCAGGGATGAATGCGAGCTCCGTGCCGAATCCCCATCTCTGGGAATAGCTTAACGTTCTGATTGCACCGCTCGATGTCGATGTACTACTCGCCAAGAGTGGGTACTGGTTGTTAGGAGACTTCCATGCATCTCGCTGTCGATTGGGATCATCTCCCGGTTATCGCTTCGCAACTGGGCGTCAGCGCGGAGGATCTGATGCTGATGCTGGGGGCGGCCGCTCCCGCCGCTGTCCCGGCACCGCCGGGTCTCGATGACGTGAGCGCGCTCATCCCCGTCGCGTGCGCCAAGCAGGCGGGGCTGTTCTTCCCCACCACGGCAAACGGAATCGCCCTTGGCACCGATGGTGCGGGCGCTCTACCGGAAGTGGGCGCCGCCTTCGCTGCCGGCGACATCGTCGGCCATGGCCAGGTGCTCAGCAGAGCAGCCGCGTTCTAGGCGCGGACAGCGCGAGCGAAAGCTGACGAGATGCTTGCTGTGGTACTCGGCGCGCTGGGGCCGGAGGGGATCATCGCCCCGGTGCTCGCCGGCGATGGGGTCGCCACGACGCGGGCGACCGCCAAGGTTTATACGGCAATGGCCGCGCGATTGAATGCCGCCGCGGCCAACACCGACAGTTCGATGCTCCAGATGAGTGCGACGTTCCAAGCGCTCACCGCGGACCAGGCACAGGCGGCATTCCGCAAACATGCGGCATGGTTGCGTGAGCAGGCGACCGTGGCCGAGGCAACCGGCCAGTTGCTGGACCGAGCGGCTGACATCTCCACTGCGGCGAAGGCCGCCATGGGGGTCCTCGCCGCCAAGGCCGCTCAGGTCCGGGCCCAAGAGGGTATCGCGCTCGGCGGCGGCTTCGGACCGTTGAGCGGGGCGGCCCTCCTCGAAGCCGAAGCCGAGTTGCTCGCGCTCAGAGGGGCCGCCCTCGGCGTCATGGGCGCTTATGCCAACGCGCTGGTGCCCACGCTCGCCGCATTGCCGCCACCGCTCGAGGCGCCCCCGATTGTGACGGGCGGGCCAGGGCCGGGCCCGCAGACGCAAAACGTGTCTTACGACAACCCGACCGACTACACCGGTAGCGACTTCACCAAGACGGACCTATCGTCGACGTCTACGGGCGATGGGCCGACCGGAACGGACAACAACACCGGATCGGGCGGTGATCAGAACCCCACCGACACCACACAGCCCACCGACACCACCCAGCCAACTGATCCCACTCAGCCCGCGGATCCGACCCAGCCGACGGATCCGATGGACCCGGCCACGAATCCCGAGCAATTGTCGCCGGACCCGAACGCCAATGGCTGGTCCGGGGATTCGGGAATGAACGGCATGGGAGACGGAGCCACGAACGATTCCTGGCTCTACGGCACGTCGCAGAACTCGCCGACGTTGGCCGCATTGAGCGGTGGGGCCGGGAGTCTCGTCGCGCTCAATATGGCCCGCGGCGGCCTCGGATCGATGCCAGGAGCCGCGACCGGTTTCCGGATGCCGACCAACTGGAATCCAGGAGCCGGGCGGGCCTTCGGCGCCATGCCGCAGCAAGCGGCGTCCGGACCGATGGCCAGGAAGGGCCCGCCGCGCGGTGCGGTTGCGCCCAAGGCGCGAATGCGACGACGCCGCGACGACGAGAAGAGGTCGTCGAAGGTGTTCGTCCCTGGCGAACCGCAGGATGTTCCGGTACTCGAGCAACCTCCTGTCATCGGGGTCATCGAGTACGAGGACCGGGACGGCCGAGACGAGCCGATGCTCGAATCGGTGCTGGCGGTCGGCGTCATCGAGCGAAACGACAACGAAGACGAAGCGGTGCTCGCCTCCCCAGAACGTCCTCGGTGAAGCGCGCCGAGGCCGATCCAGTCGAAGGAGATGATCACAATACATTCGAGGAAGGTGTGGAAGACGATCCGGTCGCAATCGACCTGAATGTCGATGCGGCCCTGCTGTTACAGCATCTGGTCGACATCGAGTCCTATCCGCCGGTATTGGCGCTGCTGCCGAACATCTACCGCATCGAGGATCGGGATCGGGTACATGCCGTAGTCGCCGCGCAGCTCACCGAAGTGGGCGTGCTCGAGGACGGACGCGTGCACCCGGTCGTCGAGCATTGGCTGCGGTGCCTGTACCGGCCGGACGTGGAAATGGCGGTACGGATCCTGGACACCGGCTTGGATGGCCAGCCGAAAGGAATGGTGCGGATGTCACTGGTGCGCGCGGGCGAGACCCATGTACTCGCGGTGCGCTCCGACGACCATGTCGTCATCCAGTCGGTGTTCCAGCAGGACGACCAGCTCGACACCTTGCCGGCGGCCGTTCTCGCCGCTCTCGGTCCGGCGCCGGTGTTGCAGTTCGAGCCGGTCGCCGCGACGGTGGAGCAATTCGGCGAGATTCCCGATGAACAGGACGAACGGCGGCGCGCCCTGGTAGAACTCGGGGCGGAACCGCATGCCGCCGCGGTGCTGAGCCGGGTGCTGGACGAGGTGGTCCGACGGGCCGAAGTGGTGATCATCGAGCACCACGACGGCAGCTCCGCGCAGTCCGTATCCAGCGTGAACGTGGTGGATACGCTGTCGGGGCGATTCATCGTGACTCCGAGCGTCGCGATGGACGGACGGAAGTGGGCAAGATATGCGCCGGGCGATGACGCGGCCCTACGGTCGGGTATCGGGGCGTTGATCGACCTGCTGCCCGGTCGAAGTTGGTTCGACACCAGCAGAACGAGCTGAACGTCGGACCGTGTTTGTCGAGAGGACGACGGAAATGAACCGAGCACCGAGCAGAAACGGTCATGAGGCCGAGTCCGCGCGCGCTCGCGGCGGTTACGACGCGTACTTCGCACCGACGAACGAGCTGACCGACGCGGCTGTCGCACCGGGCCCCGCCCCCGAGGCCCGGCAGGACGCCGACAACCCCACGCCCGCTGACCCCGTGATCGGCCCGCCGCGTGAGCCACGGCCGCCCGCCGGGGAACCCGATCCACGCTCGACCCAGGCAATGGTGACGCCGCCGACTGGCGCGAGCACGCTGCCTCCGCAAATGAATGCGCAGGCAAGCACGCCGCCGCCCCAGACGAATGTCCCGCCCGCGCAGACGAGTACGCCACCACCTCAGTTCAATTCCGCTCCGCCGCAGGCGGGTACGCCTTCGCCGGATTACTCGGCGCCGCCTGCGGCAGCGCCGAGAGCAGCGCAACAGTATTCGGCACAGCAGCGGTCCGCCGAGCAGTACCGAGCCGAGCAGCAGTCCGCCACGCAGTCTCAAGCGATCGCGCGCACCGACGCCGCATCCGCGAATGAGGAGTGGTCGTCCGGCTCGGCGACCCCCTGGGTCCCCGAGCGCGTCGACCGCACCGCCTATGAGCCGACGCCGCGGATCGAGGTGCTGCCCGCCGCGCTCAGTTCGATCGAACTGCTCGCCGACATCTCCGCCGCGAAACGCGCGCAGCTGCGCTCCTCCTCCGGAATGCGGGGTGCGCTCAACAAAGTCGGTTTCAACCTCGGGCTCTCGCCCGCTGAACAGCGTGCCGAGGACCGCAAAGCGCGAATCCGGACCCAGCTGACCACGACTTATCAGATCGCGGTGATCAGCGTGAAGGGCGGCGTCGGCCGCACCACCACCGCGGCGACGCTCGGCTCGACTTTCGCGGGCCTGCGCCCGGACCGGGTGGTCGCGATCGACGCGAACCCGGACTTCGGCGACCTCTCGACCCGTACCTGCAGGCACCCGTACGGCTTGACCCTGCGCGATCTGGCGCAGTCGCAGAATCTCGACGCGTTCTCCGCGGTGCAGTCGTTCACCTCGATCAACTCCTCCGACCTCGCGGTGATCGCCTCGCCGTGGAGCACGGAGGCCACCGAGGCGTTGTCCGGCCGGGAGTACAGCACCGCCGTGGAAGTCCTGCGCAAGCACTTCAATCTGCTGGTGGTCGACTGCGGGACCGGCGTACTGGATTCGGTGACGTCGACGGTGCTGCAGACCAGCGACGCCGTCGTGGTCGTCACCCCGGCCACCGTCGGCGGCGTCACGGGCGCGGTGGCCACCTTGAACTGGCTGAGCTCCCATGGCCTGCAACACCTGATCGCGAAGTCGATCGTCGGCATCGTGCACCACCAGCCGCTGAAGCCGACCGTCGACGTGGACGCGATCGAGAAGCTGTTCGAAACCGCGCAGCGCCCCACCTGCGTGCTGCCCTACGATGCGCACCTGGCCGAAGGCGGCGAGATCGACCTGCGGTTGTTGGAAAAGGAGACCGTGCTCGCGTTCGAGGAGCTGGCCGCCTGGCTGGCCGATGGATTCCCTGGATACCTCTCCAGCGGCGCCGACAACTCCGGTGACCGCGGAGGGTGGCGATGAGTACTGCCGTCGCGCCCGCGCCTGCCGGGACGCAGCCGTCGGCGGAGGTCGCACGGGCTCGGATCGCCGTGATGATCTCCACGTATCAGGTCGATGTGGTGGTGCCGACCAAGTTCACCATCGAGACGTTCATCGACGACCTGCTGGTCGTGCTGGCCTCGGCGATCGACGACGAGAACGTCGATTTCACGCCGCCCCAGGGGCAGTGGAGCTTGGCCCGCCCGGGCGAGCCGCCGATTCCGCGCTGGCGCAGCCTCGCCGACCACGACGTCACCGACGGCACGGTGCTGATGCTGTCGGTGGTCGAGTCGGCGGAGGTGTTCACGCCGGTGGTGGAGGACATCACCGACGCCCTCGCTCTGATCAACGAGCGCGAGTTCGCCGAGTTCGACACGAACACCGCCGCGATCGTCGGTCTGGCCGTGCTCGGGATCGGGGCCTCGGCGGTGGCCGCCATGCTGGCCTGGTCGTGGACCATGACCGGTTCGACCTTGTGGTGCGGCCTGCCCGCCCTGTTGCTCGGCGGGCTGTGCTGGGCGGGCGCCGCGCTGTCGCGCAGGCGCAACACTCCGGCGATGATCACCCTCGGCTTGACGCTGGCGGCGACGCCGCTGCTGTTCGCCGGAGGTGCCATGCTGGTCCCGCCCGCCTACGGTCAGCCGGGCCCGCTCGCCGCGGCCAATCTGGCCGCTGGAGCGGTGGTCGCCGCGGTGGCCGCCGCCACCATGATGCGGTTGAGCAGGATGGGTATCGCGACCCTGATGGCGGTCACGGTGCTCGGCATCGCGTTGACCGTCGCCGCCTTGCCGCTGACCTATGTGGAGCTGTCCGTCGGGCAGGTCGCGGGTGGAGTGGTGTTCGTCGGAATCGTGCTGCTGACCATGGCGCCGCGTTTGGCCGTGGTCATCGCGCGCATCCGGCCGCCGGATCTGCCCGACCCGGGCAACGAGGTCTCGCCGACGACGCTGACCGACATCTTCGACGCGGAGACGGTGCGCGAAGGGGACGAGCACACCGCGGTCGGCGAACGGCAGCGCACCGCGGAGGAGGCCGGTATCGAGGGCCGCGCGCGGCTCGCGGTGACCAGCCTGCGCGGCCTGATCGCCGCGATCTCCACGGTGCTGGCCCTCTCTTCGGTGATCTCGGCCGCGGTCAGCCCCGGTGGCATCCGCGAGATCGTCATGGGGGCCGCGATCGGCGGCCTGCTCGCGATGCGCGCGCGCTGGCACCCCGACCGGGTCCAGGCGATCGCGCTGATCGCCGGGTCCGTCGTCACCGTGTGCGGGATCGGCTTCGTCGAGGTGGGCGCCTACGAGACCCCGATCGCGCGTCTCGTGGTCGGACTCGTGGTGGCGTTGGCGGCGTGCGCGGCGTGTGTCGCCGCGCTGCGGTTGCCGGGCAAGCGGCTGTCCCCGGTCACCCGCCGTGTCATCGACTTGGTGGAATACGCCCTGATCCTGGTGGTTCCGGTGATCGCCTTCTGGATCATGGGCGTTTACACCGCTATGCGAGGAATCTGATGAAGGTCGGCAGTGCCGCGGTCGCGGTTCTCGCCGGGGTGATGCTGGCGATCACCGCCGCCCCCGCTGTCGCGCTGGAGCCGCCGCAGGTCGTGGTCGGCTCGCCGCCCGCGGACGACCCGCCGGGCCCCGAGGAGCCGATGAAGCAGCAGAAGGGCTGCCTTGCCTCGGGCGTGCTGCCCGACAGCGACCTCAGTCGCACCCCACCGGCGGAACTCGCGCTGGATCTGCGCCGCGCCAAGGCGCTGAGCCGGGGCGCCGGAGTGACTGTCGCCGTCATCGATACGGGGGTGCAGCCTCACCCGCGTCTGCCCAACCTGGTCGGTGGTGGCGACTACCTCGCCGCCGGCGGCGACGGACTGTCCGACTGCGACGCGCACGGCACGCTGGTCGCCGGAATCGTCGGCGCCACAGCGGATCCCACGGACGGATTCTCCGGTGTGGCGCCGGACGCGCGGATCATCTCCATCCGCACCCGTTCCGGCGCGTTCAGCCCCGAGCGCCCGAGCTCCGATCCGAGCCAGCGGATCGCCGTCGAGATCCGGACCCTGGCCAGGGCGATCACTCGCGCCGCTAACCAAGGCGCCGGTGTGATCATCGTGTCGCTGCCGATCTGCATGCCGGTGGACGCGCAGGCGGATCAGTCCATGCTCTCGGCTGCCATCGGCTATGCCGTTCATGTGCGCGGAGCGCTCATCGTGACCGGCGCGGGCAACGCCGGGGGTGGCGCCAATTGCGCGCAGAACCCTGACATCGATTCGACGCGCCCCGCCGACCCTCGCAACTGGCGCGACGTGAAGACGATCTCCACACCGGGGTGGTTCGGCGCCGACGTGCTCACGGTGGGATTCACCACCGCGACCGGCGCGCCCATGCCGGATTCCCTCACCGGACCGTGGGTTTCGGTCGCCGCACCCGGCACCGGCATCGAGTCGCTCGGCCCGAGCGGCGGCGGCCTGATCAATGGCGTCGGCGAACCGGACAAGCTGGTGCCGGTCGGCGGCGCGTCGTTCGCCGCGGCTTATGTGGGCGGTGTGGCCGCGCTGTTGCGCTCGCGGTTCCCCAACGAGACTCCGCGAGAGATCGCCTCCCGCCTGCAAGCCAGCGCGCACGCTCCGGCGCGCGGCATCGACAACATGGTGGGCGCTGGGATGATCGACCCGCTGGCCGCCCTCAGCTACCGCACACCGCCCCAGCAACCCGCGGGCCTGTTCCGGTCCTCGGAACTGCCGATTCCTCCTCCGCCGCGGGCCAAGGATCTGCGTCCCGCCGTCACCGCGACCGTCGTCATCCTCGCTGCCGTGCTGCTCGGGTTGGCGGGAAGCCACCTGAGTTCCGCGATGCGGAGGCGCCGGTGAGTTTTCCGAGCGTACGGGTCGCCGGCGTCGAGCGTGGTCCGTTCGCCGCCTTCGTCGTCGTGGGCAGCCCCCTGTTGGTCGGGCTGTCGGCCAAGACGCCGTGGTGGGTAAGCGCGGTGGTGGTCACGGTCCTGGTCACGACGGTGACCGTCCGGGTGAACGGGCGGACCGCGATGCGCTGGCTGCTGGACTGGGCGGCCTACCGCACCGGCCGGACCGCGCGGGCGCGCGAACGCACACAGTCGGCGAAGATCCAGGACGTACAGGTGGCCGCGGGCGTGTGCGGTGTGAACGAGGCGGGCGACACGCTGATCGCGATGATCCAGCTCGCGCCCAACCTCGATCTGCCCACTGTGATCGCCGAGCGAACCCTCTACACCGAGGACACCATCCCGGTGGACCTGCTGCTACCGATGCTGGACCAGTTCGGCATCGCGGTCGACATCGACATCGTCACGACCGGTCAGCGGGTCCGCTCCACCGGCAGCTACAGCATGCTCTACGACCAGCTGATCGGCTCCCACCCGGTGGTGGGCGACCGGCTGACCTGGCTGGTGGTCCGGCTCGATCAGGAACGCAATCTGGCGGCGCTGAGCAAGCGCGGGCCGTGCTCGGTGGTCGCCCCCAAAGCGCTGGCCAGCGCCACGCATCGGATCGCGGGGCGGCTGCGCGAGCGTGGCATCGCCGCGCAACCGTTGCCCGCCGCCGCCCTGCGGGACGCGACGCGCCTGCTGCACGCCGGAATCGAACTGTCCGACCTTCGGGAGACCTGGAGCAATCTGCAGACGTCGGTCCCCGGCCGGTGCGTGACCAGCTTCCTGATCGACTGGTCCCGATTGGGCGGGGTGGGCCTGGACGACTGCTGGACCTGGAACCGCGGCCGCACCACCCTGGTGGTGAGCCTGACCTCCGACACCGATGGGCCACGCGCCCTGGTCCGGTTCATCGGCCCGGCTGTCACCACCGAACCGCCGGACTACCTGCGGCTATTGGGCGGCGACCAGTCGAAGGCCCTGCTGGCGTCGTTGCCGACCGGCGGCTCCATCCGCGCCTTGCGCGGCTTCGAGTCCGGCGCTGACATCGCGCCCGAGGATCTCGCTGCCGAGCTGGCCATCGCGATCGGTCCGAACGGCCAGATCCTCGGCGCGATCAGCGGCCAGCCGCGCCACACCCTGGCGTTGCCGCTGTTCGACCCGGCCCGGTTCAACCCGCGCAGGCGCACCATCGACGTTCACGCCAAGCTGCCCGTCGCTCAGCAGATCATCCTGCGGGCGATGGTGGTCGGCGCGGACGTGGAGATCCATTCGGCGCGGCCGGACAGCTGGCGCCAGCTCGTGACCGCGGTCGGCGACCCGCGCTCCATGCGCTTGGCCGACCCTGGCGACGAGCACACCGGCGCAGCGAATGCGGAGGCGGAGATCCCGGCCACCATCGCGGTCTTCGACCATCTGCCGCCGCGTGCGTCCAACGCGCACACGACGGTCACCATCAGCGAGCCCGGCGGTCCGCGCAGGCGTGCGGTCGATCTCGCGATCAACCAGGTCAGCGCGACCGCGGTGGACGTGAGCATTCCGATGCGCACGGTGCGGGTTGACCTCATCGAGCCGAGAGGCGAAACCCGATATTTCGATACTGTCGACGGCCCGCCCGCGCATCCCGCGGGGGCATCCGGACCCGTGGTTGCACCTCCGCAACCCGGTGGCCGTCGCGTGAGCTGATGGGAGCGGTCGGTTAATGTCTATCACCGTGGTAGCGGACACCCATTCCGATGGTGGCGAACTCCCTCATCAGGACGCCGGGGACGCTCTGACCCCGAGACAGGCAGCTGCGGCGATCTTCTCCAGCCGGTTATCGGAGCTGATCGCGGAATCCGTCGTATCGACCGAGGACGGATCGACGCGGTCGCTGACGCTCTACTCGCTGGCGCAGCACCTGGAACTGGCCTACCCGGACGTGCCGGTGTCGCAGTCCGGCCTGTACCGGCTGATCCACGGTGACGCGATCCCGCGCCTGGATTTGGTGATCGCGCTGGCTCGGGTCTTCGACGTGCCGCCGGAGTACTTCGTGACCGAGGAGAAGAAGCGCTGACCCGGACGGTCGGCTGTTCTCTCCACCGGGAATAGCGTCGGCTCGGCGGGCGGCTCCGTCCGGTTACGATCCGGACCATGCCCGCCGAGGACCCGGGAGACGTTTTTCTCCGTCATCGAGGTGCGGTCCTCGACACGCTGCTCGCCGATCCTTCGCTCGGGTCCTCTGCCGCGTCGTCCGGCGTCGACTTCGACGGCGGGGCGGAGCTGGGCGGTGCGGAGAACAGCGTCGCGTCGCTGGGATTGCCCGATCTCGACTCGGAGCCGCGTGACGTCGCGCCGCGGCGTCGCACCGGCGATGGGCCGAAGGCGAGCGAACGAATTCTCGCACTGCTGAACGGGCAGGCGCAGGATTCGACCCCGGCGATGGATCTCGCCAACGACTACTCCTCGGTCGCCGCCCGAACGAACGCGCCGTCCGAGCCGGAGCCGGAGCCGGAACGCACGTCCACCGCCACGGCCAACCGGCTCCCGCCCGCCCAGCAGATCGCCAAGGATGCGCTGGTCCAGCTGCGCAAGCCCAAAGTCGCGTTGATCGTCGCCGCGGTGGTCGCCGTGCTGCTGTTGCTGTTGCTGATCACCACCGGTGGCGGGGAGAAGAACACGGCGCAGAGCCAGCTTCTGGTGGTCACGCCGCCGCCGACCTCTGCCGCGTCCTCGGCCTCGCCCGCGCCGCCGTCGAGCTCGATCATCCAGCCGAAGTCCGCGGAGTCGAAGTGCCCGCCCGGGAGTACCTCCGGGATGGACGCTTTCGGCGGGCAGACGGGCAAGGCCTGGTCCTGCGTGCGCGCGTACAAGGTCGATGGTCAGGTCATCACCATCGATCTGGGCAAGACCTATCAGATCGACTCGATCGGCATCGTGCCCGGCTGGGATCACATCAGTGCGGACGGCACCGACCAGTGGGCGAAGTATCGGACCGTCAGCCGGGTTTCGTACCAGTTCGACGACGGCAACAAGACCGTCTACACGCAGCCGACCCTCGATCAGCGGACGTTGGTGGTGACCAAGATGGAGCCGGCGGTGAGCGCCTCGAAGATCGTGCTGACCGTGCTGGAGTCCAAGGGCGACGCATCGATCAACACCACTGCCATCGCGTCCATCGTCATCACGGGGCACTGAGGTGTCTGCGCTGCCCGAACTCGCCTGCCAGTACTGCGGCCACCGCAACACCGGCGCCGATTCCCGCTGTGCGCATTGCGGAGCGCCGCTGCGCGCGGCCGTGGACGCGGTGCGATCCGCTGCGGAGAAGCTGCCCGCCCAGGCCGCCGAAGTCGCCGAGAAGGTCGGCGGCGAGGCGAAAAGGTTTGTCGACAAGGCATATCCGCGCTGGCAGTGGCGGGCGGCCGGGGTGCTCGGGTTGCTGATGGTCGTGGCCGTCGTCTGGGGTCTACGCTCCTGTTCGCCGTCGCTGCCGTCGCTTGCGCAGGGGAGCGCGCCGGTCCGGGCCATGCCGGATCTGCTGCGCACGGCGGCGACCTGTCAACCGCTGGATTCCGGCGGGCAGCGGGAGAAGTGCGTCATCGCCGCCACCGACCCGATGTTGTTCGGCAATATCGCGGGCGGCCGGGACCTGACCTTCTACGCCGAACTCCTACCGCAGGATCGTCTGGCCGACAGCATCTCTCGATGGCGCGGCGCAGGCGGGACGGCGCTGGTCGACGGTCCCGTCTACGCGGCGATCGGCCCGTCGGCAACCGTCTGGTACGCGGACACCCGGACCGGCTTCCGGTTGGAGACAAGCAACTTCGCCGGTCGAACGGGCGCGCAGACCTTCCTGTCGCGTGCGGGGCTGGTCCGCTGACGTAGCAGCCCCGCGTCAGCCGGGCTCGGAAAATCCCTGATCCGGACGCCGTAACCCATGTCCGCCAGGGAAAATTATTGTTACACTGTTGATTGTGCCGTTATCCAGCGGTACGTTATGTGAAGTACGAAACACGTACGAGCGCAGTTCTCGGGAAGGCAACGGATCGATGGTGGCAACCACCCAGCAGACGATTTCATCGAAGCGGTTCCGCGATGATCCGACCGATCTGGAAGCGGCGTACTTCCGGTGGATCCAGCCGGGGTCCTCGACGTCGGCGATCACGGATCGGGCCGAGCGGATCTTCCGTCAGCATCTGGAACTGGCGGCCACGCGCGCGCCCGGTTCGGCGACCACCCACGTCTACCGGCCGGACGACAGCGCCGGGGTCGGCGCCGCGATCCAGATCGTCAACGACGACATGCCGTTGCTGGTCGACTCGGTGACCGCCGCGCTGCGCCGCCTGGGTGCCACGGTCACCGAGGTCGTGCATCCGGTGTTCGACGTGTCGCGCGACGCCGACGGCCGGGCGCTGTCCATCGCGCCCCGCGACGGTGTGGCCGAACCGGCGGCGGAGACCGACGGTCGGGCGTTGCGCGAGTCGTGGATCCACGTGCAGCTGGGCGCGGGTCTGTCCGACGAACTGGTCGACCGGATCGAACAGGCCCTGCCGCCGCTGCTGGCCGACCTGCGCCGCGTGGCCGACGACACGCCGACCATGGTCGAAGTGCTCAATACCGTTGCCGACCAGCTCGATCAGGCGGCGCAATGGGCGGGCGACGCGGAGATCCCGCAGACCGCCGGTCTGCTGCGTTGGCTGTCGGACGGGCACTTCACCCCGCTCGGCTACGGCTACTACCACTTCCGCCGCTCCGCGCCGAGCGCCGACGCCCCCTTCGAGCCGTGGCAGCTGCCCGGCACCGGGCTCGGCATCCTCGGCAACGGCGCCACCGCGGACATCAGCGTGCCCGTGGTCGGCGCGAAGCGCACCGTGCTGCGGATGGCCAACGGCTCCGTGGACTCGCTGCTGCCCGGCTCCCGCGATCTGTACTTCATCAGCGTGGCCGATTACGGCGCGAGCGACCCGAGCGGCCGTGCGGCCTGGGGCGATACCGTGAAGATGGTCAAGGGCGAACACGTCTTCGTCGGCACCTTCACCGTCGCGGGCCTGCACGAGAACATTCTCGACATCCCCGTCATCTCCCGGCGCGTGCTGCAGGTCATCGAATGGGCGGGCTTCGGCCTGGACTCGTTCTCCGGGCAGGCCATGCTGGAGATGATGCAGTCGTTCCCGCGGGTCGAGCTGTTCTCCACCGACGCGCGCAGGCTGTTCGAAACCGTCTCCGCGGTCATGAATCTGGGTCTGCGGCGGCAGGTGCGGCTGTTCATCCGGCGCGATTCGCGCAGCGACACCATCTACTGCCTGGTCTACATGCCGCGCGACCGCTACTCCACCGAGGTCCGCGTGCGCATGGGCGAGATCTTGCGCGAGCAGTTCGACGCCGAACAGATCGCGTACTCGGCGCGGGCCACCGAATCGGAGCTGGCCGTCGTCTACTTCACGGTGCACCGCAAGCCGGGCGCCGACGCCGCCGACATCTCCGAGGAGAATCGCGAGCGGATCCAGGAGCTGCTGCTGGCGACGACGTGGACCTGGGGCGACCGGCTGGTCGCCGAGGCCGCGGGCGCGTCCGACGTACCGCAGGCGCTGGCCACCGACTACGCGGCGGCCTTCCCCACCGGCTACCAGCAGGAGCACGAGCCCGCGCACGCGCTCACCGATCTGCGCCGCCTCGAGCGGCTGTCCGATGGGGAGATCGACACCGATCTGTACCGCCAGGGCGACTCCGCCGCACCGGAATGGCGTTTCACGCTCTACGTCGCGGGCGAGGGCATCTCGTTGAGCCGCGTGCTGCCGGTGCTGCACAGCCTCGGTGTGGAGGTGGTCGACGAGCGGCCCTACCGTGTCGTGCTGGCGGACCGGCCGGACCGCTGGATCTACGACTTCGGGCTGCGGGTGACCGCGGCGCCGTTGCGGGAAGCGCTCGCCGTCGAGCCGCTCGCGCAGCTGGCGCACTCCGTCGAGGCCGCGTCGCTGCCGGAAACCAGTGTGCGACGGCGTTTCCCGGATGCCGTGACCGCGATGTGGTTCGGCCGCGCCGAAGTCGACGGCCTCAACGAACTGGTCCTGCGCGCCGGCCTGCACTGGCGTGAGGTCGCCCTGCTGCGGGCCTACGCGAAGTACTTGCAGCAAGCCGGATTCGCCTACACCTTCGGCAACATCACCCGCGTGCTGCTCACCCATCCGGCGACGGCGCGGTCGTGCATCGAGTTGTTCGCGGCGTACTTCGACCCGGACGGCGTCGAGGCGGAGGCCGCGGGCCGGGCCGCGGAGATCGCCGAGCGGGTGCAGACCGAGATCGACGCGGTGGTCAGCCTGGACACCGACCGCATCCTGCGCGCGCTGTTCGGTCTGATCGAGGCGACCCTGCGCACCAACTACTACCGGCGCGACGCGGCCGGAGCCGCGCTGGATTACCTGTCGCTCAAGCTCAATCCGCACGCGATCGCCGAACTGCCCAAGCCGAAGCCGCAGTTCGAGATCTTCGTGTACTCGCCGCGGGTGGAAGGCGTGCACCTGCGCTTCGGTTCGGTCGCGCGTGGCGGTCTGCGGTGGTCGGACCGGTTGGAGGACTTCCGCACCGAGATTCTCGGTCTGGTCAAAGCGCAAGCGGTGAAGAACGCGGTGATCGTGCCGGTCGGCGCCAAGGGCGGTTTCGTGGTCAAGCAGCCACCGGCGGCCACCGGCGATCCGGCGGCCGACCGGCAGGCCTTCGGCGCGGAAGGCGTCGCCTGCTATCGCACGTTCATCTCCGGCCTGCTGGACATCACCGACAACGTCGATCGCGCGACCGGCGAAGTGCTTCCGCCCGCGCAGGTGGTGCGCCGGGACGGTGACGACACCTATCTCGTGGTGGCCGCCGACAAGGGCACCGCGACGTTCTCCGATATCGCCAACGATGTGGCTCAGAGCTACGGTTTCTGGCTCGGTGACGCGTTCGCTTCCGGTGGTTCGGCGGGTTATGACCACAAGGCGATGGGCATCACCGCCAAGGGTGCGTGGGAAAGCGTCAAGCGGCATTTCCGTGAGATGGAGATCGATACCCAGACCCAGGACTTCACGGTGGTCGGTGTGGGTGACATGAGTGGTGATGTGTTCGGCAACGGCATGTTGTTGTCCGAGCACATTCGTCTGGTGGCCGCTTTCGACCACCGCCACATCTTCCTCGACCCGATTCCCGACGCCGCGCGTTCCTATCAGGAGCGGAAGCGGATGTTCGCGTTGCCGAGATCGTCGTGGGCAGATTACGACACGTCGCTGATCAGCCCCGGCGGCGGCGTCTACGATCGCTCAGCCAAGGCGATCCCGGTGACGCCCGAGGTGCGCGCGGCGCTCGACCTGCCCGCGAACGTCACCACCCTGTCGCCGCCGGAGATGATCAAAGCCATTCTCCTGGCTCCGGTGGATCTGCTCTGGAACGGCGGTATCGGCACCTACATCAAGGCGAGCACCGAGACCAACGCCGAGGTGGGCGACAAGTCCAACGACGCGGTCAGGGTGAATGCCGACCAGCTCCGGGTCAAAGTGATCGGCGAGGGCGGCAACCTGGGCGCGACGGCGCTGGGCCGGATCGAGTTCTCGCGCAACGGCGGACGGATGAACACCGACGCGCTGGACAACTCGGCGGGCGTGGACTGCTCCGACCACGAGGTCAACATCAAGATCCTGCTCGACGCCGTGGTCTCCAGCGGTGAACTCGCCGTCGACGAGCGCAACCCGTTGCTGGCCTCGATGACCGACGAGGTCTCCGAACTCGTGCTGCGCGACAACATCTCGCAGAACTTCCGGCTCGGGATGTCGCGGGCCGACGCGGCGGGCATGTCCGGGGTGCACGGCAGGCTGATCAACGACCTGGAGCAGCGCCGCGGTCTGGACCGCGAACTCGAGGCACTGCCGACCGAGGCGGAACTGGCTCGCCGCGCCGCCGAGGGGTTCGGGCTCAGCTCGCCCGAGCTGGCGAATCTGATGGCGCACGTCAAACTCTCGCTCAAGGCCGACCTGCTGGCCGGCGATCTGCTCGACAGCGCGGCGTTCGCGTCGGTGCTGCCCGCCTACTTCCCCGCGCCGCTGCGGGAGCGGTTCGCCACGGCGATCGGCAGGCACCCGCTGCGGCGCGAGATCGTGGCCACCGTCGTGATCAACGAGATGGTGGACTACGGCGGCATCACCTACGCCTTCCGGCTCGCGGAAGAGGCCGGGGCGACCACCGACGACGCGGTGCGCGCGTACAAGGCGGCGGTGGAGATCTTCGATCTGCACGCGCTGTGGGAGCGGATCAGGCAGACGCCGATGTCCACGGCGGCGCGCAACGAGCTGGAGCTGGAGACCAAGCGCACGCTGGATCGGGCCGCGCGCTGGCTGCTGTCCAACCGGCCGCAGCCGATCGCGATCGGCGCGGACATCGCCAGGTACCGCGACGGCGTGCGCGCCCTCTCCGGCCAGGTGCCCGGGTGGCTGACCGGCTACCTCAGCGACGACCTCGCCGAGCGTTCGCGGCGGTCGATCACCCGCGGCGCGCCGCGGGAACTCGCCGAGGAAGCGTTCGGCTTGATCCACCGCTTCCCGCTGCTGGACGTGATCGACCTGGCCGACATCGCCGATCGCGATCCCGCCGAGGTCGCGGCGCTGTACTACGCGCTCAACGAGCACTTCCAGATCGAACGGCTGGTGACCGCGGTGGGCGAGCTGGAGCGCGGCGGGCGCTGGCGGGCGCTGGCCCGGCTGGCGGTCCGCGAGGATCTCTACGATTCGCTGCGGTCGCTGACCCGCGACGTACTGACCGCGACCGAACCGCAGGACAGCACCGCGGAGAAGATCGCGTACTGGGAATCGACCAACCGGTCTCGGCTGGCCCGTGCCGGCGCGGCGCTGGCGCAGATCTTCGCGTCCGAGACGCACGATCTCGCGGCGCTCTCGGTGGCGGCGCGGCAGGTGCGCGGCATGGTGAGCGGCGGTGAGTCGACCGTCGCACCGACGGTCGCGGGCTGATCTTCCACCCGATGCCCGGAGGCAGGCGCTCGGCGTCAGCCTCCGGGCATCGGCGTTCCGCAGTTGCCGCAGAACTTGGCGCCGGGCGTCGCTTCCGAACCGCAGTTCGGGCAGTGCCGCGGTTGCGGGGCGAGACGCGCTCCGCAGTTCATGCAGAACTTCGCGCCCGCGGGATTCGCGGACTGGCAAGCGGCGCATGACGTCTGGGCCGTCTCGGGCGCGGCGGCGGGCAATTGCGGCGCCGGGGAGGGGCTGCCGACGTGATGGCCGATCGCGTTCAAACTCAGCGCCGCGCCGAGGAATCCGCCTTCGACGCCGTGGTGGTGCCCGCGCGCGAAGCCTTGGCTCGCGCCGAGTGCGAGCTCGCCCGCGGCATAGCGCTGGAAATCGCCGGTGAGGTTGATGTACTTGACGTCTTTGGCCAGCCGCTTCAGCCGGTCGGCGTCCTCCGGCGCGAGGCTGATGTCGAAGTTACCCATCCGAGGGATGCGCAGCCCGTATTCGTAGAGCGCGGTGTTGGTCTGGCGCAACACGGCCTGCTCGATGGGTTGCAGCTGTGCCGAGAGGCCCAGCACCGGCCAGTCGCCGCCTGCGACCCCCCTGGTCACCGCCATCTTCATGGATTTGAGCAGCAGGTCGGCGCACCAGTTCTGCACCCGTTCCTGGTCGGTGAGATCGGCCGTGCCCGCGAGCGCGGTGAGCAGTTCGGCCGGATCGCGGACGCTCACGGCGAATTCGCCGAAGACGCGCAGCGTCACCACCTGCTCGCTGACCGGGTCGAGGATGTCGTCCAGTCGGCCGCCGAAGCGAATCCCCGGAAACTCGCGCGTGGAGACGAAATACAGTTCGGCGCGGTAGTAGTTGCCGCCGGTGAGGGTGTCGACGAGCGCGCCGAGCACCGGTAGCTCGTCGGCGTCGATGCGGTGGCGTCCCGGGCCCATCGCGCCCACCACACGCCCGGACTTCAGGAAGAGGGCGATCTGGTCGGCGTTGACCATCGCGCGGCTGTACCGGCGGATGTTGACGTCCGGCCACTTGTAGACCAATTGGTTCTTGCGGTCCTCGGGGACCGCGATGAATTCCCGCTCGAACCAGGCCATCTGCGCTCCCTCATCCGATTTGTCTCATCTAGCGTACCGATACGCGGTGGCACGATCAACGAATGTCGCGGCGATCGTCGCTGATCGGACGCCCTTTTTTCAAAGACTTTGATGTCCAGCGTGTTACAAGTCGCGACTCGCTATTGAACGTGCCGCTACATAACGGTACATTGAGCGAAGTTATGATCGCCGTCACGTGAAAGGCCACCGCCATGACCACAGTTCGACCACCCGCGGATGCGCCCGCGCAGGCTGCCGCGCTCGAAGACGAGGACTCGGGCTATCACAAGTCGCTGCGCCCGCGTCAGCTGCAGATGATCGCGATCGGTGGGGCGATCGGCACCGGCCTGTTCCTCGGCGCGGGTGGCCGGCTGGCCAGCGCGGGCCCCGGCCTGTTCCTCGTGTACGCCATCTGTGGCGTGTTCGTGTTCTTCATCCTGCGGGCGCTCGGTGAGCTGGTGCTGCATCGCCCCTCCTCGGGATCGTTCGTCTCCTACGCCCGCGAGTTCTACGGCGAGAAACTGGCGTTCGCGGTCGGGTGGATGTACTTCTTCCACTGGTGCATGACCGGGATCGTAGACATCACCGCGATCGCGACGTATGTCCATTACTGGGGAGCGTTCGAGGCGATACCGCAGTGGACGATCGCCCTGGTCTCGCTCGCGATCGTGGTCAGCATCAATCTCGTCTCGGTGAAGTGGTTCGGCGAGCTCGAGTTCTGGGCCGCGCTGATCAAGGTGGTCGCGCTGGTGACCTTCCTGATCGTCGGCACGGTGTTCCTCGCGGGCCGCTTCAAGATCGACGGCCAGACCACCGGTCCGAGCGTGATCGCCGACCACGGCGGGCTGTTCCCGACCGGGCTCCTCCCGCTGGTCCTGGTCACCACCGGTGTCGTATTCGCCTACGCCGCCGTGGAACTGGTCGGCACCGCGGCCGGTGAGGCGGAGAACCCGGAGAAGATCATGCCGCGCGCGATCAACTCGGTGATCGCCCGGATCGCGCTGTTCTACGTGGGTTCGCTGGTCCTGCTCGCGCTGCTGCTGCCCTACACCGCGTTCAAGAACGGCGAGAGCCCCTTCGTCACCTTCTTCTCGCGGCTCGGCGTGGAGGGCGCGGGCTCCGTGATGAACCTGGTCGTGCTGACCGCGGCGTTCTCCAGCCTGAACGCCGGTCTCTACTCGACCGGCCGCATCCTGCGCTCGATGTCGATGAACGGCAGCGCGCCCACCATCGCGGCGCGGATGTCCAGCGGCGGCGTGCCCTACGTCGGCATCCTCGCCACCGGCGCGGTCGCGCTCATCGGCGTCGGCCTGAACGCGGTGGTGCCGGATCAGGCCTTCGAGATCGTGCTGAACATGTCGGCGCTGGGCACCATCTTCGCGTGGACCGCCATCGTGGTCTGCCAGCTGCAGCTGTGGCGCTGGTCGCGCACCGGCCGCGCGCAGCGTCCGTCGTTCCGGCTGATCGGCGCGCCGTACACGAGCTTCGCGACGCTGGTGTTCCTCGCCGTCGTGGTCGGGCTGATGGCCTTCAGCGACGACCACGTGCAGCGCGGTGCGGTGATCGCGATGGTCGTCATCATGGCCCCCGCGCTGGTGGGCGGCTGGTTCCTCGCCCGAAAGCGGGTGCTGCAGATCGCGGAGATCCGCCAGGGCATCACCGGTCAGTTCCCGGTCCTGGCCGAGCGCCCGCGCCGCGAATCGGGCGATCCGGTGGTGATCCTCGACAAGCCCGACGAAGAGTAAGGCAGTATCCGCCCCGGGCCGTTCGTCCGGGGCGGATCTATTCCCAATGTCGGGAACAAAACCAGCGCGCATCGACAGGCGACGGACCAGAATGAAACCGCGATCACACGGCGGGTCTGAGAGGTTCGTATGCCGGAGCACCCCAGCGCATCCGACCGTCCACTTGCGCACCCTTGGGCGAATCGGCGCATGCGCGGTACCGACGTGCCCCGGCGAACTGCTCACCCCTGGGCAACTCGGCACCTGCTCAAGACCGAAGTGCCTCCGCTACCACCCAATCCGTGGTCGACTCCACGGTATGTCGAGAAACCACGTGCCGTGGCAGTCGACTCGGTTCCGAGCGCCGTCGAACCGGCCGACCGGGACGGCGACGAGCACACCATCGGGACCGCCGAGTTGTTGCTCGGCGCACTCGAGTCCGACCCCGGTTCCGGGCGCAGCGCGCGCTCGCGGCCGAGCGGGCGCAGACTGGGCGGCGGCCTGGTGTCCATGCCCAAGGTGAGCCCCCTCGACCCGCGCACCGCGGTGATGCAGAACCCGGAAGTGCCCGAGCACAAACGGTTTTGCTGGAAATGCCAGCAGCCGGTCGGCCGCACCACCGAAGCGCGGCCCGGCGCCGTAGAAGGCGAATGCGGAAGATGCGCCTCGCCGTTCAACTTCCGGCCCCTGCTCCAGCCGGGGGAGATGGTCGCCGACCAGTACGAAGTGCAGGGCTGCCTGGCCCACGGCGGGCTCGGATGGATCTACCTTGCGATCGATCGCAATGTGAGCGACCGCTGGGTGGTGTTGAAGGGGTTGCAGAACCCGCTCGACTTCGAGGCGCACGTGGTGGCCCTCGCCGAACGCCAATTCCTTTCCGAGGTGGCCTATCCCGGCATCGTCAAGATCCACAACTTCGTCAAGCACCGTTCCGGGCGCGACGTGGCCGACGGCTACATCGTCATGGAGTACGTCGGCGGACGCTCGCTGAAGAAAATGCTGGATCTGCGTGCGCCGGAACGTATTCCGGCGTCCGAGGCGATCGCGTTCATGATGGAGATCCTGCCCGCGCTGGACTATCTGCACTCGTTCGGCCTGGCCTACAACGATCTCAAGCCCGACAACATCATGGTCAGCGAGGACGAGGTCAAGCTGATCGACCTCGGCGCGGTGGCCGCGATGGAGTCCTACGGCAGCATCTACGGCACCCCGGGCTATCAGGCGCCCGAGATCACCGAGACCGGCCCGACGGTCGCCTCGGACATCTACACCGTGGGGCGGACGCTGGCCGCGCTGGTGCTGGACATGCCCAAGAACGCCGACGGACACCAACTGCCCGGCGTCCCTTCGCCGGACGATCAGCCGCTGCTGCGGGAATATCCGGCGTTGCGCAGGCTGCTGTGCCGGGCGACCGATCCGGATCCGCGGCGCCGCTTCCCGACCGCCTACGCGATGTACGGCCAGCTCGCCGGCGTGCTGCGGATGGTGCTGGCCTACGACACCGGGAAGGAACATCCGCAGGCGTCGCTGGAATTCGGCGCGATGCGCGGCGATTTCGGGATCGAGACGTTGATCGGCCAGACCGACGGCATGACCGACGGGCGGCATCGCCTGCCCGCGCTGGACGCGCCGAGCGTCGTCGCCGCCCTGCCGGTGCCGCTGATCGACAGCGAGGATCCCAGCGCCGATCTGCTGTCCACACTGCTGCACGGCGATCCGAGGCACGCCCTGGACGCGTTGCGCCGCACCGCCGACCGGATCGTCTCCGGGACCATCCCGGAGCCGGAGACGTTCGAACTGGAGGGCACGCTCACCGCGGTGCGCGCGCACCTGGACCTGGGCGAGGTGGTGCCCGCCTGCGACCGGCTCGCCGATCTGCGGCCGGACTACGGCACGGACTGGCGCATCGAGTGGTACTCGGCCGTCGCCGCCCTGCTGGACGGGCAGTACGAGCGCGCCTACGAGTACTTCGACCTGGTGCACGGCATGCTGCCCGGTGAGATCGCCCCCGCGCTGGCGCTGGCGGCCACCGCCGAGCTCACCCTCCAGCATCTCGGGGATGCCGCGGGCGACCACTGGCATCGGCTCGCCGAGGAGTACTACCGCACGGTCTGGCGGACCAATCACGGCGTGGTGAGCGCGGCGTTCGGCCTGGCCCGCAGGCTCGCCGCCGACGGCGGCCTGCTGGAAGCCGTCGAGGTGCTCGATCAGGTGCCGGAGGCGTCGCGGTATCAGAACGTGGCGCGCATGACCGGGTGTCTGCTGCTGGTCTCGCAACCGATCCCGGAGACCACCGAGGCCGACCTGCTGGAGGCGGCCGCGCGGCTGGACGCCGCGCCGGACGAACCGCGGGCGCTGCAACTGCAGGTGATCGTGGTGGGCGCGGCGCTGGAGTGGGTGCGCGCGGGCGGTCAGGCCGCCACTGCGGAGGCCACCCTGCTCGGTTTCCCGTTCACCCCGCTGGGGCTGCAACGCGGGCTCGAGTCGAGCCTCCGGGCGCTGGCCCGGATCGCCCCGCACCGGCTGCACCGTTACCGCCTGGTCGACCTGGCCAACTACGTGCGGCCGAAGTCGAGGTGGTGAGCGGTCTCAGGTGGTGCGCGCGGTGAGCATGAAAAGCGCTGGCGCGGCCAATATCATCAGCAGCCACAGCCAGTTGCCCGTGGTCACCGCGAGCACCACCGAGAAGACCACGGCCGCGCCGGCCAGCACCACCAGGCGCGGCAGCGGGTTGACCGGGGTGACCTCGGCCGGGGGCGGTGTGCTGCCCGGCAGGTCGGCGAACAGTTCGGCCAGTTGACTCTTGCTGGTCGCGGCCGCGACGGCCGCGCTGAGTTCGTCGAACTCGGCCAGGCTCAACCGTCCGGTGCCCAGGTGGTGGGTCAGCTCGCGCATCGCGCGCTCGCGGTCGGCGAGACTGGCCGGAAGACCCGCGGATTCACCCATGCCGGAAGGATAGGCGCAGCGGCGGAACCGGGCGTCGGATGGATTTCCAGAGGCGGGAAGAACGGCTGGTGGGCGCGCCCTCGGGAGGCCGCGTCGCAGCACGCCAGTGATGTTTGCTGAAATGTCGCTAGAGACCGGTCGGTCGTCCCGGCAATGGCCGCGCACC
Source organism: Nocardia sichangensis (assembly GCF_047200615.1). Lineage (NCBI taxonomy): Bacteria > Bacillati > Actinomycetota > Actinomycetes > Mycobacteriales > Nocardiaceae > Nocardia > Nocardia sichangensis. The sequence goes on from NZ_JBJZOK010000013.1 coordinate 46,757, forward strand.
GGCGGTCGTCACGTGTTGCGATGTGGTTTCCTTGAGGTATGACTGCGGGTGTGGAATACACGATCGACGAGCTGGCGCGGGAGGCCGGTACGACCGTGCGCAGCCTGCGCGTTTACCACGAACGCGGTGTGCTGCCGCCCCCGCAGGTCAAGGGGCGTACCGGGTTCTACGGTGCCGACCACCTCAATCGGGTGCGCACCATCAGCAGGTTGCTCGATCGTGGGATCAAGCTCAACGGCATCAAGGAATTGCTCAACGCCTGGGACCGTGGCGACGACCTGGGGGACATTCTCGGTGTCGGCGAGCCCGGCGCGACCGAGCCGCTCGTCGTGGACGCCGGGGAAACGATCGCGGCGACCGAACTGGCGGAGCGCTATCGCGACGTGCCCAACGGTCTGGCCCGGGTCGTCGCCGCGGGTCTGTACGAGCCCGTCGACGCCGCGACCTACCGGATCGCGGACCGCCGTCTGACCCAGAGTCTCGACCAGATGGCGGCCGCGGGCATCCCGGCCGACGAGGTCCTCGGCGAGTTGGAGAAGCTGCGCGCCGACGCGGAGCGGATCGCCCGCCGCTACGTGGACCTGTTCCGGCGCACCGCGTGGGCGTCGTTCCAGGACTCCGAACGCGGTCCGGCGCAGGTCGCCGAGCTCGCCCAGCGCCTGGCGGCGACCAGGCCGGTCCCGGCGGAGACCACCGCCGAACTCGTGAACCGGCTCGTCGCAAGGTATCTCGACCAGGACGCCGAGCTGGCCGAGGCGCTGCCGGAAGCCTGATCCGACCGCCTGGCGTCGCCGACCGAAGAATTTCTGTTTCAGATTCCCATCATTGGCGATACGTGGCGGTAACGTGCCGTTGATCAACGGTATATTGGGACCATCCGGCGCGCGATCGCGGCGCCGAGTCGCCTGACATCCCTACTTAGGTATGTCTGCGGGCAACCTACCGATGCGCCGAAGTGTCGCTCCCCCCGACAATCTGAATGTCGCACAAGGGCAGCAGATGGGTGTGGGCACATGGGAAGCGTGACACTGTGGATGCAGATGTCGCTCGACGGCTTCGCGGAAGGGCCGGATCAGGAGGTCCACTGGCCGGTGGTGGACGAGGAACTGTGCGAGTCGTTCCTGGACGAATTGCGCTCGGCCGACTTGTTCCTCTACGGCCGCAAGACCTACGAGATCATGGCGTCGTTCTGGCCGACCGCCGACGTGGATCCGGCGATCTCGGAGTTCTACGTGGACTTCGCGCGGTGCTGGAAAGAGACGCCGAAACTGGTCTTCTCGCGCACCATGGCCTGCGCGGGGTGGAACACCCGCGTGGTCAGGGAGGACCTCGTCGAGGAGGTCACGGCGTTGCGCGCGCAGCCGGGATGCGACATGGTCCTGTTCGGCGGCGCGGAGACGGCGTCGGCGTTCATGAAGCACGACCTGATCGACGAGTACCGGCTGTTCGTGCATCCCATCCTGCTCGGTGGCGGGATTCCGCTGTTCCCGACGCCCGCGGTGGTGTCGGGCTTGCAGCTGGTGGACGTGATGACCTTCGACAGCGCGGTGGTCCAGATGCACTACCAGCAGATGGCCTCCGCCAGGTAGGAACCGGCGCGGGAAGCGGGTACCGGACCGGCGACCGCGCGAGCGGACGGCTTCACCGTCGACGTAACCTCTGATTGTCGAGCGCTTTGCCGCGTCGTCGGCTAACTTTCGTTTTATGTCCCTGGTTCAGGCACGTGGCGACGTGCTGCCTGCATCCACCAGTGAATTCGTCGGCCGGGAAACGGAATTGGACCGGCTGGGCACGCTGCTGGACGGCGGCGCCCGCCTGATCACCCTGGTCGGCCCGGGCGGGATCGGCAAAACCCGATTAGCCGCGGAGGCCCTACGCCGTGGCGCCCGCGTGCGGGGCAGGCCGGTGTACTGGGCGCGATTGGCCGGGCTGGAGGCCGACAGCACCGCCACCGCGCAGGACGTGATGCAGTCGGCCGTGTGCGCCGATGCCGGTTCGCCGCCGGCCCGCGACGCGCTGGTGCGCACCTTCACCAGCGGAGACCGTCGCACCGAGCGCGCCGTGCTAGTCCTGGACAACTGCGAACACCTGCTCGGCGCGGTGGCGGCGATGATCGCCGAGTTGCTGGAAGGCACACCGGGACTGACCATCCTGGCCACCAGCCGCGAACCGATCGGCTGGGCCGACGAGTACATCCTGCCCGTACCGCCGCTGTCGCCGCGGCAGTCGCTCGAATTGTTCCGGCAGCGGGCCGAACTCATCGGACGCGCGATCCCGGACGAGCGCGAGGCGACGGCCGTTGCCGCGCGGATCTGCCGCCGGGTCGACCACAACCCGCTGTTCATCCGACTTGCCGCGGCGCGCCTGCGGCATCAACCGCCGATCATGGTGCTGCACGAACTCACCGGCGACGCGGATGACAAGCGGTTGCACTGGACCCACGGAGCACGTGCGGGCGCCGAGCGGCGCCACCGCGGCGTCTACGACGTGATCGCGTGGTCGTTCGCGCTGTGCGGGGCCTCCGAGCAGTTGCTGCTCGAGCGGCTGTCGGTCTTCGCCGCCGGATACGAGACCGACGACGAGTCGCTGCGCGGGGGCATCGACCTCGACGCCGCGATCGCGGTATGCGCCGATGACGACCTGCCCGCCGGTGAGATCGAGCATCTGCTGGAGCGGCTCACCGAACAGTCGCTGTTGTCCGCGCACCTCACCGCGACCACGGTCAGTTGGTACCTGGTGGGCAGCGTCCGGGTGTTCGCCAGGGAGCGGCTGTGCCGCCGGGGCCGCGCCGAGCTCGACCGGCTCGCCGGACGGCACCGCCGGTATCTGCGGGACAAGGTGGTCGCCGGACAGGCCCTCTGGCTCGGTCCGCAGGATCAGACCTGGCTGGCATGGGCGCGGTCGGCGTGGAACGACATCGTGCTCGGCATCGAATCCGGGTTGGCGGACCCGGCCGAAGCCGTGGTCGCCCTCGAGATCGCCACCGTCCTGCTCTCGATGAAGGTGCCGTACGTCAAGTCCGGCGCCGGCGCGCTGACCCGGTTGACCGAACGCGCGCTGGAGGCCACCCGCGGCTCCGGCCCCGGCACCTCCGGGCTCGCCGACCTGGCCACCGCTCTGCTCGGCTGGAACTCGCTGTGGCAGGGGCGGACCGATCACATCCCGCAACTGCTCGCCGACCGCGCGGCCCTGCCGTCGGATGCGGGCCCGCGATACACCGACACAGATTTCGGGCTGCCCGCGCCGGTCGAGTGGATGTGGGGCCTCGAACTGATGCTTGTGCGCGGCGACCGGCGCGCGATCACCATCCTCACCCGGGCCCGCCACAAGTTCGCCGAACAGGGCGATCGCATCGGCGCGGAGCGCAGTGACGTGTTCGTGGTGTTCTGCGCCGCTCTCGTCGGCGACCGGACGCAGGCGCTGGAGCACACCGCGCGGTTCCTGGCGCGGTCGGCATCGTCGGGCTCGACGTTGTCGCGAGCCTGGGCCGAGATCGCGCGCGCGGTGGCGCTGGCCAAGCACGGGTCCGCCGCCGAGGCGCTGACGCTGACCCATGGTGTGCTCACGCGCCACCGCGGTGAGCAGGACACTTGGACGGCGAGCTGGGCGGTGGGCGCGCACATCGTCGCGCTGGCCCAGGTCCTGCTCGCGCAGCGCGCCGAGGGCCGCGATCGCGCCGCGTGCGCCGACACCGCGACGGAGATCGCGTATCTGGTCGGCAGTTTCAAGACGCGGCAGCGTTCGATGGGCATCTCCGTCGAACGCGTTCCATTGATCGCCGCCGAACTCCGCGGCGCGGCGGAGGCCGCCCGCGCGGTGCTCGGCGACCGGGCCTATGCCGCCGCCGAGCGCAGAACGCGACTGCGGCCCGAACTGGACGCACTGTGGTGTTCCACCGCGGATCCGGTCCCGGCCTCCCGGCGCCCGGATCGCCCGGCGGCCTCCCGGCCGGTGTCGCGGCGGCCCGCTTCCCGCTGGAACGATCTGTCGGACGCCGAGCGCGATGTCGCCGTCTTCGCGGCGGCCGGCTGGCCCAACAGCGCCATCGCCGGGCGGCGGCGCAGCTCCATCCGCACGGTCGACGCGCAGGTCGCCGCCATCCGGCAGAAGCTGGAGATCGCCTCGCGCGCCGACATCGCGGCCCACATCCCCGACGAGCTCGCCGATCGGGTGCGCTACGAATCCGAGCGGCGGCCCAGCCGGCGCCGTCGAGGGGGGAGCCGGGATCGATAGACGACTGCCTCCCCGGCGACCGGGCCGGAGGCGTGCGAAACTCTTCCCCCGGCCGCGCCCATTAGGCTGCTCGAGCGGTGATTGTCTGGATCGGTAGGTGCGTCGGCATGTCGGAGGTGAACAGCGGTGGTGACAACGGTCCCGCCGCGCCCGTCGAGTTCGTGGGCAGGCATGCCGAACTGCGGCGGATAGAAGCCCTGCTGAGCTCGTCCAGCGCCCGGTTGATCACCCTGGTCGGGCCCGGCGGCATCGGCAAGACGACGTTGGCGGTGGAAGCCGTACGGCGCTATCGCGGCGCGGCGCGGCACCCGGTGTATTGGACGCGCCTGGCCCGGCTGGTGCCCGGCGCGGAGACCGGGGCGGTCGCCGAGGAGGTGCTGCTGTCCGTCGCGAAGAACGGCATCGCGGGCCGCTCCGCCTGGGACGGCTTGGTGGAGATCTTCGCCGACGGTCTCGCCGATGGCGAGACGCACCGGACCATCCTGGTGCTGGACAACTGCGAACACGTGCTGGCCGGAGTCGGCCCGCTGATCATCGGACTGCTCCAGGCGGCCCCCGGCTTGACCATCGTCGCGACCAGCCGGGAGCCGATCGGCTGGATCGACGAGCAGCTGGTAGCCGTGCCTCCGCTGTCCAGCGTGCACGCCCTCGAACTGTTCCGGCGGCGAGCCGAGCGCACCGGGCGGCCGATCTCCGAGGATCCGGGCCAGCTCGCCATCGCCACCCGCATCTGCGGGCACGTCGACAACAACCCGCTGTTCATCCGCCTGGCCGCGGCGCGGCTGCTGCACCGGCCACCGGCGATCCTGTTGCGCGAGTTGTCCGGTGACACCGACGATCGCCGCCTGCAGTGGACGCACGGGGCCAGGGGCGGCATCGGCGAACGGCACCGCAGCGTGCGTGACGTGATCGCCTGGTCCTACGGCCTGTGTACCGCGTCGGAGCAGTTGCTGCTGGACCGCTTGTCCGTGTTCGCCACCGGTTGCGACGCCGAGGACGACGAGACGCCGTGCGGCGGGGCCGACGTGGACGCGATCGTCGCGGTGTGCGCGGACGCGACGTTGCCCGCGGAGCGAATCGAGGGGCTGCTCGAGCGCCTGGTGGAACGCTCGCTGCTGTCGGCCCGTATCACCACCTCGACGGTGCGCTACTACCTGTTGGAAAGCGTTCGGGTGTTCGTGCGCGACCGGCTGTCGGCCCGCGGCGATCACCTGGACGAGGCGCGGCTGTTCGCCCGGCATCGGCGGCACTATCGCGACCGCGTGGCAGCGGGCCCGGCCACCTGGTACGGCCCGCGGGAGCAGGAGTGGATCGCCTGGGCCCGGGCGGCCTGGGACAACATCCTCATCGCCGTCGAGACCAGTCTCGCCGATCCGGAGGAGGCCGTGGTCGGGCTGGAGACCGCCGCGACGCTGATGGCGTTGCGCGTGCCGTTCATCACCGGGTCCAACCGCGCCATCACCAGCCTGACCGAACAGGCGCTGGAAGTCACCGCGCAGGTGGAGCCGCCGCCGACCCGGCTGCGGATCAACGCGACCGCGCTGGTGGGCTGGATCGCCATCTGGCAGGGCAGACACGCCTATACCGCGCAGTTGTTGGACGAATGCGCCGCGGAGTGCCTGTCCGACGCGGAGCTTCGGCGCGGCTGGCGGGAGACGACGGCGACCGATGTCGGCCTGCCCGCCGCGGTGGAGTTCACCTGGGGACTCGAACTGCTGCTGATCCATCTCGACATCCGGGCGGTGGACGTGCTGGCCAGGGCGCGCAGGAAATTCGCCACCTTGGGCGACCGGGCCGGAGAGCAGCGCAGCGAATTGTTCGAGGCGCTCACGTACGCGAACCTTGGTGACGCGGACGTCGCGCTCGGGGCCGCGCGCAGGCATCTGGACCGGGCCGTCGCTTCCGACGCGGGCTGGGCGACCTCATGGGCGGAGCTGGCCTGGATGATCGCGGTGTCCCGGCACGGCGATCCGCGAGAGGCGGTCACGCTCGGGCGGTCCACCCTGGAACGCCTGCTGATCACGGGGGACACCTGGACGGCGGGCTGGGTCGCGCATTTCATGATGATGGCGCTGACCTACCTGCTGTCCGCCCGGATCGAGGCGGGGGACACCGACAGCGCCGAAGCGATCGCCGCCGCCACCGAGATCGCCCATCTGCAAGGCGGGATCGCTACGCTGCACCGCTCCATGGGCATCGTCGCAGACCGGGTGACCCTGGTGGCCAGGGGCACCGCTCAGGCGGTCGCGGCGGTCACCGCGGTCCTCGGCGCTGAGGCGCACGAAGCGGCGGTTCAGCGCGGCGCCCGCCTGCGTCCCGAACGCGACGAACTGCAATTACTGCTGCTGGGCAGGTTGCCCGCCGATCGGCTGCTGCCTGCGCGGCGGTCGCAGGCCAGGTCGACGGCCTCGCGCTGGGACGAGTTGACGCCCGCGGAACGCGAGGTCGCCGTGCTGGCCGCCGCGGGCTGGGCCAACAGCGCCATCGCCGCGCGCAGGGGCAGCTCGATCCGGACGGTCGATGCGCAGGTGGCGACCGTACGCAGAAAGCTGATGGCGGCTACCAGGGCCGACATCAGCTGGCACGTACCGGATCACCTCGAGGAGCGGATTCGGCTGGAATCGGAGCGAAGGCCCGCGCGAACGCGAACACGCCCGTAACCGCGGCGGCGGTCACGGGCGTGCCGGTAGGAAGGTCGGTCAGGGGTCAGGTCAGGGAGCCGTCGTAGCACAGGCTCGACGACCGCCAGGAATGCTGCGGCCCGGTGCCGGGATCGAAGGCCCACTGGTCGATCGATCCCGCGGCCTTCCACCACACGGAGCCGCGTCCGTCCGAGACGACCTGGTAGACGTCCTCGGAACCCTCGATGAGCTGGCTTCCGACGCAGTAGTCGTTGTATTCCGTGCCGTACTGGCGGGCGCCGGGGCTGAACAGGCCCGCGGGGTGGGTGTACGCGCCCGGGTTGGGCACGGTGCTGGCCTGCCGCACATTGTGTCCGCGGTGCCAGTAGGGCGCGCCGACCCCGTCGGTGCCGCAGGTGAAGGTCGAGCCCCCCGCGACGACGGTGGTGCCCTGGCCGTAGGCGCCACCGGCCCAGAGGCAGGCAGCGCCCTGAGCCTCGGCGGTGCCCGCGCCGAGGCTCAGGCCGCCCGCCGCCACCGCTGCCGCCGCCAGCAGGGTGAGCGTCCGTGCCGTGCCGCGCTTGTCGTTACACGCGGTCGTCCGGCGAAGCCCGTTAATGTTGATCATTGGCGTTTCTCTTTCGTGCGCTATCCCGGCCGGAGTGGATTTCCGGGATTGGTGATACTTCAAGTAATGTGCCGCTAGACAGCGGTACGATCAGTCCAGAAGGACGTCGCGGAAGATTGTGGGTGCGAGTGAGTGAGCCGGTCCGGCGATCACTGGCACCAGCGGGCCTGCGGGCGGCAGACGGTGTAGCCGCTGCCGTCCGGGCGGGCGACGCGCGACCAGCTGGGGCTGACGGAATTGTTGCCCGTGGTGGTGTCGGCCGGCGCAGGGGTGCTCTGGCGCTGGTGGTAGTCGCGGATGGCGTCGTCGTGCTCGTCTGCGCGGAGCGGGTCGTTGTCGCGGTGGTTGTAGCCCATCGGGTCGATCTGGTGCCAGCCGTTGGTGTCGCCGGTGCCGTTGCGCGGGTCGGAGGGGCCCGAGTGCGACTCGGCGCCCGCGATGCCGACGGCGCCGGCGGTGAGGATGCCGACGATCGCGGTACAGGCGAGCAGTCGCCGTGCGGCGGAGTTGGTCGTGGCGGTCATCGTAAGTCTCCGTTCGGAATTCGAGCCGTGCGCGGCGACACGGTTCGAGCGGCGGCGGTGCGGCGAACGTCGATGGTCGGGGTTGCCGCGCGAGGTGGGGGCGGGGAAGGGATCGGGGCGGCATCCGTCGCGGACGTCTGGTCCGCGGGCCGGTGCCGGTCGGCTCGGTCCCGGTTGTCGGGATGGGAAGAGCCCGGCCTGTCGTCTCCGTGGCGGCCCGGGTCTGCGGGGCGCGGTGCCGCGACGATCGCGTCGGGCCCGGCCAGCGCTTCGGCCGGCGCCGGGGTTTCCGGCGTGGCCGCTATCGCGCTCACGATCAGCGGGCGGACGAGCCAGGTCTGTGTCCGTCGCTGGTGCGGCGTGATGCCGGTCATCGTTCGCGTCCGTTCATCTCGCCACCTCGGGATCGGAGATCGGCCCGGTGTGGTCCGATCGGCGGGTCCCTATCTATCGTGCCGTTGGATAACGTCACATTAATCGACGGGTCGATACCTTGTCGAGTGCTTTCCCATACTTGGGAAGAATTGCGGAGTTTCCGGCGTGGGTCGGCGTCTTGACCAGGGGTGATGCCGACCGCCTGTAACCCGGGGGCTTTGCGAAACTTGCTCGACGCGATGCTTTTTCGGGACGGTGCGGCCTTCCGGCGGGCCGGGTAGGGGGCGCGGCAGTGATGCGGCGCTCTCGCCGAAAGTGACGTGGGTAGCACGACCGGCCGGGGCACGGGGGCTGTGTCTTCGTTGCACTCACCACGCCAGGGCCGTGCTGACCGCGGAGGTGGAGCCGGCATGCGCGCGGGATGCGGGGGCGAAGAAGGGCAGCGGCAGTGCCGCGCGGCTCGCCGCTGTGGGCTGATGAACGGGCTGCGACGGAAAGCCCTTCGCGCATACACGAAAAGGGCGCCTGCCGCGATGGCAGACGCCCTTTTAGGGTTGCTGGATCAGGCCTCGGTGACCGCCGCGTATGCCGGGGCCCCTGAACCCGTGGCCGCCGCGGGCGCGCGGCTCGGCTTCGCGGCGGCGGGGTCGCGGAACGGGGCTTCGATCACGGCGCGCTCCTGCCACAGGTAGTACAGCGCCATGGCGAAGATGCTCGTGCCGATCACGTTGGCCAGGAAATGCCACCAGATGCGGTAGGTCGACGCACCGGCTCCCGGGTCGAGCAGGCCGAAGAAGGTCGACAGGCCGATCGCTTTGGTGCCGAAGGCGACCGTCAGGGTGAGCGCGAGATGCTCGAGTCCGTGGATGCCCTGCATCAGTACGCCCATGCGGCCCCACTTGCGCGCCTTGCTCTCCAGGGCGTGGTGGGTGACCAGTGCGACACCGACCAGTCCGGCGAGGAAGTGGAAATTGCCGACCAAGTGCAAGATTTCCATCCCGAGCGACGGCTTCATATGGTTGACCTGGCCGAATCCATTGGCCAAGCCGGTGCCCCACGGCGTCATCCACGCCGGTGAGTTTGGGTGCTGGACCCAGTATCCGACCTGTGCCACGTGCTCCTGGAAGTGACCTATCTGGGCGATGACGCCCAACGCGATCACACCGAGCGCGGTGCGGAACATCCATGGTCGCAACGGTTTGCGCATCGCGATGGCGAGCACGCCGACGGCCGCCCACATGACGACCATCCAGGCCACCATCAAGATCGCACCTAGGATTTCGAACCCGGTCGCCTCGGCTGTGTGGTTCATGGGGAACCGCCCTTCTGCGCGCCCTCCGGCAACGGCGACGGATGGGGGAGTTGCTTCGGAAACGCGCGGAACGCGTTGTTCGCAAGATACAAGGTCGTGCGGGCTCGTGTCCGAGATTTCCGAATGTCCTGGTACCTGCGACAATTCGATTCGAGTCATACTCAACGCGTATAGCGCGAGTTCACGATGGTCGCAGAAAGCCTTCGACGATGCGGTGGGCGCGGTCGGCGGCCTCCGGATCACCGATCCGCAGCGCGGTATTCGTCGCGCAGAGCACCGCATCGATCTGGAAGGCGACCAGATCGGCGTCCAGTTGAGGGATCTCACCGGCGGACGCCGCCGCGCGCAGCTCCCGCGCCAGCAGCCGAACCCACGCTCCCTGATCGCGGAGCAGGGCGTCGCGCACCGGGCCCGGCTTGCTGTCGTGCTCGGCCATGGTCGCGACGCGGAAGCATCCGCCCGCGAACAGCGGCGTCGTGGCATAGACCATCCAGTGCTCCACCAAGGCCCGCAGACGGGCGACGCCGTGCGGCGCGGACCGTGCGGGTTCGGCGACCGCTTCCACGAAGCGGTCGCGTGCGTGATCGATGGTGGCCAGTTGGAGTGCTTCCTTGGTGCGGAAGAGGGTCTGGATTCCGGCCTTGCTCAGACCGGTGTCTTCGGCCAGCCTGCCGAAACTCAGGCCGTCCAATCCGTCGAGCGAGGCGATGTCGACCGCATGCCGCAGCACCGTGGCACGCGTCTTCGCACCGCGCAACAGGCGCTTGTCGGTGATCTCGGCGGTTCGCTGACCACTTTCCATACGGTCGATCGTACTTTCTACCGCCGGGTTCGTGGGGCTCAGTTCCGCTGGTAAGGCCAGTTCCAGTCGGCGACCTCGGGGAGGTCCTCGCCGTGTTCCCTGGTCCACGCACGGGCCGTCCACCGCGCGTCGACCATCTCTTGCCGCAGCCCCGCGGCCCGCTCGCGCAGGGACGGCACCCGATCGATCACGTCCATCACCAAGTGGTAGCGGTCCAGATCGTTCAGCATCACCATGTCGAACGGCGTGGTCGTGGTGCCGCGCTCCCGATAGCCGCGCACGTGCAGTTCGTCGTGGTTGGTGCGCCGATAGGTCAGCCGGTGGATCAGCCACGGATAGCCGTGGAAAGCGAAGATCACCGGCCGGTCCTGGGTGAAGAGCGTGTCGAACTCACTGTCCGGCAGGCCGTGCGGGTGCTCGTCCTGCGTTTGCAGCCGCATCAGGTCGACTACGTTCACCACCCGGACGCGCAGGTCGGGCAGACGTTCGCGCAGGATCGCGGCCGCGGCGAGGGTCTCCAGCGTCGGTATGTCTCCCGCGCAGGCGAGCACCACGTCCGGCATGGTGCCCACCTCGTCGCCGTGGCCCGCCCACGGCCAGATCCCGATCCCGCGTGCGCAGTGCTCGGCGGCCTCGGTCACCGACAACCAGTCGGCCTGCGGCTGCTTGCCCGCGACCACCACGTTCACGTAGTGGCGGGAGCGCAGGCAGTGGTCGTAGGTGGACAGCAGCGTGTTCGCGTCCGGCGGCAGGTACACCCGCACGATCGAGGCCTTCTTGTTCAGCACCACGTCCAGGAATCCGGGGTCCTGGTGGGTGAAGCCGTTGTGGTCCTGGCGCCACACGTGCGAGGACAACAGGTAGTTCAGGCTGGGGATCGGACGCCGCCACGGCACCGCCGAACTGGCGTCGAGCCATTTGGCGTGCTGGTTGAACATGGCGTCCACGATGTGGATGAACGCCTCGTAGCAGGTGAACACGCCGTGCCTGCCGGTCAGTAGATAGCCCTCCAGCAGTCCCTGGCACATGTGTTCGGACAGCACCTCGATCACCCGGCCGCCGCGGTCGAGTTTCTGGTCGCGGCGGTCGATCTCCGCCTGCCAGTTGCGGCCGGTGACCTCGAGGATGTCCTGCAAGCGGTTGCTGGCCAGTTCGTCCGGCGCGAAGGTGAGGAAGTTGTCCGGATTGTGCCTGGTGACCTCACGCAGCCAGCCACCGAGCACCCTGGTGGCCTCGTGCCGGGTCGCGCCCGGCGCGGTGACCTCGACGCCGAAGTCGCGCCAGTCCGGCAGGTACAGGTCGCGCAACAGCGTACCGCCGTTGGCGACCGGGTTGGCGCTCATCCGCCGTTCGCCGACGGGTACCTGAGCGGTCAGCTCCGGCACCGGCTTGCCGTCGTCGTCGAACAGTTCCTCCGGACGGTAGGAACGCAGCCACTGTTCCAGCACCGCGCGGTGGTCCGCGTCGGTGCGCGCGCCCGGCAACGGCACCTGGTGCGCGCGGAAGGTGCCCTCGACCTGGTCGCCGTCCACCACCGGCGGACAGGTCCAGCCCTTGGGTGTGCGCAGCACGATCATCGGCCAGCTGGGCCGTGCCCCATCGGCGCCGTCGCGTGCGGCGCCCTGGATCCGCCCGATGCGTTCCATGCTCGTGTCCACCGCCGTGGCCATCGCCTGGTGGACGGCCGCGGGATCGTCGCCGGCGACGACGATCGGCTCGTAACCGTAGCCACGCAGCAGCGACAGCAACTCCGGCTCCGGGATGCGCGCCAGGATGGTCGGATTGGCGATCTTGTACTCGTTCAGCGCCAGGATCGGCAGCACTGCGCCGTCGCGCGCCGGATTGAGGAACTTGTTCGCATGCCAGCTCGTGGCCAGCGGACCCGTTTCCGCCTCGCCGTCGCCGACCACGCAGAACACGGTGAGATCGGGGTTGTCCAGGGCGGCGCCGAACGCGTGCAGCAGCGAATAGCCGAGTTCGCCGCCCTCGTGGAAGGAGCCCGGCGTCTCCGGTGCGCAGTGACTCGGCACCCCGCCGGGAAAGGAGAACTGGCGGAACAGCGCGCCCATCCCCGCGGCGTCCTGCGGAATGTGGCTGTAGACCTCGGAGTACGTCCCCTCCAGCCAGCCGCACGCGTTCGGGCCCGGACCGCCGTGCCCGGGGCCCGCGACGAAGACGGCGTTCAGGCCGAGTTGCCGGATCGCGCGATTGGCATGCACCCACACGAGATTCAGGCCGGGCACCGTGCCGAAGTGCCCGAGCAGCCTGGGTTTGACGTGCTCGGCGCGCAGCGGTTCGCGCAGCAGCGGATTAGCCGTCAGGTAGATCTGGCCGACCGCGAGATAGTTCGCGGCGCGCCACCACGCGTCGATCGCCGCCAGCTCGTCGCGTGCCAGTGGCCCCGGCACGTCCGCCAGCCGGTAGGGACGCGGTGCGACGGTCCGGCCGCCGGTGCTGCCGACGTTGTCCGCCGAAGTATCGCCACCCGCACTCGCCATGTGGGTCATGTGCCGACTCTCCTCACGCTCATGGCATCGGGGACGGCGGCGCCACGACCGGCCGCCGTCGCGGTCCTGCGAAGGTTGCCGATCGGAATCGACAACGCCGGATGGAGAATTCACCGCCAGCCTAGCCGCAGCGGGCCGCGCGGCGGTCCGAGCGTGTCGCGGGAAGCTCGTCCCACCCGGGGCCCGTTCGTGGTCTAGGGTCCGCGGCATGCACATTCTCGGCAGGATCATCGGTATCGGCGCCGTCGCCGCGACCACCATCGTGCTGGCGGCCTGCGGCTCGGACGACGAGTCCGCTCCCGCCGTCTCCACGACGCGGACCACCGCGGCGGCTGGGCCTTCCGCGCAGCGCCCGGCTACCCAGAGCAAGGGCCGCGAGTGCACCGCCGACGACATCCGCGTCACCGGAGATTTCGGCGCCGCGCCGAAGATCACCATCCCCGACAACTGCGACCCGCCCAAGCAGCTGATCGTCAAGGATCTGAAGGAGGGCAGCGGGCCCGGCGCCGTGCCCGGCCAGCAGCTGACCATGAATTACGCGCTGGTCACCTGGTCGGACAAGAAGACGCTGGACAGCTCGTTCCAGCGCGGCAAGCCGTTCCAGCTCACCCTCGGCGGGGGACAGGTCATCCCCGGCTGGGATCAGGGACTCGTCGGCGTCAAGGAGGGCGCGCGCCGCTTGCTGATCGTGCCGCCGGAGCTGGGCTACGGCGCGGGCGGGCGTGGCATCGCCCCGTACGAGACGCTGGTCTTCGTCACCGACGCGGTCTCGGTGGGGAAGTAGCCCGGCCGCTCGCGTCGCCCGCCGGGCACCGCCGGATGCAGGTCCGCTCGGCCGGTCAACTAACCTGGTCGGGATGCGTGGCGTACGCCGCACCCCTCGTCGTCTCGGCCGAGGCCGGGACTCCGGTTCGGATCGGCGCCGGTGGGGGAATGCGGCAGCCGGCGTAGGGCCGCCTGGCCCGCCGTTCCGATCCCGGAATGCCGGGGGCGGGGCGCCGCAAGACGAACGTCAACCAGTACGAACAACGAACAAGGAGCATGTCCGTGAAGAGCACCGTCGAGCAGCTGAGCCCGACCCGGGTCCGGATCAACGTCGAGGTGCCCTTCGAGGAGCTGAAGCCGGATTTCGACCGCGCGTACAAGGCACTGGCCAAGCAGGTCCGCATCCCCGGCTTCCGTCCCGGTAAGGCGCCAGCGAAGCTGCTCGAGGCCCGTCTCGGCCGTGGCGCGATCCTGGAGCAGGTCGTCAACGACGCGCTGCCCGGTCGCTACAGCGAGGCCGTCACCACCTCCGAGGTGAAGGTCATCGGTCAGCCCGAGATCGAGATCACCAAGATCGAGGACGGCCAGGAGCTGGCCTTCACCGCCGAGGTCGACGTGCGGCCGGAGATCACGCTGCCGGACTACGCGAGCATCGCGGTCACCGTCGACGCGTTCACCGTCGGCGACGAGGACATCGAGGAGCAGTTGCAGTCGCTGCGCCAGCGCTTCGGCACCCTGACCGGGGTGGAGCGTCCGGTGCAGGACGGCGACTTCGTCTCGATCGACCTGTCGGCGACCGTGGACGGCCAGGAGGTGGCCGAGGCCGCCACGACCGGCCTGTCCCACGAGGTCGGTTCCGGTCAGCTCATCGAGGGCCTGGACGAGGCGCTGGTCGGATTGTCGGCGGGCGAGTCGAAGGAGTTCACCTCGAAGCTGGTCGCGGGCGAGCACGCGGGCAAGGACGCGGTCATCACCGTGACCGTGCAGACCGTCAAGGAACGTGAGCTGCCCGAGGCCGACGACGAGTTCGCGCAGCTGGCCAGCGAATTCGACACGCTGGAGGAGCTGAAGGACGATCTGCGCGGCCGCGTCGAGCGGGTCAAGAAGGTGCAGCAGGCGGGCGAGATCCGCGACAAGGTGCTGGACACCCTGCTCGAGCAGGTCGAGGTGCCGCTGCCCGAGGCCGTGGTGAAGGCCGAGATCGACGCGGTGACCCACGACGCGGTGCACGGCTTCGACCACGACGAGGCCAAGTTCGCCGAGGCGCTCGAGGCGCAGGGCAGCACCCGCGAGGAGTTCGACGCCGACACCAAGCAGGCCGCCGAGAAGTCGGTCAAGACCCAGCTGCTGCTGGACGCGATCGCCGAGGCGGAGGGCACCCAGGTCGGCCAGGAGG
This sequence comes from Nocardia sichangensis, assembly GCF_047200615.1. Lineage (NCBI taxonomy): Bacteria > Bacillati > Actinomycetota > Actinomycetes > Mycobacteriales > Nocardiaceae > Nocardia > Nocardia sichangensis. The sequence goes on from NZ_JBJZOK010000013.1 coordinate 61,920, forward strand.
AGCTCACCGAGCGGATCCTGTTCCAGTCGCAGCGCTACGGCCTGTCGCCGGAGCAGTTCATCCAGCAGGTGCAGCAGGCGGGCCAGCTGGGCGCGATCTTCGCCGACGTGCGGCGCGGCAAGGCGCTGGCGGGCGTGGTCGGCCAGGTGACCGTCACCGACTCCGCGGGCAACTCGGTGGACACCACCGAAATGTTCGGCGCCCCCGCCGATTCCGCCGACGAGGACGCGGCCGTCGAGACGGCCCCGGCGGACGCCGAATAATTCCATGGAATGTCGGCGTGATCGACGCCCGCGAGGTGCGCTGATTGCGCTGTGAGCGAAGAAAGGGCGGTACCGGGAGTTCGGTGCCGCCCTGCTTCGTTAATGTTTGTGACGACAAGTTGGATGGCCATGTCCGACCGGGTGCGGCATATCCAACCAGTGATGGCTATGTGGCAATCCGCAACGAGCCGGCGAGAGAAGGCAGGTATCCGTGACAATCAACCAGGCAGGGGTCATGACAACCGCGACTGCTGGTCTCAACCTCAGTGATTCGGTGTACGAGCGCCTGCTGCGTGAGCGCATCATCTTCCTCGGCACACAGGTCGACGACGACATCGCGAACAAGCTGTGCGCGCAGATCCTGCTGCTCTCGGCGGAGGATCCCACCAAGGACATCTCGCTCTACATCAACTCGCCGGGCGGCTCGGTGACCGCGGGCATGGCCATCTACGACACGATGCAGTTCGCCGAGTGCGACATCGCCACCTACGGCATGGGCCTGGCCGCGTCCATGGGGCAGTTCCTGCTCACCGCGGGCACCAAGGGCAAGCGCTACGCGCTGCCGCACGCGCGGATCATGATGCACCAGCCCTCGGCGGGGATCGGCGGCTCGGCGGCCGACATCGCGATCATGGCCGAGCAGTTCGCGCACACGAAGCGTGAGCTGAACGAACTGCAGGCGCAGCACACCGGCAAGTCGGTCGAGCAGGTCACCGCCGATGCCGACCGCGACCGCTGGTTCACCGCGGCCGAAGCCCTGGAATACGGCTTCATCGACCACGTGATCAGCCACGCGAATCAGGCCAACGGCGCCAAGAAGTAACGCACCGGATCACCCACAGGCCCCCGGACACCTCGAACGTCCGGCCGCCGCACCGACTTTGGAGACGAAGATGGCCAATTCGATCGACCCGCGCGCCGGCCTGTCCGGCATGGCACCGCAGAGCCCGCAGGCGCGCTACATCCTGCCGTCGTTCATCGAGCACTCGAGCTTCGGCGTCAAGGAGTCCAACCCGTACAACAAGCTGTTCGAAGAGCGCATCATCTTCCTCGGCGTGCAGGTGGACGACGCCTCGGCGAACGACATCATGGCGCAGCTGCTGGTGCTGGAGTCGCTGGACCCCGACCGCGACATCACCATGTACATCAACTCGCCGGGTGGCTCGTTCACCTCGCTGATGGCCATCTACGACACCATGCAGTACGTGCGCGCCGACGTCGCCACCGTCTGCCTGGGCCAGGCCGCCTCGGCCGCCGCCGTGCTGCTGGCCGCGGGCACGCCGGGCAAGCGCGCCTGCCTGCCCAACGCGCGCGTGCTGATCCACCAGCCCTCGCTGGAGGGCGGCATCCAGGGCCAGGTGTCGGATCTGGAGATCCAGGCCGCCGAGATCGAGCGCATGCGTCGCCTGATGGAGAGCACGCTCGCGCGGCACACCGGCAAGGACGCCGACACCATCCGCAAGGACACCGACCGCGACAAGATCCTGACGGCCGAGGAGGCCAAGGAGTACGGGATCATCGACACGGTGTTCGACTACCGGAAGCTGAGCGCGCAGAAATAAGGCGCGAATCGTCGTTTCCGGCCGGGGCCGGGACGGCGGGGGCGAATTGCCGATCCCGGGGCTGTTCGCTCTAAATTGCTTTGTGACAGGGAATTCCGGCCGGGAAGTACGCAATGGGGCATACCGCCCGGCCGGGCCGCCCTCGCGCCGCCGCGGTTCGAGAATTTGTTCGAACCGACGGCGCCGCGCGGCGGGCGGTGCGGAGGTATGGCTCGTGACGACTCGCACAACCCGCGCGAGAAACATGCGCGAGTTGTCGACCTCCATCCCGAACACCGGGTACGGTCAACCTAGGGACCTTTGCTCCCGGTTGACGGCACTGCCCCACCGGCCACGAAATCAGCCGATGCGTTTGCGGCTGCGAAAGTGGTGGACAGCTGGCAACCTGGACGGACGGTTGCACGCGGACAAGGAAGTAGGGACCCACGAGATGGCGCGCATCGGAGATGGCGGCGATCTGCTGAAGTGCTCGTTCTGCGGAAAGAGCCAGAAGCAGGTCAAGAAGCTCATTGCGGGACCAGGGGTGTACATCTGCGACGAGTGCATCGATCTCTGCAACGAGATCATCGAGGAGGAACTCGCCGAGTCCAGCGAGGTCAAGCTCGATGAGCTGCCCAAGCCCGCCGAGATCCGGGATTTCCTGGAGAACTACGTGATCGGCCAGGACACCGCCAAGCGCACTCTCGCGGTGGCCGTCTACAACCACTACAAGCGCATCCAGGCCGGTGACAAGGGGCGGGACAGCCGCGGCGAGACCGTCGAGCTGGCCAAGTCCAACATCCTGATGCTCGGTCCCACCGGTTGCGGCAAGACCTACCTCGCCCAGACCCTGGCGAAGATGCTGAACGTCCCGTTCGCCATCGCCGACGCCACCGCGCTGACCGAGGCCGGGTACGTCGGCGAGGACGTCGAGAACATCCTGCTGAAGCTGATCCAGGCGGCCGACTACGACGTCAAGCGCGCCGAGACCGGCATCATCTACATCGACGAGGTCGACAAGATCGCCCGCAAGAGCGAGAACCCGTCGATCACCCGTGACGTGTCCGGCGAGGGCGTGCAGCAGGCCCTGCTGAAGATCCTGGAGGGCACTCAGGCGAGCGTGCCGCCGCAGGGCGGGCGCAAGCACCCGCACCAGGAGTTCATCCAGATCGACACCACCAACGTGCTGTTCATCGTGGCGGGCGCCTTCGCCGGTCTGGAGAAGATCATCTCCGACCGCACCGGCCACCGCGGCATCGGTTTCGGCGCCGAGGTGCGGTCGAAGGCCGAGATCGACACCACCGATCACTTCGCGGAGGTCATGCCAGAGGACTTGATCAAGTTCGGCCTGATCCCGGAGTTCATCGGCCGCCTGCCCGTGGTTGCGTCGGTGACGAACCTGGACAAGGAATCGCTGGTCAAGATCCTCTCCGAACCGAAGAACGCGCTGGTCAAGCAGTACGTCCGGCTGTTCGAGATGGACGGGGTCGACCTCGAGTTCACCGACGACGCGCTGGAGGCGGTCGCCGACCAGGCGATTCTGCGCGGCACCGGCGCGCGTGGCCTGCGGGCGATCATGGAGGAAGTCCTGCAGCCCGCGATGTACGACATCCCCAGCCGCGACGACGTCGCCAAGGTCGTCGTCAACGCGGATACGGTCAACGACAACGTCCTGCCCACCATCGTGCCGCGCAAGGCGCAGCGGCCGGAGCGCCGGGAGAAGTCGGCGTAATTCGGGTGTGGCGACCCGTCGCAGGGGGTACTCCCCTGTGAGGGTTGAGCAGACAGCCTAGTTCCGGCGTTTTTCTCCGGGGCGCATCATTGAACCCGCGAGCAAGCCCGTTTCCGAGATTGCTCGCGGGCGACTGGACCGAGGTCCTCATGTCGACAGGCTTGGCCAACCCCACGTACGTTCTCACCGCCGCTCGCAATGCCGATCACCCCGCCGAGCGGCTCAAGATTTCGGTCACAGTGCCGAGCGACTCGGTCACGCTGTGCGCGCTCGCGGGCGAAGTCGATCATTACACCGTCGAAGTGTTTCGACGCAGGCTGATCGGCTCGCTGGGCACGGCGGCGCCTTTGGTGGTCGTAGATCTGTCGAAGATCACGTTTTTCGGCGTCGCCGGGTTGCACGTCCTGGTCGACGCGCGGTCCATGCTGGCCCAGACCGGCCGTAGGATGCGCCTGGTGACCGGACCCCGGTGTGTGGACCGGCTGCTGGAGCTGGCGGGAGATCTGGCGCGCTTCGAGACGATGTCGAGTCTCGCCGACGCCGTGCTCGACGCGGCCTGACGCGGCCGGGGTCGATACCATCGGGGCATGTTCGCCAACCGGCGCTTGGAGCGCAAGGTCGACGCCCTGCACGCCAAGCTCGACCTGATCATGACCCATCTGGGCATCGAGGCGCAGGCAGCGGCCGTGCCGCCGCGTGCCGTGCCGGCGGTCCCGCGCGGCGACGGCATGGCCGAGATCGATGCGCTTCTGGCGCAGGGCAAGAAGATTCACGCGATCAAGCGGTATCGCGAACTCACCGGGTGCGGCCTGAAAGAGGCCAAGGAAGCGGTCGAACGCCGGTATCCGTACTGATCACCGGAGCGCGAGCACAGGGCTCGACGGCTCGCGCGCCGGCGCGGAAGTAGAGCGGGCATTCTTCGACGACTTGCCCGCACCGCAGGCTGATAGGTCTAGCTGTGTGCGCCCTGCACCACGGGGGTGTGCAGATCCACTGGGAAGTCAGCGTCCGCGCTGGACAGGCTGTCCGCCGCGGAGCGTTCCGGCAAGGGGTCGTGCCCCGTCGGGTCGGGCAAGCTCCGCACCTGCTCGGTGGCATAGCCGATCGCGCGTCCGTATCGCGCGCTCGCGGCATCGTGGATGAGCAGGGCGACGCCGATCATCACCGGGGCGACACCGTGCACGGCGGCGTCGAACCATCGCCCGGCGCTCACGTACGGGTAGGTGTTCAGTCCGACGGTGAGCGCGAGCAGGGCCATTTCCGCCGCCGCCACTTGGCTCCGGTTGTCCAGCACGCCCCATTCGGTGACCTTGTTCGTGCCGATCATGATGATGATCAGCGACACGCTGATCATCGCCTCGAGCAGGTAGCTGAACCAGTACAGTGGGTCGTCCGGGCCACCCGGGGCGATGTTGTGCTGAACGTTGACCGCCGACCACAGCATTCCGGCGGCGACCACGCCGGCCAGCGCGCCGAGCGACCAGGAGCGGTGCCGGTACAGCGACGCCAACCTGGCGTGCGGGCTGGACGCGCGCCGCTGCGCGGCAATCGCCTTGCGCGCCAACAGCAGGTCCCTGATCTCGGCCTTCTCGATGGCCTCCGCAGTGTGCCGCGCCCGGTCGGAGGCCGCGGCGCCCGCCTCGGCGTGCTTCCAGCGCTGTTCGCGGTCCTGGGTCCGGATCCGTTCGGCCAGTTCGCGTTCAGCGAGCAGTTCCTCCTCCGACAGCGCGCCGGTCAGAGCCGGGTCGAACTGGTAGGCGAGACGGCCGCGGGCCTTCTCGACTCGTCTCGCCAGCCGTGCGACGTCGTCGTCCGGGGTCTGTTCGTCGAGCATGCGGCTCCAAACGGTCGGGCGGAGGGGAACTCGAGAAACCGAAGACGCCGTTACCCCGCACCGAAACTCGCGAAGGTAGCCCGCCGGCCGCGGCACGGCCAGGCGACGTCAACACCTCTTATTCTTAGTGCATTCCGGGCCGTAACGACAGCCCCGGGTGAACGCGGCGCCGAAGTACCAGGTCGGATCGCACCATTCCCGCAGCGCCGCGGCCCTTTTCACGACCAGGGCACCCGGCACGAATCGGTGCTGAAACCCTGCGCCGTGATCCCGAGCGCCGAATTGAACCGGGCGCGTGAGTTTTCCAGCGCGATCTGATAGCTGAGCTCCACCACACCCGCTCGGCCGAAGCGCCGCTCCAGGTCGGCGACCTGTTCGTCGGTGACCGTGGTCGGCGTTGCGGTCATCGCGTCGGCGTAGGCGATGGCGGCGCGCTCGTCGTCGGAGTACAGCGGCGAGGTCGCGTAGTCGGCGATGTGTTCCAGCCGCGCGACGTCCAGCTCGCCCAGGCGCATGAGCATGGCTCCGAAGTCGACGCACCACGAACAGCCGATCGTCCACGCCGTGCGATACACCGCGATCTCGCGGATGACGGCGGGCAGGGCGGTGCTGGCCTTGCCGACCATGGTCTCGTGGACCGCGCTGGCCCTCAGCAATTTCGGATGGTTGGCGGTGACGGCGAAGGGCTCCGGCACTTCGCGGAAGCGGCGCTTGGCCAGCCGGTAGAGCAACTTGGTCGTCGGTCCCGCGTGTTGCGGGGTGACGGCGGCGATACGGGTGGCGCTCATGTCGATCTCCTTCGATCAGCGGATGTGGTTCCTACTTCTCGGACGAGAGACCGTGCCGGAATGTGATGGGGCCGCGATGTGACCTGGCGCACCCGGCCGCCGCGCGCGCTACTCGGGCTCGACCCGCATGTCCTCCTGGCTCCAGTAGGCGCGCATCCCGGTGATCCGGCCTTCTTCGTCGAACTCCATCACATCGATCGGTGACAGGACGAAGCGCTGTCCGCCGACCTTGGTGACGATGGTGAATGGGAACGCGGCCTGATTGCCCGCGATTCTCACGTCCTCCGGCCGCAGCTCGGTCTCCCGATCCAGTGCGGCGATCACCTCGTAGAACTCGCGGATGGCCTCGTGGCCGCGCTTGGGTGGAGTGCCGACGGGGTCCTCCACGATCGCGTCGGGCGCGTACAGGGCGACGATGTCCTCGGTCGGCCCCGAGCCGACCAGCTTGACGTATTGCTCCACCACGTCGCGAATCTGTGTGGCCATCGAGTCTCCTCCGAAATGAAACGTGTTCTAATTTGTAGCCTAGCGCGTTCGGACGCCCGATTCGATCCCTTCCGCTTCGTCCAGCACGACGATCCGTACTCCGGTGGCGAGCAGTGTGGTGGCCGACAAGCCGAACAGGGTGCGGAAAGCGTCGCTGAAGTGTGAGGGGCTGGCGAAGCCCGCGTCGGCCGACGCGGCGGTGAGGTTCGCGCCCTCGGCGAGCGCGCGGCCGACGCCGAGCATCCTGGCCCACAGCCGGTACCGCCGGAACGAGGTGCCCGCCTGGGCGGCGAACAGATGCAGGAAGCGCGACTCCGACAGGTGCGCGGCCGCGGCGAACCGGGCGGCGGTGAACTCCCGCGCGGGATGGGCGAGGAGGGTCGCCATCGCCTCGGCTACCCGGTCGTCCGGCGTGGGGACCGGCCCGGCGCCGATGAGTTCGGCCAGCGAGCGCGGATCGGGGCACGTGCCGCTCGCAGCCGTGGCGAGCGCGGCCTCCGCCCGATGGCCGAGTCCGAATTCAGCGTGCCACCGGATCATCCGATCCCGGCAGGCTCGGGCGCCCCGCGACCCCGGATCCAGATAGCAGAACATCATCTGGTCGCCGCCCGCGACGACGCGGTGCACCCGGCGCGGCGGGATCAGCGCGCTGCGCACGGTGTGCGTGACGGCATCGGTCGCGAGTGTGAACGGCGCGTCCAACCCAACGGCCAGACAGTTCACGGCGGTGGAATGCGCGTCCGGACGCAGGGACGGTCCGCGATAGATCGCCTGCCCAGGCCATAGCCACAGAATCGCGGACGCAGTCGTCCCCGGCGGAGTGCTCGGCTCCATGCCGTCATGCTGTCACGGGCCGTGCGAACCGCGATATTTTCTGTTGTCCGGGGGTGAAGGCTCCGCTCGGTGTGACCCGAGCGGGCCCGGGGGATCGCCGTTGATCCCCCTTGGTTCGCCGTTGAACCAGACCCGCGTTCGGTATTTGCTGACTCTGTCGGTAACGGCTCATCCCGCGTTACCGCGCGGCGACGGCCGCTTCGGAGTAGTCGCCGTCCCGGCGCACCGCTTCTGCTCGGGGTTCTCGGTACGTGTCGTCCCACGCGACGATCCGGGCGAGGGACAGCTCCGTGACGTGGTGTTCCTTTCGTCCTATTCGTCTGTAGCCCGTCGGCCGTCCACTGATTCCGACGGCGCGAACCGGGGAAATTCATCGTCATTTCCGCAGTTCGTGCCCGGTGTGTCGAGCTTGCGCTCCCGGTGCCGTGCTGTTTACTCGGTCCGGTCAACCAGATGTTCGAGTGACGAGTGGAAGCGGAGGAGACATGGCACTGCCTACCATGACCGCAGAGCAGCGCACCGAGGCCTTGGCCAAGGCGGCTGCGGTCCGCAAGGCACGCTCCGAACTGATCGGCAAGGTGAAGGCGGGCAAGGTTTCGGTCGCGGATCTGCTGAAGAAGGCAGACTCCGACGAGCTGGTGAAGAAGACCAAGGTGGCCGCGGTGATCAAGGCCCTGCCCGGTGTCGGGCCGGTGAAGGCCGCGAAGTTGATGGACCAGGCGGAGATCCCGGAGGATCGCCGGATCGGCGGGCTCGGTGCGCGTCAGCGCGCGGCACTGCTCGAAGCGCTGAAGGACTGACGGTCGGGGAATTCGCCAAGTCGCGGCGTCATCCGCGGATCCACCGGATCACGCCCGTGGTGATCTCCCACGGGCGTCCCGGACTCTGCTGCCGGGTTCGCCGATCAGCGGACGGCGCGCGGACGGCGGCGCGGGAAACGCAGCGTCACCGGTTGCGGGTCCGAGAGGGGCAACTCGCCTCGCGGCGGCAGGAAGAGGCAGGCCGCTCCGCCGATCACGAGCAGCAACGCCGCGATCAGGCTGGCCGTGAAGCTCGCCGCGCCCATGTCCGCGGGCTTGTGGAAGAGGTGGTAAAGGGAATGGGGGACACCGAAGGTGAGCCAGCCGACGCCCGCGATCCGGGCCGCCGTGGTTCGGTTGACCACGAGCGCGGCGATCGTCACCGCTGTCAGCGCCAGGAAGAAGGCACCCACGTCGGCCGCCAGATGGTGGTTGTAAGGGCCGTCCGCCGCCACCCACTTGGCGCCGAACCCCGGAAAACTGGTGTACCAGGAATGCGGCGCGAACGTGGCCCAAAGGCCGACGATCGCTCCTTGTACCGCCAAGACGGCCAGCACGATCCGCGTCAGCAGCAGGCGGCGGTACTGCTCGAACCGCATCCGTACCCGCAGGCCCTCGGAGTTCCCCTCCACCGATATCCGCATCGGCCGCTCCGTTCTCGCCGAATCCGTTCCGGCTCCGTGCAGTCACGGTAGAACGGGCGTCCGGCGCGGGCAATAGTGAGTCAGGCCAACAACGAGTCGGCGCCCGGATCGGTGCGCAGCCGCTCGGGGACGGTGTAGACGTTCATCGTGTCGCCGCGGAGGAAGCCGATCAGACTCAGTCCGGCGTCGGCGGCGAGATCGACGGCCAGCGAACTCGGCGCCGAGACCGCGCCGAGCATCGGGATTCCGGCCATGACGGCCTTCTGCACCAGTTCGAACGACGCGCGCCCGCTCACGATCAGCACCAGATCATGGGCGGGCACCCTGGATTCGCGCAGTGCCCAGCCGATCACCTTGTCCACCGCGTTGTGCCTGCCGATGTCCTCGCGCACCGCCAGCGCTTGCCCGTCGGTGGTGAACAGGCCCGCCGCATGCAAGCCGCCGGTGGCTTCGAACACCGATTGGCGGTCACGCAGCATGCCGGGCATCGCGGCCAGTACCCGGGTGTCCACCACCGGGCCTGCGGCGGGCAGTGGGAATCGGGTGCGCTTGCGGACCTCGTCCAGGGCGGTCTTTCCGCACAGTCCGCAGGCTCCGGTGGTGAGGAACGAGCGGGTCGACACCGGCACGGGGGTGCGCAGGGTGACGTCGAGGACGTTATAGGTGTTGCGGCCCTGGTCGTCGGTGCCCGCGCAGTAGCGGGCCGCCACGATGTCCTCGGCGGAACCGATGACGTCTTCGCTCAGCAGGAATCCGTGCACCAGGTCGATGTCGTTGCCGGGGGTGCGCATGGTGACCGTCAGCGACTGCCCGTCGATGCGGATCTCGAGCGGTTCTTCGACGGCCAAGGTGTCCGGGCGCTGGATCTGCCCGCTGGGCGAGATCCGGCGCATCCGGCGGCGAGCGGTGACGCGGCTCATGCCGTGTTCCCTTCGGCGCGAGCACTGTCCTGCGGCCGGACCCGGCTGGTCATGCCTTGCTCGCCTCGAACCGAATGGTGACCGCTTTGGAGACTGGCGTGTTCGATCGTTTCGCGACGTGGTCCAGTGGCACCAGGGGATTGGTCTCGGGGTAGTAGGCGGCGGCGTTGCCGCGCGGTGTGGGGTAGGAGACCAGGCGGAAGCCTTCGACGCGGCGTTCGGTGCCGTCGGTCCACTCGGAGACGATGTCGACCAGATCGCCGTCGCGGAAACCGAACGCGGTGATGTCCTCGGGGTGGACCAGCACCACTTTGCGGCCGTTGTGGATGCCGCGGTAGCGGTCGTCCAGGCCGTAGATGGTGGTGTTGTACTGGTCGTGACTGCGCAGGGTTTGCAGGATCAGTCTGCCCGCGGGGACCGGCAGCCAGGTCAGCTCGTTGACCGCGAAGTTGGCCTTGCCGGTGGCGGTGCGGAATTCGCGGGCGTCGCGCGGCGGATGCGGTAGCTGGAAGCCGCCCCGGCCGCGAACTTTCGCGTTGTAGTCGGCGCAGCCGGGCACGACGCGGGCGATGGCGTCGCGGATGCTGTCGTAGTCACGGGCGAAGCGGGCCCACGGCACCGGGTGGTCGGGGCCAAGGACTGCCCGGGCGAGTTCGCAGACGATGGCGACTTCACTGCGCAGCTGGTCGCTGACCGGCCGCAACCGTCCGGTGGACAGGTGCACCATCGACATCGAGTCCTCCACGGAGACTTGATTCTTGGCGCCGTCCGGGGCCAGGTCGAGGTCGGTGCGCCCGAGCGTCGGCAGGATGAGCGCGGTACGGCCGTGCACGACGTGGCTGCGGTTGAGTTTGGTGGAGACCTGCACGGTGAGCGCGCAGTCGCGCAGCGCGGCTTCGGTCACGGCGGTGTCGGGGGTGGCGGAGACGAAGTTGCCGCCCATGCCGATGAAGACTTTCGCCTGTCCGTCGCGCATGGCGCGGATGGCGGCGACGGTGTCGAGGCCGTGCTCGCGCGGGCTGCTGATGCCGAATTCGCGGTCGAGGGCGTCGAGGAAGGTGTCGGGCATCTTCTCCCAGATGCCCATGGTGCGGTCGCCCTGCACATTCGAGTGACCGCGCACGGGGCACACACCCGCGCCCGGTTTGCCGATCATGCCGCGCAACAGCAGCAGATTGGTGGCCTCCTCGATGGTGGCCACCGCATGGGCCTGCTGGGTCAGGCCCATGGCCCAGCACAGGATGATGTTGCGCGAGCGGGCGAACAGCTCGGCGGTGTGCTCGAGTTCGGCCGCGGTGAGACCCGTCGCTTCCAGTACGGTGTCGAGATCGACCGTGCGCGCGTGCTTTTCGTATTCGGCGTAGCCCGCGCAGTGGGCGTCGACGAACGCCCGGTCGACCACCGTGCCCGGTGCGCGGTCCTCCGCTTCCAGCAGCAGGCGGCCGAGCGCCTGGAACAGGGCCAGGTCACCGCCGAGGCGGATCTGCAGGAAGTCGTCGGCGATCGGCACGCCGGTGGTGACGCCCTTGATCGTCTGCGGGTCGCGGAAGCCGAGCAGCCCGGTCTCGGGCAGGGGGTTCACCGCGACGATCCGGGTGCCGTTCGCCTTGGCCGCGGCCAGCGCGCTGAGCATCCGGGGATGATTGGTGCCCGGATTCTGTCCCGCGACGATGATCAGATCGGCCTTGGCGAAGTCGTCGATGGAGACCGAGCCCTTGCCGATCCCGATCGAGCTCGACAGCGCCGCGCCGGAGGACTCGTGGCACATGTTGGAGCAGTCCGGCAGATTGTTGGTGCCGTAGCTGCGCACCAGCAGCTGATAGAGGAACGCGGTCTCGTTGCTGGTGCGGCCGGAGGTGTAGAACACCGCCTCGTCCGGAGAGTCCAGCCCGCGTAGCGTGTCGGCGATCAAACGGTAGGCGTCGTCCCAGGCGATCGGCCGGTAGTGGGTGTCTCCGGGACGCAGCACCATCGGGTGGGTCAGCCTGCCCTGCTGGCCGAGCCAATAGCCGGATTTGTCGCTCAGGTCCGCCACCGAGTGGGTGGCGAAGAACTCGGGAGTCACCGTGCGCAGCGTGGCTTCCTCGGCGACGGCCTTCGCGCCGTTCTCGCAGAACTCGGCGGGCCTGCGATGGCCGCTCGGCTCCGGCCAGGCGCAGCCCGGGCAGTCGAAGCCGTGCACCTGATTGACCCGGGCCAGGGTGCGCGCCGTGCGGATGACGCCCATCTCCTCGATCGAGCGTTTCAACGCCACCGCCACGGCGGTGACGCCCGCGGCCTGCTCTTCGGGCGGGGTCACCGTCAGCTCGGACTCGTCGATGTCGCGGCTCGGTCCGTTTCGGTGCATACCGCCATTGTGCTCCCCGCGCGGTCCGGGCCCGACTCGACCGGTGGAGGCCGTCTCCGGCGCGAGGCCGGTGAGCCGGGCGCGAAGCCGTCCGGTACACGGCCGTGGTGCGGCCTGGCCTCGGCCGTGCGAGGGGCTGACCCGGAGCCCGGTTCCGCGAGCGCGGCGGCTCGGCGAGCCGTTCACGCTGTGCGGCGCCCTGGTGCGAGGCAGCCGCGAGCGCCGGGGTCATGACATGCTCGAACGCAGTCCACCGCACTGCGGCTCGGTGGTCGGCGCCGGTCCGGGTACCCGATGCCGTGCGTGTGCGGGCGCGGCGACGCTGTTCGAGTACCCGGGCGCCGGTGCTGGCAGGCGAACTCGTCACCGCGGCCACTTTGCCCGGCGCCCTCGGCGGCTACGAACGGCGGCGCGCTCCCGCGATATCCGCCGTGCCCGTGCGCTGCTCGTCGCCTCGGTAGGTGAGGACCCGCTCGCTGATGCGGACCCGCCAGCCGGGCGGGAGCTCGGTCGGGGACGTGCTGATCCTGGTCCACTGGTCGGTGCCGGGACCGGCGATGAAGGTGCCGGAGGTAGCGGCGGCGTCCCGGATGTACACCTTGCCGCCGTCCACCGACACATAGGCGTGGACCCGCGAGACATGGCGATCGCGCTGGATGACGATCGGAGTGGCGGCGGCGGTGCGGACCGCCTCGTCCACCTGCGGTCCGCGCCCGATGACGTAGGCGCGGTCCAACGGGTAGGCCGCCCCTTCTTCGGTGACCAGCGCACCGACGGCGTCTCCGGACAGCGCCGCCGGGCTCATGGCTCGCGTTCCGCCGTTCTCGGGCGCTTTGCGCAGGGCGACCGGTTCGCGCGCGGGCTGCACCTGGGACCACGCCGGCGGTCGGTCCGGGACCGGCCGGGGCGGACGCGGTTTGGCGAAGGGGCGGACCGACTCGGTCGGCCTGGGTGTCGCTGGTGCGAGGGCGTCGGCGGCGCTGGTCTGCCGAGGGATCGGCGTTGCCTGTGCGACGGCGTCGGACGCACCGGTCGGTCGCGGAGCGGGCGATGCTTGCGCGACGGCGTCGGACGCGCCGGTCGGCTCCGGCATCGCCGCGAAACCGGCCGCCGCCGTCGCCTCGGGCTCGGCCTGCGCGGAAGGCTCGGACGTGCGTGGTTCGGCGGCTTTTCCGGTGCGTCGTACCGCGGCGTGCAGCACGAAGCCGCCGCCGGGGACCACGCCGGCGCGCAGGTCGGTGCGGGGCAAGGCGGTCGGCGGCTCGCCGGTGTCCGCGCCGATCGTGATGCGGCGCACCGGTTCGCGCACGATCTCGTCCACCCAAGTGAACGCACGCCCGCCGTCGAGGCGGCGGGTGCCCTCCGCGCCTTGGATCTCCGCGGTGACCGGTCCGCGCAACAGGATCAGCACGCCGTCCGCGGTGGGGGCGACCACACCGAACGGCGGCGGTTGGACGGTGCTGCCGAAGATCACCGCGGCCAAGCGTTGCGCCAGCGCGGCGCCGGGATGCTCGCCTTCGGCCACGGCTTCGATGGTGCCGAGTATTCGGTCCGTGGAGGTCGTTTCGGCCCCGAGGTAGGCGACGACCGCACCGAAACGGGCGACGAGTCCGTCGCCTGGTGCGACACCCACGGTGGACGGTTTTCTGCGCACCCGCGCCCTCCTTCCCGGCGCACTACCGGCATACCGAAGCCAGCATAGAGCGTCGGCGACAACCGAACCGGGGTCTGCGCGTATCGCGAAGCGGACAGTGCGAACGTCTCGCCGTGTCATCGGATTCTCGAATCACGCTCTGTCGGGCGGGTTCTCGTGAGCGGTCGCCGCCAACCTTTGCAAAGGCTGTGAGCTGCATGTTGTGGTGTTTTCCGCAGCAAGCGGCGTTCGGCGGCCTGCTCCGTCCCGCCGGATCGGCCTCTTCGCGGCAGCTCCGGACGCGCATGGACTTGCGCCGCTCACCCGAACGGCGTTCGTCCCTCGTTATGCTCGGCTCATGAGCGCAGCAGCCGTCAGCCGCAGGGCCCGCCCGGCCAAAGCTCCGCTGAGCCGCGAGGTGATCGTCGAGACCGGCCTGCGCATCCTGGACCGGGATGGAGCGGCGGCGCTGACCATGCGCCGGGTCGCACAGGACTTGGACACCGGCGCCGCCTCGCTGTACGTATACGTCGCCAATCGCGACGATCTGATGGCCGCCATGCTCGACCATGTCCTCGGTTCCGTCCCCGAGCCCGCCTGGGCGAGCTGGCGCGAGCGGCTCACCGAGCTGGTCGATGCCACGGTGGCGGCGATGAGCAGGCACGAAGGGCTGGCGCTCGTCGCGCTCGGTGTGATTCCGAGCAGTCCGAACGCCCTGCGGCTGGTGGAGCTGATGCTCGGTGCGCTCACCGAGGCGGGACTGGACGAGCTGACCGCGTCGTGGGCGGTGGACCTGCTGTTCCTGCACATCACCGCGTCGGCGTCCGAACAGAGTGCGCACCGCATCGGGGGCGGCAGCGAGCAGGAGTACCTCGCCGCGATCGAGCGTCGCTTCGCCGAACTGCCCGCCGACCGCTATCCGACCGTCGTGGCCATGCGGGAGGCTCTGCTGGCGGGCGGCGGTGCGGCGCGCGCGGCCTGGGCCGTGCAAGTGCTGCTCAACGGCATCCTCGCCACGCGGGCGCAGTGAAATTCGCTGGTTCATGTCGTGGGGGCGGACCGACAATGGGCCGGTGATCCGACCCGCGACATCCCGAGACCTCCCCGTGCTCCAGGACATCGAGCGCGCGGCGGGCGAGCCGTTCGCGCGAATCGGGATGACGACCGTGGCCGACGACGAACCGCCCTCGCTGGCGACTCTGCGACAGTTCCAGCAGGCCGGGCGGGCCTGGGTGTGGACCGACGACGACCTGCCGATCGGCTACCTCGTCGCGGCAGTGGTCGACGGGAACGCCCACATCGAGCAGGTCTCGGTGCGCCCGGATCACGCCCGGCGCCGGATCGGCAAGCGCTTGCTCGACCGGGCCGCCCGATGGGCCGCCGTCGCGGGCCTACCCGCGATGACGCTGACGACGTTCACCGAGGTGCCATGGAACGGGCCGTATTACGAGCGGCTCGGCTTCCGGTACCTGTCGGCGTGGGAGGAGACGCCGGGGCTGGTCGCGCTGCGCGCCGCCGAGCAGGCCCACGGCCTCGACCGCTGGCCGCGCGCGTGCATGCGCGCGGAACTGTCCGCATGGTCGATGGACTGAGCCGCCCGGACGCGTCGTGCCGTCAGGCGAGGGCGCGTACGGCCGCGGGCGCCGCGGCGGCCCGATCTTCGGCGATCAGGCCGATGCGCGTGCGCCGATCCAGCAGGTCGTCGGCCTCCAGCGCGCCCTCGTGGGACACCGCGAACGCGAATTCGGCTCCGAGTACGTCGATTCCGGGCGCGACCGGCTCGGCGAGGGCAGGATCGCGGCGCGCCGCGGCCAGCACGGCGTCCGCCTCACCGCCGTAGCGTTCGATCAGCACCGGCGGCGCGTCGATGCGGTCGCGCGCCGCTCCGGAGACCGCGCCTACCAGTGGTAGCCGCCGGGTGCGGCACGGTGCCGCGGCGAGACCGTTGTGCGTGACGGCGGCGTCGATCACGTCCTCGGCCATCTTGCGGTAGGTGGTGAGTTTGCCTCCCACGATGGTGACGATCCCGCTCGGGGAACGCAGCACCGCGTGTTTGCGCGAGATGTCGGCGGTGCTGTCGTCGGCGGTCTCCAGCAGTGGGCGCAACCCGGCGTAGGAGCCGCGAATATCGGCGCGGGTCAGCGGCTCGCGCAGGGCGGGATTGATGGTCTCGAGCAGGAAATCGATCTCGCCGTCGGTGGCCTTCGGCTCGTCGGGAACCGGGCCCGGCGCGTCCTCGTCGGTCAACCCCAGGTACACCCGGCCGTGCGCGGCGGGGAAGGCGAAGACGAAGCGGCCGATGCTGCCGGGCACCGGTACGGTGAGCGCCGCGGACAGGCCGCCGAAGGACGCGGCGGAGAACACCAGGTGGGTGCCGCGGCTCGGGCGCAGCCGGATGCTGGAATCCACCTGATCGGCCCAGACTCCGGTGGCGTTCACCACGGCGCGGGGCCGCACCGCCAGGGTCTCGCCGGTGCGCGTGTCACGCAGGGTCGCCGAATTCCCGGTCACGTCGAGCGCTTCGACGCGGGTCAGAATGCGCGCGCCGTTGGCCGCCGCGGTGCGCGCCAGTGCGACGACCAAGCGCGCGTCGTCGACCAGCTGTCCGTCCCATGCCTGCAGCCCGCCGCGCAGGTCCGCGCGGCGCACGGTCGGTGCGAGCCGTACCGCCTCCGCGGCGGCGACGTGCCGGGACCGGGGCAGCAGCGCCGCGGGGGTGCCCGCACCACGCCGCAACAGATCACCCGCCAGGAAACCGGCGCGCACCAGTGCGGCTTGCGTCGTGCCGATATTCGGCAGCAGCGGGACCAGTTGGGGCAGCGGGCGCACCAGATGTGGCGCCGTGGTGCGCATGAGAATGCCGCGCTCCGAGGCGCTTTCGTGGGCGATGCCGACGCGGCCGCTCGCGAGATAGCGCAGGCCGCCGTGCACCAGCTTGGAACTCCAGCGGCTGGTGCCGAAGGCCAGGTCGTGGCGTTCCACCAGCACGGTGCGCAGCCCGCGGGCCGCGGCGTCCAGCGCCGCGCCCGCGCCGGTGACGCCACCGCCGATCACCAGCACGTCGACCTCGGCGCCGTCGCCGAGCCGGGACAGATCCGCCGCACGGCGGGCGGCGTTCAACGCGGAGTCCCCGGTGTGCCCCGGATCAGTGCTCATCACAATGCCTTTCGGTTACGGCGAGAAGGGTGCGAAGACGGCTCATCGCGCTTGTCTCCGGTCGGTGTCCTCGGTCGTCTCCCGGGTGTGGTCGTCCAGGTACCCGTCGATCGCGCGACGGAGTTCGGCGTCGAGATGCTCGCCCGCCAGCAGCGGCGCGACGGTGCCCGCCGATTGCACCGCGGATTGGGCGATCAGCAGCAGCATCGTGGCCATCCGTTCCGGGTCGCCCCCGCGAATGGAGCCGTCCCGGTGGCCGTCGCGGATACCCGCCGCGAACAGCTCGATCAGAGCGCGCTGGTTGCGCCCCAGCCTGCCGAAGACGTAGGTGAGCATCAGATCGGTGTCGGTACGGAAGATCTTGCCGAACAAGGGATTCGACCGGACCGTCGCCGCTCCCGCGACCACGCCCTCGACCAGCCTGACGCGCGCGCTGCCCGCCGACGGCATGGTCGCCGCCACGATCCCGCGCAGCTCGCGGACCAGCAGCTCGGCCACCAGCGCGCCGGTGTCCGGCCAGCGGCGGTAGACGGTCGGCCTGCTGACGCCCGCTCGCCGCGCCACTTCGGTGAGGGTGGTGCGGCGCACGCCGAATTCCTCCACGCACGCGCGAGCGGCGTCGAGGATCGCCAGGTCGGTCGCCGAGAGGCGCTCGGCGGAGTCGTCAGGAGCGGTCAAGGTGTCACCACCGGGGGTTGATCGGCCGACGGCTGGCGTCGACCAGGGGAATGGTCCGAACCTTCGTTACTGCTTGACAGTCTATGTCAAACTGTAACGCATGGTGGAAACACGGCAGCACGCCGCGGGCGATTCGGCTTCCGCGGCAAAGACCGGCGTGAGCGGGTCGGCGGCGAGTATGGTCTGGGATGCCTGGGGAATCCCGGCTGGGCACCAGCCACTTTCGGAGCGGATCCGTGGTCTGCTGACGCAGGTGTTCGGGGTGTCCGGCGATCCGGTGGCGCGCCGCGATGAGGGCGACGTGCCACTGCGCGAATCGGCGTTGACGCCCGCGCGGCGAGCCGGGTTGGTCGAGGTGGTCGGTTCCGGGAACGTGTCGGCCGACCACCGCGATCGGTTGCGGCACGCAGGGGGGAAGAGCACACCCGATCTGCTGCGCCGCCGGGCCGAGGGCCCGCAGGACGCGCCGGACGCCGTCGTCTTCCCCGCCGACCACGACGAGGTGCTCGCCGTGCTCGCCTACTGCGCGGCGAACGCCGTCGCGGTGGTGCCGTTCGGCGGCGGCACCAGCGTGGTCGGCGGCGTCGAACCCGTGCGCGGTCGCTTCGACGCCGTGATCGCCCTCGATCTGCGCAGGCTGGATACGATCACCGCGATCGATCCGATCAGCGGCACTGCCACACTGGGCGCGGGACTCACCGGCCCGCGCGCGGAGGAACTGCTCGGCGTGCACGGCTTCTCCCTCGGGCACTTCCCGCAGAGCTTCGAGTTCGCCACCATCGGCGGCTTCGCGGCGACGCGATCCTCTGGCCAGGCTTCGGCGGGCTACGGCCGTTTCGACGACATGGTGCAGCGGCTCGAGATCGCCACGCCCAGTGGCACGCTCGTCCTCGGACGCGCCCCCGCCTCGGCGGCGGGCCCGGATCTGCGTGAGCTGTTCGTCGGATCGGAGGGCACGCTCGGCGTGATCACCGCGGTCACCTTGCGCGTGCACCCGGTCCCGGAAACCGTCGCCTATCAGGCGTGGTCGTTTCCCGATTTCGCGACCGGCGCCGCAGCGTTGCGCGCGGTGGTGCAGGAGGGTGCGGCGCCGACCGTGCTCCGGCTGTCCGACGAGGCGGAGACCGGGATCAACCTCGCCCGCTCCGGCGATATCGGCGGCAACCCGGTGGCCGGATGTCTGGCCGTCACCACCTACGAGGGCAGTGCCGCGCACGTCGCCGCGCGCAGCGCCGAAGCGGGTGCGCTGCTGGCCGCGGCGGGCGGCTCGGCCCTGGGCGAGACAGCGGCCAGGGAATGGGAGCACGGTCGTTTCGCCGCGCCGTACCTGCGCGACGCGCTCCTGGATGTCGGGGTGCTCTGTGAAACGCTGGAAACCGCCACCACTTGGTCGAATCTGAGCGCGCTGAAGGAGAAGGTGACCGGGGCGCTGACCGATTCGCTCAGTGCGCAGGGGACGCCCCCGCTGATCATGTGCCACATCTCGCACACCTACCCGACCGGTGCGTCGCTGTACTTCACCGTCGTCGCCAAGCAGTTGGACGACCCGCTGGCGCAGTGGCAGGCCGCCAAACGCGCCGCGGGCGACGCCATCGTCGCGGCGGGCGGCACCATCACCCACCACCACGCGGTGGGCACCGACCACCGCCCCTGGTTGCCGGACGAAGTGGGTGACCTCGGCGTGCGCGTCCTGCGCGCGGTGAAGGCCGAACTCGATCCGGCCGGCATCCTCAATCCGGGAAAGCTGGTGCCGTGACCGAATATTCGCCGGTACGCAAGGTCACCGTGGTGACCAACCCGCGGTCCGGGCACGGTAAGAGCGGCGCGGCGGCGAGCGCCGCGATCGCCCGTCTCCGCGCGGGCGGCGCCGAGGTCGCCGAGGTGTGCGCGCCCTCGGCCGCCGAAACGGTTCGGCAGGTGCGAGATGTCATCGCGGGCGACGCGCCGCCCGATGCCGTGGTCTGCGTCGGCGGCGACGGCTTGATCAACCTGACCCTTCAGGCCGTCGCGGAGACCGGCGTCCCGCTCGGCATGGTTCCCGCGGGCACCGGCAACGACCTGGCCAGGGAACTCGGTGTGCCGACCGACAACCCGCTCGCCGCCGCCGCGCTCGTGCTGCGCGGGCGGACCAGGACGATCGATCTCGGCCGGATCGAGTCGCCCGGCGCGCCGATGTGGTTCGCCACGGTGACCGGCACCGGATTCGACGCGCGAGTCACGCTGCGCGCCAATGAGATGCGCTGGCCGAAAGGCAGGCTGCGCTATACCGTCGCCGCGCTGGCCGAGATCTCCGGGCGCTTCACCGTTCCCTACCGCGTCGAGTTGGTGGACGCGGTGACCGACGGGCTCACCAACCCCGGCATGGGCTCGCTGCTGGAGACCGAGGCGGTCATGGTCGCGGTCGGCAACACCCGCACCTACGGCGGCGGCATGTTGATCTGCCCGGACGCGATCATGGACGACGGACTGCTCGACTTGACCGTGGTCGGCGCGCTGTCGCGGCGGGAGATGCTGCGCTTGCTGCCCGCGCTGTCGGCGGGGAAACGCCAGAATCACCCGGAGGTCAAGCAGTTCCGCGCCGCGGCCGTCACGTTGACCGCCACGGGCGCGCCCGCCACGGCCGACGGCGAACCGGCGGGCACCCTGCCGCTCACCATCAGGGCCGTCCCGGCGGCACTGACCGTCCTGGTGCCCTGAGGCGCACCGAGGCGGCGGTTTCGCCGGTCAGGCGAAGGTCACGCACCCAAGGCGGTCGACGGCCGCGCGGTCGACGATGACGACCGACCGGGAACCGCGGGCCGCGGGTTCCGTCGCCACCACGCTCATCAATCGCCGCCAGCCGCGCACGTGCAGCCGGAAGGCCACGTGATTGATCCGTCGTCCGCGGCTGTGCTGGCCCGCCCTGGCCACCGGCGCGGGCACATCGAGCAGGAGCAGGTGCAATTCACGTCCCGCCGCCCAGCGCGCGATCAGAACGCGCGCCCACCGGAAGGTGGCGCAGTCGTGGATGACGACCGGGCCGTCGACCTCACGCAGCGCGGCGCGAACAGCGACGAAGTGCGCCACGTGCACCACCGGACGCCACAGCAGGTAGGGCAGCCACCAGAGTCTGGGCCGCCAGCGATTGCGCGCCTGCATCGAGTCGAGCACCAGCACCCCGGCGGGACTGTGCGACGGTGCGGTGGCCGCCGCGTCGGCGCCGAAGAATTTGCGCAAGGCGGTGCTCTTACCCGCGCCGGGGACGCCCGCGACGATCAGCGCCGCCGCGGCGGGGTATCGAATCTCCGCGACCGCGCGACCGCGTAGATCGTGCAGCGCATCCGGGACCAGGATCGGCGGTCGCGGTTCGGGGGCGTGCCCGGGCACGGCTTCCAGCGGGGGGTTCACCTCTCCCAGCGTCCGCAGCCGAGACGGGTTCGGCATCCGGGAAAACCCCCGTTTTTCTTGATGATTCGCCGAGTGAGATGCGCCTGGGGTGTTCACCCTTCCCAGAGTCCCGAGGTTTCGTCCTTTCGGCAATACTGGACATTTCGGACACTATCGGTTCATGTGGGTTTCCGGCCCGCCGACCGCGCGCGAAGATGCATTCGTTCACCCTGGGACCCGAAAAGGCTGAGAATTTCCACCGGTCCCCGGCCCGCGCTACCGAACCAATGCGGTTGGCGGGTGTCGAATTCCGCGGCCTCGCCGGGGCCGAGCACCAGATCGTGTTCGCCCAGCACCAGCCGGAGTCGTCCGGACAGGACGTAGAGCCACTCGAAACCCTCGTGCACCTTCGGGTCGGGCTCGCCACGCTCGGGCGGGATGATGATCTTGAACGCTTGCAACGGCCCCGGCTGCCGGGTCAGCGGAAGAATGCTGAGCCCGTTCATCTTCCGTGCCGTCGTGTGGACCCGAGGGTCGGCGATCCGCGGTGCGGCCACCAGTTCGTCCAACGGCACCTGGTGGGCCATCGCGATCGGCAGCAGCAGTTCCAGGCTGGCTTTTCGCTGGCCGGACTCGAGCCGCGACAGCGTGCTCTTGGAGATCCCGGTGCTTTCCGCCAGCGCGGTGAGCGTGACGTTGCGTCGAGTCCGCAGCGCTTTGAGTCGCGGACCGATGTCGGCGAGGGCTTGGGCGACGCCTGGTGGTGTGGACATGTCACCAGTGCACCGCGTCGTCCCGGATTTGGCAACAATAGTTGCTGATATGCGCCGAGCGACGGCACTGTGTCGGTGGAGGTGATCGCGGATGAGCGAGACATATGACGTGGTGATCGTGGGTGGCGGTGCGGCGGGGTTGTCCGCGGCGTTGGTCCTGGCCCGGGCGCGGCGGCGGGTCGCGGTGGTCGGAGGCGGCGCGCCGCGCAACGCGCCCGCCGAGCACATGCACGGGTTCCTGTCCCGGGACGGGATGCCGCCCGCGCAGTTGCTGGCGGCCGGAGCCGAGGAGGCGGCGGGCTACGGCGCAAAGGTGATCTCCGATGTCGTCGTCGGCGCGGAACGGGTGGGTGAGTCGGAGTTCGTGCTGCGGCTGCGGGGCGGTGCGACGCTGCGGGCGCGCCGCCTGCTGGTCGCGACCGGGCTGCGCGACGAACTGCCGCGGCTACCCGGAGTGCGCGAACGATGGGGGCGCGACGTGCTGCACTGCCCTTATTGCCACGGCTACGAGGTGCGTGACCAGCCGCTCGGCGTGCTCGGCGGGCGGGAACCCGGCGCATCGGCGCGGGCGGTGCACTTGGCCCTGCTGCTGCCGCAGTGGTCGGACGACGTCATTTTCTTCCCGAACACGATGCCACTGTCAGACGACGACCGTGCTCGCTTGGACGCGCGCGGCGTGCGGGTGCTCGACGGCGAGGTCGCCCGGTTCGTGGTGCAGGACCGGCTGCGCGGTGTGGAGCTGACCGACGGGCGAGCGGTGCCGAGGACGGCGATGTTCGTCGCGCCGACCTTCCGCGCCAACGACGACGTGCTGGTGGCGCTCGGGTGTGCGTTCGACGACAGCGGCTGGGTGGTGACGGACGCCACCGGGCGCACCAGCGTGGCGGGCGTATGGGCCGCCGGTAATGTGAGCGATCCGGCTGCGCAGGTGATCTCCGCGGCGGGCGCGGGCTCGACCGCCGCGATCGCGATCAACGGCGACTTGGTGTCGGCCGACGTCACCGTGCCGGCCCGATAAGGGGAATATCCGGGGTAGAAAATGCCGGAAGCTGAGAATTGCTTATGGATTCCGAGTCCGGCCTCGGATCGCCGGTAAGCTACTGGCATAGGCGGAGTGTTCGGTGTCCCTCATCCACCGAAGACTCCGCCTTTCTTTGTCTCCGTCGCGAAATACCGCTCCGCGCGATTCGTCCGGAGCGCCCCGCGGGCCGATATCCCGCCCGATTTCCGCAGCGCTGCCGCCCGGCGGATCCGCGGGTAGCGGCGAGCGGGGTCGACCGACCCGAAGTCGGCGCGGCGACGCGCTCTAGAATCGCGGGGTGACCAGCGCAGCCCCTGACAACACGCGTAATCGTGCCGATGCCCTCCCCAAGAGCTGGACTCCCAGCGAGGTGGAGGCCGAGATGTACGAGCGCTGGGTAGCCGCTGGCTATTTCACCGCCGACACCGGCAGCGGCAAGCCGCCCTACTCGATCGTGCTGCCGCCGCCGAACGTCACCGGCACGCTGCACATGGGCCACGCGCTCGACCACACCCTGATGGACACGCTGTCGCGCCGCAAGCGGATGCAGGGGTACGAGGTGCTCTGGCTGCCCGGCATGGACCACGCGGGCATCGCCACCCAGACCGTGGTGGAGAAGCAGCTCGCGGTGGACGGCAAGACGAAGGAAGACTTCGGCCGCGAACTGTTCGTGCAGAAGGTCTGGGATTGGAAGCGGGAATCCGGCGGCGCCATCCAGTGGCAGATGCGCGCGCTCGGTGACGGCGTCGACTGGAGCCGGGACCGCTTCACGATGGACGAAGGCCTGTCGCGCGCCGTGCAGACGATGTTCAAGCGGCTCTACGACGCGGGCCTGATCTACCGCGCCGAGCGGCTGGTGAACTGGTCGCCCGAACTGCGCACCGCGATCTCCGACATCGAGGTCAAGTACGAGGACGTGGAAGGCGAGCTGGTCTCGCTGCGCTACGGCTCGCTCCGCGACGACGAACCGCACGTCGTCGTCGCCACCACCCGGGTGGAGACCATGCTCGGCGACACGGCGGTGGCCGTGCATCCGGAGGACCCGCGCTACCGGGCGCTGATCGGCACGACCCTGGAGCATCCGATCACCGGACGGCAGATCCCGATCATCGCCGACGACTACGTCGATCCCGAATTCGGCTCCGGCGCGGTGAAGATCACACCGGCGCACGACCCCAACGACTTCGAGATGGGTCTGCGGCACGGGCTGCCGATGCCGACGATCATGGACGAGCGCGGCCGGATCACCGGCACCGGAACCGAATTCGATGGCATGGACCGCTTCGAGGCCCGCGTCAAGGTGCGCGAGCGGCTCACGCGAGAAGGCCGCGTGGTCGCCGAGAAGCGGCCGTACCTGCACTCCGTGGGGCACTCCGAGCGCACCGGCGAGCCGATCGAGCCGCGCCTGTCCATGCAGTGGTGGGTGAAGGTCGAGTCGCTGGCCAAGTCCGCAGGCGACGCCGTGCGCAGCGGCGACACCGTGATCCACCCCAAGAGCCAGGAGCCGCGCTGGTTCGGCTGGGTCGACGACATGCACGACTGGTGCATCTCGCGTCAGCTGTGGTGGGGCCACCGCATCCCGATCTGGTACGGCCCCGAGGGCGAAGTGGTGTGCGTCGGGCCCGACGAGCAGGCGCCCGAGGGCTGGGTGCAGGACCCGGACGTCCTCGACACCTGGTTCTCCTCCGGCCTGTGGCCGTTCTCCACGATGGGCTGGCCGCACGCCACCGCCGAACTCGAGAAGTTCTATCCCACAAGCGTGCTCGTCACCGGCTACGACATCCTGTTCTTCTGGGTGGCGCGGATGATGATGTTCGGCACCTACGTCGCCGAGGACGCCGTGCTGACCACGGGCAAGGGCGGCGCGCGGCAGGTGCCGTTCAAGGACGTGTTCCTGCACGGCCTGATCCGCGACCAGTTCGGCAAGAAGATGTCCAAGTCGCGCGGCAACGGCATCGACCCGCTGGACTGGATCAACGCCTTCGGCGCCGACGCCACGCGCTTCACCCTCGCACGCGGCGCGCAGCCCGGCGGCGACCTCTCGGTCGGCGAGCCGCATGTGCTCGCCTCGCGCAGTTTCGTGACCAAGGTGTTCAACGCGACGAAGTTCGCGCTGATGAACGGCGCGCGGGTGGGCGACCTGCCCGATCGCGCACAGCTCACCGACGCCGATCGCTGGATCCTGGACCGGCTGGACGCGGTGCGCGCCGAAGCGGACGCCGCGTTCGACGCCTACGAGTTCGGCAAGGCGTGCGAGGCGCTCTACCACTTCGCCTGGGACGAGCTGTGCGACTGGTACCTCGAGCTGGCCAAGGTGCAGTTCGCCGCCGACGGCGCGCGGGCGGAAGCGACCCGGTTGGTGCTCGGTACCGTGCTCGACGCGGTGCTGCGCCTGCTGCACCCCGTCGTGCCGTTCGTCACCGAGGCGTTGTGGCAGGCGCTGACCGGCGGCGAGTCGATCGTGATCGCGCCGTGGCCGCAGGCCTCCGGGGTGCCCGTGGACCAGGAGGCGGCGCAACGTATCTCCGACACTCAGCGGTTGATCACGGAGATCCGGCGGTTCCGCAGCGACCAGGGCTTGGCGGACAAGCAGAAGGTCGCGGCCAAGCTGATCGGGGTCGGCGAGGCGGGGCTCGGCGAGCAGGCGGCGTCGGTCGCCAACCTGGCGCGGCTCACCGAGCCGGACGCGGGCTTCGCCGCGACCGCGTCGGTGGAGGTCCGCCTGAGCGCCGGGACGGTCACCGTGGAGCTGGACACCTCGGGCGCGGTCGACCTGGACGCCGAGCGCCGCAGGCTGGAGAAGGATCTGGCCGCCGCGCAGAAGGAACTCCATGGCACCGCCGCCAAGCTCGGCAACGAGGCGTTCTTGGCCAAGGCGCCCGACCACGTGGTCGAGAAGATCCGCGGCAGGCAGCAGGTCGCCGCGGACGAGGTGGCGCGCATCGGGGCCCGACTGGCGGAGTTGAGCGGCAAGTGAACCACGAGCCGGAACCGCAATACGGCGACGACGAGGGCCGTGGCGGCGGAGCGCGGCTCGGCTCCGGTCCGTCGCCGGTGGAACTGGCCGAGATGGCGCTGGTCGAGGCGGAACTCGACCAGCGCTGGCCGGAGACCAAGATCGAACCGTCGCTCACCAGGATCGCCACGCTGATGGATCTGCTCGGCTCGCCGCAGCAGAACTATCCGGCGATCCACATCGCGGGCACCAACGGCAAGACCTCGGTGACCAGGATGATCGACGCGCTGCTCACCGCACTGCATCGGCGCACCGGCCGGATCACCAGTCCGCATCTGCAGCTGGCCACCGAGCGGATCAGCATCGACAACGCGCCGATCACCCCGGCGAGGTATGTGGAGATCTATCGCGAACTGCTGCCGTTCGTCGAGATGATCGACAAGCAGTCGGCGGCCGCGGGCGGGCCCGCGATGAGCAAGTTCGAGGTGCTCACCGGCATGGCCTACGCCGCCTTCGCCGAGGCGCCGGTCGATGTCGCGGTCGTCGAGACGGGAATGGGCGGCACCTGGGACGCCACCAACGTCATCGACGGGCAGGTGGCGGTGATCACGCCGATCGGCCTGGACCACACCGATTACCTGGGTCCGGACCTGGCCTCGATCGCGGGGGAGAAGGCCGGGATCATCAAGCGCGCCCCGGAGAGCCTGGTGCCGCGCGACAACGTCGCGGTGATCGCGCAGCAGGAACCCGAGGCGATGGAGGTGCTGCTGCGCCGTGCCGTCGAGGTGGACGCCGCGGTCGCGCGCGAGGGCTCGGAGTTCCGCGTGCTCGCCCGGCAGATCGCGGTGGGCGGGCAGCAACTCGAGTTGCAGGGCCTGGGCGGGGTGTACGACGAGATCTTCCTGCCGTTGCACGGCGAGCATCAAGCGCGCAACGCGGTGCTCGCGCTCGCGGCGGTGGAGGCTTTCTTCGGTGCGGGCGCGCAGCGCAGGCTCGACATCGACGCCGTGCGCGCGGGCTTCGCGAGCGTCACCAGTCCCGGGCGGATGGAGCGGATCCGCAGCGCGCCCACCATCTTCATCGACGCCGCGCACAATCCGGCGGGCGCGCGGGCGCTGGCCGCGGCGCTGACCGACGAATTCGACTTCCGCAAGTTGGTCGGCGTGGTCGCGGTGCTCGGTGACAAGGACGCCGACGGCATCCTCACCGCGCTGGAGCCGGTGTTCGACGAGATCGTCGTCACCAGCAACGGGTCGCCCCGCGCGCTGGACGTGGAGACCCTCGCCGACCTCGCGGTCCAGCGGTTCGGCGACGAGCGCGTGGTATCCGCCGCCACCCTGCCCGACGCGCTGGAGACCGCGATCGCGATCGCCGAGGAAGTGGGCGACGCGGGCGAGATGGTGTCCGGCGCGGGAGTGATCATCACGGGATCGGTCGTCACGGCGGGCGCGGCTCGCGCGCTGTTCGGAAAGGACCCGGCGTGAGCGCCAGGTGCGTGCACCGCGGCCCACTCGACCATCGTGGGACCGGGAACCACCGCATGAGCGCCGGTCACCGCACGAGCCCGGCGGATGCCGAGGAGGGCACAGCATGAGCGAACCGGCCGAACGAGACGAGCAGTCGGTGCCCGCGCCCGCGACCGACCCGTGGAAGGGCTTCCGTGGGGTGATGGCGGGCACGCTGGTGCTCGAGGCGATCGTGGTGTTGCTCGCGTTGCCGGTGGTCGCCGACGTCGGCGGCGGCGTGACCTGGTTGTCCGGCACCTATCTCGTGGTGCTCGCGGTGGTGATGTTCCTCGGGGCCGGGTTGCAGCGGCGGTCCTGGGCGCTGCCGTTCAACCTCGGGTTGCAGGTCCTGGTGCTGCTCGGCGCGTTCATCCATGTGTCCATCGGCGTCATCGGTGTGGTGTTCGCCGTGGTCTGGGGCTTCATCCTGGTGCTGCGCGCCGACGTGCGCGGCCGGATGGAGAAAGGGCTGCTGCCGAGCCAGCGCATCCAGCGGTCGTAGCCGCAGGGCCGCCAAGGACGCTGCCGGTCGCACTTTTTCCAGCGGAGGTCTCCCTGCCGAGCGCCCGGGAAGCCGATCAGCCGACCGCTGGTGCGGTGCCCGGAAGTATGCCGGATAGGCTGTGCGCCGTGACTGAGCAGACGTTGGTACTCATCAAGCCGGACGGTGTGGCCCGTGGCCTTGTCGGCGAGGTGCTGGCACGGATCGAGCGCAAGGGCCTGAAGATCGTCGCCCTGGAGCTGAAGCACGTGTCGGAGGAACTGGCCAAGGGCCACTACGCCGAGCACGCCGAGAAGCCGTTCTTCGGGTCCCTGATCGAGTTCATCACCTCGGGCCCGGTCGTCGCGGCCATCTTGGAGGGCCCGCGCGCCATCGCCGCGTTCCGCCAGATCGCGGGCGGCACCGACCCGGTCGAAAAGGCCGTGCCCGGCAGCATTCGCGGAGACTTCGCTCTGGAGACCCAGGAGAACCTGGTCCACGGCTCCGATTCACCCGAATCGGCCAAGCGGGAGATCGCCCTCTGGTTCCCCGAACTGCCCGCCTGACCGAGTCTCGATCGTCGTGCCCGCGCCGCCGCGAGACCCGCGTTCGCGCCGCGGGCGGGACCGAGTCGAGCGCCGATGGCGAACGCCCGGCGCGCGGTATGGGATACTGGCATCGGCTGCTTTCGACGCCGACTGTTCGTGCAGGTGCGCGAACGAAACGTGACGAGGGCAGCCGGATGACACCACGGTTCGATGCCGATCATCGCTGCCATGGACAAACGGCCTGGTCACCGGGTCCACTGTTCGTGTAGGCACGCTGGATGAGCGCTCGCGCCGCGGAGTTCAGCCATACAGCCAGGCGCCGCGTGACCAGTTAGCCCGACCGACGCACAACCGAGGAGATAACCGGGCACGCGGGGCGAGACCACTTGATCTCGCGCCCACCGGGTGCGAGTCGAACGGACAGCGCCCCCGCGTCGGCCGCGTCACTCCCGCCGGGAGGGACGCGCCCGGGGGCCCGAGGAGACTTCGTGGCCGATCAAGAGCCGCTGGAAACAACATCACAGGATGCCGAACAATTGCCGGAGCGAATCCGAGTTCACGCACTCGCCAAGCTGCTGGGGGTGACGAGCAAGCGCATCCTGGCCAAGCTCACCGAGATGGGGGCGGACGCGCGCAGCGCCCAGTCGAACGTCGACCGAGCCGTCGCGGAGTCCGTGCGCGACGCCTTGGTGACGGTCGAGGCGGACGCCGCGGCCGAGCAGCCCGCCGCCGGGCCGGGAGACGCCTCCGTACCGGCGCAGCCGGAGGAAGGCGCGCCCCCTCGGGCGCCCGTGGCCGAGCAACCGGCGCCGGAACAGCCGACGCCCGCGGCCGAACGACCGGCGCCTGCCACGGAACCACCGGCACCCGCCGGTGACGTTCCGTTCTCCGGTGCGGGCGTCATCTTCTCCGCGCCGGACACGGTGTCCACCGCGCAGCCGCCGCTCAGCGCACCGGCCAACCACACGCACCTGTTCACGCACTCGGTGCGGCCGGAACCGGAGCCGGTGGCTCCCGCGGTGTTCGAGTCCGCCGCCGTCGTGCAGGCGCCGCTGTTCCTGTCGCCGGACGCCGCGGCCGCCGAGGAGGCGCGCAAACAGCGCCGCGCCGAGCGTGCGGGCCGCCGCGCCGACGAGCAGGCACCCGAGCCCGTCGAGGACGAGACCGAGGTCACCGAGGATGAGCGCGAGTCGTCCGATCAGCACGGCGACGCCGACCAGCCGCGGCGCCGTCGCCGTGGCCGCCGGGGGCGCGGTCGCGGCCGGGGCGAGCAGCAGTCCGATGGCGACGGCGAGGGCGAGGACACCGAGACCGACGACGAGTCGGCTCCCGCAGCCGCCGAGTCCGCCGAAGCCACCGACGCGGCGGAATCCGCCGAGACCGCCGAGGGCGAAGGTGAGGACGAGGACGGCGTGCCGGAAGGCTCGAGCCGCCGTCGCCGTCGCCGCCGTCGGCGCAAGGTGGCCGGTGACTCGGGCGAGAACGAACCCGCTGACGACGATCCGCCGAACACGGTCGTGCACGAGCGCGAGCCGCGCAACAAGAGCCGCGGCCGCGTCGCGGTCGACGAGGTCCAGGGCATCACCGGCTCCACCCGG
The DNA here is from genome assembly GCF_047200615.1 of Nocardia sichangensis. Taxonomy (NCBI): domain Bacteria; kingdom Bacillati; phylum Actinomycetota; class Actinomycetes; order Mycobacteriales; family Nocardiaceae; genus Nocardia; species Nocardia sichangensis. Next base: position 91,824 of record NZ_JBJZOK010000013.1, read on the forward strand.
CTGGAAGCCAAGCGGCAGCGCCGTCGCGACGGGCGCGAGGCGGGCCGTCGCCGCCCGCCGATCCTGACCGAGTCGGAGTTCCTGGCCCGGCGCGAAGCGGTGGATCGCGTGATGGTCGTGCGCGAGAAGTCGTTCCCGGATCACCCCACCGCGACGCAGGTGGCCGTGCTCGAGGACAACGTCCTGGTCGAGCACTTCGTGACGAGCACAGGTTCCGCGTCCATGGTGGGCAACGTCTACCTGGGCAAGGTGCAGAACGTGCTGCCCAGCATGGAGGCCGCTTTCGTCGACATCGGCCGCGGCCGCAACGGCGTGCTGTACGCCGGTGAGGTCAACTGGGAGGCCGCCGGGCTCGGCGGCAAGGAGCGCAAGATCGAGCAGGCGCTCAAGCCGGGCGACCAGGTGCTGGTCCAAGTGAGCAAGGACCCGGTCGGCCACAAGGGCGCCCGGCTGACCACGCAGATCAGCCTGGCCGGGCGCTTCCTGGTGTACGTGCCCGGCGGCACCTCCACCGGGATCAGCCGCAAGCTGCCGGACACCGAGCGCAAGCGCCTCAAGGAGATCCTGCGCGACATCGTGCCCGCCGACGCCGGTGTCATCATCCGCACCGCCTCCGAAGGCGTCAGCGAGACCGAACTGGCCCGCGACGTGGAGCGGCTGCAGGCGACCTGGCGCACCATCCAGGAGCAGACCGGCAAGGACGGCAACGCGCCCAAGACGCTCTACGAAGAGCCCGACTTGTTGGTCAAGGTCATCCGCGACCTGTTCAACGAGGACTTCTCCAAGCTGGTCATCGAGGGTGACCGGGCCTGGAGCACAGTGGAGAAGTACATCGGCACCGTCGCGCCGGACCTGCTCACCAGGGTCTCCCGGCACGAGAACAACGGCGTCGACGTGTTCGAGACCTACCGGATCGACGAACAGCTGTCCAAGGCGCTCGATCGCAAGGTGTGGCTGCCGTCGGGCGGCACCCTGGTGATCGACCGCACCGAGGCCATGACGGTGATCGACGTGAACACCGGCAAGTTCACCGGCGCGGGCGGCAGCAACCTGGAGGAGACGGTCACCAGGAACAACCTGGAGGCGGCCGAGGAGATCGTGCGCCAGATGCGGCTGCGCGACATCGGCGGCATGATCGTCGTCGACTTCATCGACATGGTGCTGGAGTCCAACCGCGATCTGGTGCTGCGCCGCCTGACCGAGGCGCTGGGCCGGGACCGCACCCGCCACCAGGTCTCCGAGGTCACCTCGCTGGGCCTGGTCCAGATGACCCGCAAGAAGCTGGGCACCGGCCTGGTCGAGGCGTTCTCCACCACCTGCGAGCACTGCCACGGACGCGGCATCCTCGTGCACAGCTACCCGGTGGAGCCCGGCTCCGGTGAAGAGCCGGCCGCGCGCACCCGCGAGAGCGGTTCGCGCAGGCGTCGAGGCCGGGACAAGGCGGCCGCGGCGGCTCCCCAGCCTGCCAACGGGTCCGGTCCCGCGGCCGAACCCACCGAGGACGACGCGGCCGTCAAACGGGCGCATCCGGTGGCGCTGGCGATGGCCGCGCACCAGTCCGAGGAGGCGCCGGAAGCGACCGCGGACACGTTCGCCGAGCCGCAGGTCGCGGACACGGCCGAGGCCGCCGTCGCGGCCGAGGCCGCCGAAGAGCGCGTCGTCACGGAGACCGTCGAGGCCGCGGTCGCGGTGCCCGCCGAGGAGCCGGAGACCGAGCCCGCCGAAGTGGTCGAGGTCGTCGAGCAAGTCGAAAAGGTCGAGTCGGCACCGGCGGAAGAGCCCGTCCCCGAGCCCGTCGGTGCGTCCGTCTCGGATGCCGCGCCGCAGCCGGTCGCCGACACCGTCGCGGCGGCCGAGCCCGTCGCGACGACCGAGAACGGTGCCGCCGCCAACGGGGTCGCCGAGCCGGGCCCGAGCCGTCCGGCTCGTCGCCGGCGGGTTGCCCGTTCGGCCGCCGCGCCCGCCGCGGACAGCTCCGGAGCGGTGTTCGTGCTGCCCACCGGAGACCAGGCGCCCGCGCCCGCGGTCGACTACTCCCAGCCCGAGCCGGTCGAGGTGCCGCAGCGCAACCGGCCGCGCAGGCGGTCGGTCGGCCGCCCGGCAGGCGCGCCGGACGCCGCGAACTGAGTCCTCGCCGACACCACTGTGGCCCCCGCCGGTCCTTCCGGTCGGGGGCCACAGGCGTTCCCGCAGCGAACGCGTGGCAGGGCCGCGGTGCGCGGGTGAACGCCGGTTTGGTCGTCGCGGTAGCCGTCCTGTAATCTTGGACAGTCGCTGCCCGGTGACAACATGTTTTGTCTTCGTGGCCCGGTTCTCGACAGTTCGATACCGAGAGCCACCAGGTGCCGAGGCGGTGGCGATTACCAGACCAGTCGTGTGGCGGTTTCCGGTGGATTCAGACCGGAGGTGTCGCCGCGTGAACGAGTGCCGAGCACTATAGGAAGAAGGGCAGCCGACCGATGGCAACGTACGCGATCGTCAAGACCGGCGGAAAGCAGTACAAGGTCGCGGTCGGTGACCTGGTGAAGGTCGAGAAGATCGAGGGTGCGCCGGGTACCGCCGTGGCGCTGGATCCGGTTCTCGTCGTCGATGGCGCCGAGCTGACCACCGACGCCGACAAGCTGGCCAAGGTTTCCGTGGCCGCCGAGGTGGTCGAGCAGACCAAGGGCCCGAAGATCCGCATCCACAAGTTCAAGAACAAGACCGGCTACCACAAGCGCCAGGGACACCGTCAGCCGCTGACGGTCCTGAAGGTCACCGGCATCAAGTAAGACATCCCGAGGAGAACCAGCTATGGCACACAAGAAGGGTGCGTCCAGCTCCCGGAACGGACGCGATTCCAACGCCCAGCGACTCGGCGTCAAGCGCTTCGGCGGCCAGTCGGTCAAGGCGGGCGAGATCCTGGTGCGTCAGCGCGGCACCCACTTCCACCCCGGCGTGAACGTCGGCCGTGGCGGTGACGACACCCTGTTCGCCCTGGCGGCGGGCGCGGTGGAGTTCGGCACCAAGCGTGGACGCAAGACCGTCAACATCGTGACCCCGGAGCCGGTTCAGGCCTGACCGCCGAACCACTTCCGGATAACAGCGAGCGGGTCAGGGTCTCGGAACCCTGGCCCGTTTTTCGTGTTCGCGAACGAGCAGCCCTCAGTACGACCAGTCCCGAAGGAGGATGATTCGGCGTATGTCCAAGTTCATCGACCGTGTCGTACTGCATGTGCGTGCGGGTAAAGGCGGCCACGGATGCGCCTCGGTGCATCGCGAGAAGTTCAAGCCGCTCGGCGGGCCGGACGGCGGTAACGGCGGCAACGGCGGAGACGTCATCCTCGAGGTCGACTCCAACGTGCACACCCTGCTGGACTTCCACTTCCACCCGCACGCGAAGGCGGGCAACGGCAAGCCGGGCGAAGGCGGCAACCGCGACGGCAAGCAGGGCGTCGACCTGGTGCTGAAGGTGCCCGACGGCACCGTGGTGCTCGACGACGACGGCAAAGTGCTCGTCGACCTGGTCGGTACCGGCAACCGCTTCATCGTCGCCCGCGGCGGCCGCGGCGGACTCGGCAACGCCTCGCTGGCGTCGAAGGCCCGCAAAGCGCCGGGTTTCGCGCTGCTCGGCGAGGACGGCGAAGAACTCGACTTGGTGCTCGAACTGAAGTCGGTCGCCGACGTCGGGCTCGTCGGCTTCCCTTCGGCGGGCAAGTCCTCGCTGGTCTCGGTGCTCTCGGCGGCCAAGCCGAAGATCGCCGACTATCCGTTCACCACGCTGGTACCCAATCTCGGCGTCGTCGCCAGCGGTGAGACCACCTTCACGATCGCCGATGTGCCCGGACTGATCCCGGGCGCGAGCGAGGGCCGCGGACTCGGGCTGGACTTCCTGCGGCACCTGGAGCGCTGCGCGGTGCTCGCCCATGTGGTGGACTGCGCCACGCTGGAGCCGGGCCGCGACCCCGTGTCCGATGTCGACGCGCTCGAAGCCGAACTCGCCGCCTACCAGCCGGCGCTGAGCGCGGACGCCGGGCTCGGCGATCTGGCCGACCGCCCACGCGTGGTGATCTTGAACAAGATCGATGTACCCGACGCGGCCGAACTGGCCGAGATGGTGACCGCGGAGTTCACCGAACGCGGCTGGCCGGTGTTCGAGATCTCCGCCGTGAGCCACGTGGGCCTGCGTCCGTTGACCTTCGCCCTCGCGGATCTGGTGCGCCGGTACCGCGAGGAGCATCCGCAGGCAGCGCCGAAGCGCCCGGTCATCCGCCCGATCGCGGTCGACGAGACCGGATTCAGCGTGCTCGCCGACCCGGAGGAGCCGGGCGGCTTCATCGTGCGCGGTACCCGGCCGGAGCGCTGGGTGCGGCAGACCCAATTCGACAACGACGAGGCCGTCGGCTACCTGGCCGACCGTCTGGCGCGCCTGGGCGTGGAAGACGAACTGGTGCGGCTGGGCGCGGAGCCGGGAGCGCCGGTGACCATCGGCGACGTGACGTTCGACTGGGAGCCGCAGATCTCGGCGGGCATCGACATGGTGCCCACCGGGCGCGGCACCGACATCCGGCTGGAACAGACCGACCGGGTCAGCGCGGCCGAGCGCAAGCACGCGTCCCGGGTGCGACGCGGTCTGGTACAGGAAGACGAGGAGTAGACGTGGACCACGGTCGAGTCGCCGTGCGCCCTCGGTGGGCGCCGTGTCCGGCGGACTCGATCGTTCGCGGCTGGGTCCCGACTACCGTGGATTCGATTGTGGTGCAAAGAGTTCGGTGGGGATGCAGGTGAGGTCTATCAGCGCCGAGGCGGATTCCTCGGGCCTGAGCGAGGCGCGGTTGGCGATCGCGGCGGCGCGCCGGGTCGTGGTGAAGATCGGTTCGTCCGCGCTGACCAGCTTGAAAGGCGGCCTGGATACCGCGCGGCTGGATCGGCTGGCCGACGCGGTGGAGGCTCGGATGCGCGCCGGATCCGATGTGGTGGTCGTATCCTCGGGCGCCATCGGCGCCGGCATCGCGCCGCTGGGCTTGACCAGCCGTCCGCGTGACCTGGCCACCAAGCAGGCCGCGGCGAGCGTCGGGCAGCTGGCCCTGGCGCATGCCTGGGGCACGTCGTTCGCCCGCTACGACCGCACGGTCGGGCAGGTGCTCCTGAGCGCCGACGACTTTTCCCGGCGTGAGCACCACCGCAACGCGCAGCGCACCCTCGATCGCCTGCGCTCGCTGGGCGCGGTGGCGGTGGTGAACGAGAACGACACGGTCGCGACGGAGGAGATCCGCTTCGGCGACAACGACCGGCTCGCCGCGCTGGTCGCCCACCTCGTCGGCGCCGACGCACTTGTGCTGCTGTCGGACGTGGCGGGCCTCTACGACGGTGACCCGCGCAAGGGTGCGGCCACGCTGATTCCCGAGGTGCGCAGCAGTGCCGACCTGGACGGCGTCATCGCGGGCAGCGGCGGCGCGCTCGGCACCGGCGGCATGGCGTCCAAGTTGTCGGCGGCGCGCCTGGCCGCGGACGCGGGCGTGCCGGTTCTGCTCGCCGCCGCTTCGTCGGCGGCTACCGCGTTGTCCACCGGCACCGTCGGCACCGCATTCGCCGCGCGGCCGGTGCGGTTGTCCGCCCGCAAGTTCTGGGTCCGGCACGCCGCGGACAGCCGCGGCACGCTGCTCATCGATGACGGCGCGGTCCAAGCGGTGGCGCACCGCCGCAGGTCGCTGCTCGCGGCCGGGATCGTGGGCGTCCGTGGCCGCTTCTACGGCGGCGACGTGGTCGATCTGGTGGCTCCGGACAATCGCGTTGTCGCGCGGGGCGTCGTCGAATACGACAGCACCGAACTGGCGGGCATGCTCGGCCGCTCCACCGCCGAACTCCCCGACACGATGCAGCGTCCCGTCATCCACGCCGACGACCTCGTGAAGGTCTGATCAGGCACCGTTCGACAGGTCACCGGTACGACCGAGCGACTGACCCGGGAGCCAGGACGGCGGGTCGCTTCAGTCCCAATAGTTGAAGAGCGCGTCGCCGACGGTCTGTGGTCTCCAATACCGGACATCGTCTCGGTCCAGTTCGGGCCAGGCTGCCGCATCGAACGGCTGGGCGAGTTCGGCCGTTGTGAGTAGTTCGAACCCTGATTGTTCGGCCAGAGCAGCGACCAGGTCAGGAGCCTCGATGAATGTGAGGGGCCCGGACTCGATCGCCGCGTCATCGAAATCGATCACCCGGGGGTCGGCGACCGCCAGCACCGCGGAATCGCGCAGCGCGACCACCGCGACGTGATGGTCGTGGTAGGCGATGACTCCTTGGTGGAAGTTCGGGGTCGCATTCCCTGCCAGACGGAACTCGATCACGGTGCCGCCGGTGCGGCGAGCAGCCTCGTCGAGGTGCCCGACCGCCACAAGGAGCGCTGCCGACGGTTTCCGAGGTACCGGGGTGTGGCTCGTGTTGCGGAGACTCCGGTGACGGGCCGTCAGGACGGGACGACGCCAGGTTGGTTGGTCGTCGGAATCTGCTGCTGGCTGCCGTCCACCGGCCCGGTGACGCCCGGCTGGCCGTTCGGGTCGGGCATCGGTACGGCTGGAACGGGAGCCGGTGCCGGTGCCTGCGGCGGGCTCGGCGGCAGCGCAGGGGCTGGGGCCGGGGTTGCGGGTGGCGGCGCGGACGAACTCGGCGGCTGCGTCGGTTCCGGGGTCGGAGGTGGTGGGCTCGGCGGCGGAGGTGGCGCGGATGAACTCGGCGGTTGCGTCGGTTCGGTAGTCGGCGGGGGAGGGGCCGACGAACTCGGCGGTTGCGTTGGCGCCGGGGTCTGTGGCGACGGAGCGGGACTCGGCGGCGCGGTCGTGGACGGCGCCTGCTGTGTCGGCTCGGGTGTCGGCGTGGGCTGTGGCGTCTGCGTGGACGGCGCTTGCTGTGTCGGCTCGGGTGTCGGCGTGGGCTGTGGCGTCTGCGTGGACGGCGCTTGCTGTGTCGGCTCGGGTGTCGGCGTGGGCTGTGGCGTCTGCGCGGACGGCGCTTGCTGCGGCGGCGGAGCCTGCTGGGTGGGCGGCGCCGAAGGCGTCTGTTGCGGATCCGGCTTCGGCCCGGGCGGTGTCGAATTATGCGACGGTGCGGGCGATTCCGGTGCGGCAGGCGCGGGTTGCGTTGTTCCAGGCGACCATTGGTTGTTCGGTGATGTCTGCTCGGGCGCCGAGTGTCGCGGCGTGCCGGGTGAGACCGCCTGCGGCGCGGACGGCGCCGTGGCGGCGGGTGGTGCCGGCAGCGCGGGCACCGCGGATCCCGCCGTGGAATAGGCGGGTTTGTAGACCATGTTCATCGCGAGCACGGCCTCTTGGCGCAGCGCCTCCTGCGCCATTTGCGCGTCGATGACGTGCGCCGCCTCCAGCAACTGCGCGATCGCGCCGACCGGTCCGGAAGCGCCGGGCGGCACCACCGCGAGTTTCACCGCCTCGGCGGCCGCGGCGACCCCGCCGAGGCGGGCGCCCACTTGACCGAGCACCGCCGCCAGCTCGTCGGCCGACGCCGCGAAGCTGCGTGCGCAAGCCTGAGCGGCGTCGGCGGCGGCGCCTTTCCAGTCCGCCGCGTCCATCACGCGATCGACGCCGCCGTGGGTGAGTGGGAACGACGTGGTGAGCGTGCCGGCCGCGTCGAGCCAGATGGTCGACGCGTGCAGCACCTGCGCGGGATCGATCTGCTGTGCCTTCGCGTAGATCTCGTCGTGCCGCATCGACTCGAAATGCTCCATCGAGTTGATGTAGGTGGGATCGGAACCGGTCATCGGGGCAACCTCGTCCGGACCGCGCGCAGGGCGGCGGCGCTCGCGGCGTCGGCCTCTTCGAACAGTCCTCCGCTGATCAAGAACGCTTCCTTCATGCGGTAGGCCGCTTCGATGTAGTGGTCGAGCAGCGCCGCCGCGTCACGCGCTTTGTGGCTGAATCCCGCCTGCAACTGCTGGGCGGAGACGAATCCACCGAAACCGCCTAGATCCGCGGCGGATTCGAGACTCTGCTGTAGGTGGATCAGCCGATCGGCCTGCCGTTCGTACATTTCGGCGCACTGCCGAGCCGCCGCCGGATCGAACTGGACGGTCCCGGCCTGCGCGGCCTCCTTGAATCGGGCGATATCGGCTCGGCTGGTATCGATCGTCATCGCTCACCCCTGAGATCGGTCGGTCTGCCCCAGACTAACCGGAAGCCCAGCGCCGGGTCAGCAATAGTCGGCGGCAGTGGTCACCAAAGTGGGCTATATCGGTATGCGCTTTTGCAATTGGGTCGCGATCTGATCAGCGGAGGCGGGCGCGATGCGCACCTCGTCGCCCGCTTTGATCAGATATCTTCCGTCGTCGCGCACATCGATCCAGGTGTAATGGATCGGCGGGGGCTGGGTCGGTCGATCGAGCCGCGACTCGATCCTGATGTGGCCCTCGGCGGTATGCGGCTCCAGCAGCAACTTGCGAATCCGCGGCGCTGCTTGCTGCCGCGCGGTCACGGTCTCTCGGTCGCGCACGGCGGCCCCGGACGCGACGCGAGCGGGTTCGCGGCCCGCGGGGGTCTTCGGCAGCAGCGCCGCGATCCGCCGGCCCAGTTTGGCGCTGTGCCCGATCGAAATGCGCACGCGACCACCAAAATCCGGAATCGCGCCGGGTTCCTGCACCGCGAGCACGGCACGATCGTAGATGGCGGCGGCCAGCAACCGCAGTTCGCCGCCCGGCTGGTGTGTACCACCGATGGCAACGATCCTGGTATGCGGCCTGGCCAGAATGCGCAGACATGCCGAAAGGTCGGGGTCGGAGCCCAGCGGCAGCCGTTCGGCGAGGGCGATGCGCAACTTCTCGGCGTCGTCCTCGGTTCTGGGCGTCTCCAGGATGCGCAGCGGGTAGGGGTGGCGATCCAGGTCGGTCTCGCGCCAGATATGGGCGAACTCGTCCGGAGTGAAGGTCCATTCCACGGCCGAATCACATCCTCACCGAACCAGCCAATGCTGTTCGTAGCCTAGCGGTCTCGACGCCGGACGGGGGAACTCCCGCGGGGAGACGCCACGGCCTCGCCGGATGGGTTCGGTATCCGCCCTGGAGAAACAGTATTTGCGCGGCGGTGTCGTGCTCGACCGTCCCCTTCGATTCTGCTGAAATAGTGGAAGAGCACGGCAGCGACCGGGTAGGGCTGAGATCTGCCGAGGAGGTATTGCGGTGCACACCATGATGCGGCGAGTGGGCGCGGGAACCGTTCTGTTGTTCCTCGCGGGTGGCCTCGCCTGGGTCGGAGCCGGGTCCGCCGCAGCGGAGCCCGCGGGCTGCTATGTCGACCGTGGCGTCACGGACGCGGCCGCCTTGTGCCACAGCGGTGAGGGAGCGTCGGTGCTGGAAGCCGAATGCCTCGGTTTCTTCCTGCCGTCGGAGCGGTCCGGGCCGGTGTTCGGCTACTACAGCGGCTTCGAGTCGCGGCAGACGCCGGTCGGCAAGCCGATGCGGGCCACCTGTGTGGCCGACGGCGCCGTGGGGATCGCCACGCTGGCGTTCGTCGTCCCGGCCACGTCGTAGCGCCGCCGAGCGGCAACGCGTCCGGCGAGCGGGTTCAGCTCGGCCTGGCCTCGAGCACGTTGTCCGGGGAAGCCGTCGGTACGCGCTGGGTCAGCGTGAATCCGTTCCTGGCGAGGAAGTCGCGGTACTCGGCCTCGGTGCGTTCCCGTCCGCCCGCGTTGACCAGCATCTCCAAGTCGATGTACTTGCTCGGGTGCGGTGCGGTGTGTTCGGGGACGACCAGTTCGACGATCAGCAACCGGGCGTCGGGTTCCATGGCCGCGCGCACGGTGCGGAGGATGCGACCGGCGTCCGGTTCGGCCCAGTCGTGCAGGATGTGCTTGAGAATGTAGGCGTCGCCGCCCCTGGGGACGCTGTCGAAGAAGGATCCGCTCTCCACCGCGCAGCGATCGGCGAGACCGAGCGCGGCGAGCCGAGCGGGGGCCGCGGCCACCACTTCGGGCACGTCGAACAGAATGCCACGCGATCGTGGTGCGCGGCGCAGGATCTCGGTGAGCATCGTCCCTTCGCCGCCGCCGACGTCGACCAGGGTCGCGTAGCGGCCGAAATCGTAGGCGGCGAACAGCGGCTCCATCGACAGGGTGCCGATGCTGGTCATCGCGCGGTCGAACAGTACGCCGAGTTCCCGGTCGTGCTGGACGTATTCGAAGAACGGCATACCGTCGAGCTTCACGCCGACCGGTTCGCCGGTGCGCACGGCGTCGACCAAGTGCGACCAGTGGTTGCGGTGCCCGGGCGAACCGAAGAACAGCACCGCGTCGCGCAACGACACGTCCGAGTCGCGGCACAGGGCTCGCGCCATCGGCGTCAGCGCGTACCGTCCGTCGCGCCGCTGGGTGAAGATGCCGTGGCTGATCAGCAGGCGCAGCAACCGCCGCAGCGCGTCCTCGTCGGCGCCGACCGCCGCCGCGAGGTCCGCGCCCGACCGCGGCCCCGCCGCGAGTGCGTCGGCCACGCCGAGCGCCGCGGCGGCGTGGATGGCCTGCGTGATCCATCCGGCGGCGATCAGCTCCATCAGCGCGAGGTGCCCGGGCACCAGCTTGCGGAACGCGAAGGCCAGGGCGGCGCGCACCGATTCGACGGCCCGTACCAGCGGCAGCGGCGGAATTCTCGGTCGGTCGGACGCCACGGCGACTCCATCCGTCGAAGGTCGGCACTCTGCGCTTGTCTAGGAGGGTACGTCGCGCCCGGATTCGCTGCGCTGTTTCTCTCGCTCGGCGGCGGTGGCGAGATAGTCGCCGAGTTCGCGGCGCAGCGTGACGTCCAGCGAGCGGGCGAGCGTGGCGTGGACCGAGGCGACCGCCAGCTCGCGCATCTTGTTGAGCATCGTTGTGGTCTCGGCAATTTCGCCGCTGGTGTCGGGCATCCAGCCGGGACCGTGCTCGTCGATGATGTGCTGTTTGGCGGCGGTGATCATGATGTGCGTGATGTCATCGATCCGGTCGGCCACCTTGGCATAGATCTCGATGAGCGTGCGCAGTTCCAGACCGTACTCGTGCAGTTCGGCGAACGAGGTGAGCAACTGGGTCTCGGTGAACACCACCGTGTCGCCCTCCAGCCGGACCAGCCGCATCTCGCGCAGCCGGTCGACCAGCTCGTCGGCGTCGGCGCCGAGGATGGTGCCGATCAGCTCGCGGGGCACCTCGAAGGTCTCGTCCTTGGCCCAGGACGCCGTCACGGCGTGTTGCAGGCCGAGTACCTCGGTCAGGTCCTTGCCGGTCTCCCAGCTGGTGATGAAGTCGGCGATGTGCGCGGTGGTGAAACCGCGCTGGAGCAGCGCGTCGATCAAGCGCAGCCGCTCGAGGTGCGCGTCGTCGTAGATGCTGGCCCGGCCGTCCTTGCCGACCGGCGGCGGCAGCAGCCCGCGTTCCTGGTAGGCGCGCACGTTGCGGGTGGTGGTGCCCGCGGCGCGCGCGAGGTCATCGATCCGGTACTCCGGCGTCGACCTCACCTCCCTCGCTGCCCACGGCGCCGAAGGACCGGCGGCGCGCTGTAGAACTCCCTGCGGACCGAGTCTATCGTCCGCGCCGCCGGTACCTCCGGCACTCAGGAAACCCGTGCCACTCGTTGTCGCCGCTGGTCGGCGGTCGATTCGACCACGAAGTAGTCGTCCAGATCGACCTTGCGCAATTGATGGACGTACTGGGTGGCGAAGCCCGGATACATGGTCGCGTTGAAGCCGTCCTCGGTGAGATACCAGCTGTGGCATCCCGAGTTCCAGGTGGTGGCCGACAGTCTGCGCTGGATGGCGGCGTTGTAGCGGTCCTGCCGGTCGCGCCGCACGTCCAGCATGCGCAGGTCCCGGTCCAGGATGACGCCGATCGCGCCGACGAGGTAGTCGATCTGGGCTTCCATGTAGACCAGCGCCGAGTTGTGTCCCGGGCCGGAATTGGGGCCGAACGTGAGATACAGGTTGGGATATCCGGAAACCGCGACGCTCTTGTAGGCGTAGGCCCCGCGCGACCACTCGTCCGCGAGAACCCGGCCACCGCGTCCGACCACCGGAACGGGCGTCCCGGTTTTGGAGACGTCGAATCCCGTCGCGAAGACGATGCAATCCGCTTGGTGCTCGATGCCTTCCGCGGTGCGGATGCCGTGCTCGGAGATCCGGGCGATCGGCCAGGTGATCAACTTGCAGTTGTCCCGCTGCAGGGCGGGGTAGTAGTCGTCGGTCATCAGCAGGCGTTTGCAGCCGGCCCGGAAGTCCGGAGTGAGCTGGCGGCGCAGCCATGGATCCTTGACCTGCCTGCGCAGCTGCGCCTTGCCGACCAGCTCGACCACCCTGGTCAGCGGCGTGTTCCAGACCACGCCCAGCGCTACCGACTCGTGGCCGTAGAACCAGGCGCGTCGCGCCAGTTGCTCGGCGGCGGGCAGCCGACGGTAGAGCTCCTTGGTCAAGCCGTTGGTCTGCCGATTGATCCGCGGCAGCACCCAGCCGGGAGTGCGCTGGAACACCTTCACCGAGGCGGCCTTGTCGACCAGTTCCGGGATGATCTGGACCGCGCTGGCGCCGGTGCCGACGACCGCGACCCGTTTGCCGGTGAAGTCGTAGTCGTGATCCCAACGGGCGCTGTGGATCGTGTGCCCTCGGTAGGTCTCGATGCCGCGGATGTCCGGAAGACTGGCATTGGCCAGCGGGCCGGACGCCAGCACGACGGTGCGGGCGAGGATCGGGTCCGCGTGGCTGTCGATCGATATCTCCCACACCCCGGCCTGCTCGTCGAACACCATGCCGGAAACGTTGTGCCCGAACCGGATATGCGGACCGAGCCGGAACTTCGCGGCCATCGCCTCGATGTAGCCGAGGATCTCGTTGCTCCCGGAGTAGGTGCGCGACCAGTTCGGGTTCGGCGCGAAACTGTAGGAGTACAGCCGCGACGGAATATCGCACGCCGCACCGGGATAGGTGTTGTCGCGCCAGGTTCCGCCGATCGCGGTGCCGCGCTCGAGAATCGCGAAATCACGGATTCCGCGTTGCTTCAGCCGGATGGCCGTGCCGATTCCGGCGAATCCGCCGCCGATGACGGCGACGTCGAGGGTGTGCGTACTCATCGGATTCCCTGTCATGCCGCGGGCTCGTAGGTCAGTTCCTTCGACCAGGTCGGGTTGCTGCGCAGCAGCGTCTTCGGCACCAACCCGGTGATCTTCACCAGCGCGTCGGCCACGAGGTGGTAGGGGTGGCCACGGTCGATCACCCAGCTGCCGTGCGTCTTCACGATCTGGTACATCGGCAGCCTGCGGGCGAATTCACTACGCTCGCCCACGTTCGCGTACCGCTTGAGCGCGCCGTAGAGCTTCTCCTCGTCCACGCCCATCGCGACGATGTTGTCGCGCATCTTGTTCAGCAGCGGCACGTAGCTCAGCACGCCGATGATCAGCGAGGGCTTGGCCCAGCCGCCGACCAGGTCGATGAGCAGCTTGCGCATCTCCGCGTGCCCCAGCAGGTCCATCACGGCGAAATCCACCGCCAGATGGCGGGATTCGTCGGAGTTGATCTTCTTGAACGCCTCCTGGCAGACCGGGTCCTCGATCTCGTCCATGATGAACTTGATCAGCGCGCCGTCGAGCGCGACCTCGAGCATCGGGATGACGGTGCCGAGGAACGACAGCGACATGTCGTCGGAGTACTTGTCCAGGAAATCGATCACCAGCTTGACGTTGATGTTCGGCTGCGGGATCTCGTCGCCGTCGAGCATGCCCCACCGACGCATCAGCGCCAGCTCGGCGTTGGCGTGCTTCTGCTCCTCGGCGTGAAAATAGCGGTAGATCTCGCGCAGCGTCTCGTTCGGCGCCTTCTTGGCCATCGCCGCGAAGCCGCGCGCGCCGACGTTCTCGATCCACATCAGATCGGCCATGAACGGCTTGAGCTTGGCGTGCAGTTCCGGCGTGATCGTCTCGGCGCCCGGAGCGTCCCAATCGATGTCGGCCAGTGCCCACTGGCGGTCCTTGATCTTGCGGAGCATGTCGTCGAAGTCCATCGCGATGGCGGCCATGTCAGACTCCTGTCTTGTCGGTGACCGACGTGCGGTCGGTGGTGGTCGAGTCCTCTTGTGGCAGCAGCCGCTCCAGGAGCCCGAGGGCAAAGGTGTATTGCGCGGGGAAGTACCGCTTGAGCAGCCAGACGACGTGCGCGTCCAGCTGGGGGAGTACGTAGAGCTGCCCGCGGTCGTGCGCGTCGAGGGCGGTGCGCGCGACGCGCACGGGGGAGAATCCCGTCCAGCGCATGAGAAAGTCGGCCAGCTGCGCCGATTCCTTGGTGATCCGGCCGTCGCGCGCGACGTTCGTGCGGACGAACGTCGGGCACAGGACGGTGACCGCGACTCCGGAGCCGCTCAGCTCGGCGGCCATGGTCTCCGATAACGACAGCACGCCCGCCTTGGACACGTTGTAGGCGGCCATCGAGGGCGCGGCGGCGAATCCGGCGGCCGAGGCGACGTTGATGATGCCGCCGCGCCCGGCCGTGCGCAGACGCGGAGCGAACACTTCACAGCCGTGCACGACGCCCCAGAGGTTGATGCCCAGGGCCCACTGCCAGTCGTCGAAACCGATGTTTCCCACGGCTTTTCCGCCGATGCCGACGCCGGCGTTGTTGATCACCAGGCTGACCGGGCGGTCGAAAATCGTTTCGGCGAAGCGGGCCAGCAGCTCTACGTCTTCCCGTTGCGCCACGTCGCAGCGGAAGGCGTGCGCGGCGCCAGGGTGATCGCGTTCGATCAGGGCGACCGTCTCGTCGGCGCGCGTCTCATCGATGTCGGCGCAGATCACCCGTCCGCCGCGGGCCGCGATCTCCAGCGCGAACGCCCGGCCGATGCCGCTGCCCGCGCCGGTGACCACGGCTCGCGCGCCGTGCGTGCGCCGGGTGCGGCCCAGGGCCACCAACTTGTCCAATCCGAACATCTCAGCTCACCTTTTCCGTGCCGGAGGTAGCGACCAGCGCCGCGCGCAGGAAGTCGGCGGCGCGGGCGAGAGCCTGGTCGGCTTCGGGCACCACCATGGGAAGGGCCTGGAAGACATGCAGTTGTCCCGGCCAGATCTCGAGTTCGCAGCTGCCGCCCGCGCGCCGGACCATTTCGCACAGCGCCTCTGCGTCGGCGCCGAGCATCTCCGTGCCGCCGACCTGCACCAGGATCGGCGGCAGCGCGAGACCGTGCGGGATGGCCAGCCGCAGGCGCGCCGCGTCGGCGGCGTGGCCGCTGGTGTAGGCCGCGGGCAGCTTGCTCGCGGCGGCGGCCGAGATCAGCGGATCGGTCCGGACGCGTTCCCGCTCGGCCGCCAGGCTCAGGGTGAGGTCGAGCAGCGGGGAGAACATCGCCACGGCCGCGGGCTGCGGCCGTCGGTGCCGTCCGTTCTCGACCAGCAGGTCCAGTGCGAGATGCCCACCCGCGGAGTCGCATGCGATCACCAGGTCTTCCGGGGCGATGCCACGGCCGAGCAGCCAGCGGTAGCCCGCTTCGATGTCGTCGGCCGCGGCCGGGAACCGGTGTTCGGGCGCCAGACGATAGTCGGAGAGGAAGACCGGGAGTCCCGTCTCGGCCGACAGCCGGGCCGCGAGCCCGCGATGGGTGCGAGCCGAGCAGATCACGTAGCCGCTGCCGTGGATGTAGTAGACGGCCCGCGTTCCGAACGGCACCCCCTCCGCCCGAACCCATTCACCGCGCACCGCGCCCGACCGGACCTGAGTGACGGAAGTGCCTGCCGGAACCGGACCGCCGACGGCCATCAGGGTGGCGATGAGCTTACGCGCGAACCAGACACCCGGCGGATTCATCGGAACCGCGCAGTTCAGCGGACGCAGGGTGAGCCTGGTAGCTGCCGCGGCCACAGTGGCGCGTGCCGAGGGCGCGGTGGGAACACCGGGGACCGAGGTCCTCGTCGACCTTGTCATGCGCTAAGAATCAGTGATGAATGTGCCAGTTGTCAATGGCACATTTCTAGAAGGCTGATCTGCGTGCCGGTTACCGTGACGTATGGCGACGTTGGACGACGACGACATAGCGGCGGCGACGGTCGGCGACTTGCGGCCCTACGCGGCCGGGGTGGTGCTCGAGGAATACAATCCGGCGTGGCCGGACTGGTACGCGGAAGAAGAAGCCGCGATACGTGCGGCGCTCGGCGATGTGGCGCTGCGAATAGAGCACACGGGGTCCACGTCGGTTCCCGGTCTCGCGGCCAAGGCGGTCATCGACATCCTGCTGCTTGTTCCGGATGCCGCCGCCGAAGTCGCCTATCTATCGGCCCTCGAGGCTGCCGGGTATGAGCTGCGTATCCGGCAACCGGACTGGTACCAGCATCGCTGTTTCGTTCGTCGGGTGGACAGCGGTGCGCGGTGGAACGTGAATCTGCATGTGCTCTCGCCGGAATCGGGAGGGCCCGAGATCGAGCGGATCCTGGCCTTCCGCGACTGGTTGCGCACGCACGAGGACGATCGTGCGTATTACGAACGGACCAAACGGGAACTGACGCAGCGCGAATGGAAGTTCGTGCAGCACTACGCCAACGCCAAGAGCGGAGTCGTCGAGGAAATCCTCGGTCGAGCGTTGTTCGGCTGACACACTCGAATGTTGTTGCGCGCGAAGTGCCTTCGTCAGTACCCGAGCGCGGGATCGATCGGCGCGAGGAACGGGCGGCGTTCGATGAAGCGCTCGACGTTCGCCTGGACGTGGTCGGCGAAGGCCGCCAAGCGGAGTTGGGGCGGATTCGAATCATGCGGGGTGATAATGGCATTCGGCAGCGACCAGAGCGGATGGCCCGCCGGGAGCGGCTCGGGGTCGGTGACGTCGAGTCCGGCGCCGCCGATCGCGCCGGAGCGCAGCGCGTCGACCAGTGCGTCGGTGTCGACGAGGCTGCCGCGCGCGACGTTGACGATCCAGGAGGACGGCTTGAGCCGCGCGAGTTCGTCCGCGCCGATGAGATGCCTGGTGGCGGGCGTGGCGGGCGCGGCGACCACCACGTGATCGGTGTGCGGCCAGACCCGGCCGAGGTGCTCGGCGGAGATCGTCTCGACCGACGGCGGGATGCCTGCGCCGGTGACCGGCCGTCCGCTGCGGTTCACCGCGATGATGTGCGCGCCGAGCGGCACCAGCATCGGGATCAGCGCACGGCCGATGCCGCCCGCGCCGACGATCGTGACGGTCTTGCCGCGCAGCGTGCCGACGTGTGGAAAGAAGTCCTGCTGCCGCCAGTCCGCCGCGCGCAAGTGCTCGGGCAGATAGCGGACGCCCGCGAGCAGCAGCATGAGCGCGTGCTCGGCCACACTCGCCGCGAAAGCGCCTGCGGCTGAGGTGAATCGCACACCGGGATGCCTGGCGATGACGCCCGCGGTGAACCATTCCTCGATACCGGCGGCCGGGAGCTGCACCCATTCCACGCCTGCGGGCAGTCGCTCCGGGAACTCGCCCGGGCCGCCGACCCAGATCAGCCCTTGCGCCTCGTCGAGATCGGAGACGGCGGCGCCCGCCTCCACCACGGCCTTCTCCACCAGGGTGGGGGCAGGATCGGCGGGGGCGATCGCGATCGTTACTGCCGGCCGGTTCATGGTTGGACCTCCTTCGGAGCAGTAGGACGTGGTCGCGAGCGGGTGGACGTTGCGACCGTAGCACCGCCGGGCGCGGCGCTAGGCCCCGCTCTGCTCGTCGTCGAGCTCCACGTCCACCTTGTCCCGCTCGGCCCACTCCAGGAGAGGATCCAGGTGGAACACCGCGTCATCCATGCCCGCGTGCAGATCGCCGAGTTCGGCGAAGCGAGCGGGGACGGAGGACATGGTGAAGTCGCGCGGATCGATGTCGGGAATCTCGTCCCAGCGTACCGGGGTGGAGACCGTCGCGGCGGGGACGCCGCGCACCGAGTAGGCGGCGGCGATGGTGTGATCGCGCGCGTTCTGGTTGTAGTCGACGAACAGCAGCTTCGGGTCGCGGTCGCGCCGCCACCACGTGGTGGTCACGTCATCGGGTGCGCGGCGCTCGACCTCGCGGGCGAACGCCAGCGCCGCCCGGCGCACCTCCTGGAAACCCCAGTGCGGCGCGATCCGGACGTACACGTGCAGGCCTTTGCCGCCGGAGGTCTTCGGCCATCCGACGGCGCCGATCTCGTCGAGGATCTCTTGCACCACCGTCGCGACCCGCTGCACCCGCGACCACGGGCAGTCCGGCATCGGGTCGAGGTCGATGCGCCACTCGTCCGGACGCTCGGTATCGGCGGCGCGGGAATTCCACGGATGGAACTCGACGGTCGACATCTGCACCGCCCAGATGACGTCGGCGAGCTTCTCGACGCACAACTCGTCGGCGTGCCGTCCATAGCGCGGAAAGTACACCCGCACAGTCGGAATCCAGTCCGGCGCGCCCGCGGGAAGCCGCTTCTGATGCACCTTGTCGCCCGCGAGTCCTTTGGGGAACCGGTGCAGCATGCAGGGCCTGCCGCGCAACGCGTTGACGATGCCGTCCCCGACGCTCAGGTAGTACCGCACCAAGTCGAGCTTGGTCGCGCCGGACTCCGGGAAGTAGACGCGGTCGGGGTTGGAGACTTTGAGCGTGTGATCGCCGACCTCTAGCTCGATCGCCGACCCGGTGGATTTGCTGGCCACGGGTCGACTGTAGTGGCCGAGCCGAAGGAAATCCGCGCACGATCGCGCGCCGCCGCGACGGATGTCCCGTACCGGTCCGCGGCGCTGCACCGCTCTGGTATGCATACGGGTATGAGCAAGGCGACGCGCGTGACCGTCACGCTGGATCCACAGGTGGCCGAGTGGGCCAGAGCGGCCGCCGATCGCCAGAACCGCAGCCTGTCGGCGGTGATCAACGCCGCGCTGCGCACCACGCTCGTGCACGACAGCCTGACCGCGTTGACCATCGACGAGGAAGCCGAACTGGCCGCCGCCTACGACGACGTGGCGATCACCCAGGCCGCCGCCGCCGATGACGCCGACGGCGCCGCATGAGACGCGGTGAGGTCTGGCGCTACGCCCCGACCCTCAGCGACGGCACCCCCTTCCCGCGGCGCATGACAGTGGTGCTGGTGTCCGATTCGGCGGTGATCACTTCGCGCTATCGCTGGTTGCAAGTCGTTCCACTGCGCGACGCCGACCCGGGCCACGTGCTGGCCACCCACACCGAGCACGGCTGGGCCGACACCCTGAAACTGCACCGCGCCTACCGGCCCTGGCTCACCGAACACCTCGGCGTGCTCTCCTTGGAGGAAACGGAATCCCTGGACGCGCGCTTGCGGGCGACGTTGAGTCTGTGACTTCGGCGGACGGGGCACGGGGACGGCGGTGCGGGCAGAATGCCGGGATGAGGTCTCCGGGTGACGACGAGTCGCTGATCCTGGGGCTGATCAACGAGTTCTGGGTGGCGGTGGAGCGCGGGATCCCTCGTGAGATGGCCGCGTTGATGTGCGCCGAGGAAGCCGAGCAGTTCTTGGACAATGTGCCCGATCCCGACTATGACGAGTCGTCTGGTGAGCCGATCGGTGAGCCTACTTTCGAGGTTTCGGGCCTCCGCCTCTTCGGAGATGTCGCCTTCGCGCGAATCGTTCATGCACCGGACAACGTCGCTACTCTCTTTTTCCGGTACGAAACCGGGAGATGGACGGTATGCGCGGACGCTGATGAGGATCTGTCGTTGGAGCAGCTCGAAGACGACGTGTGGCCCACGATGCCTGCGGATGCGAGCGGTCTGATGCGTACTGTGCATGAGCTGCGGCGCAAGCCGATCGGGCGTCTGACCGACGAAGATGTTCGTCGTCTTCTGCAGCAGAACGAAGGCGTCGATGTCCTACTGCCGCGTGTGTTACACCAGTTGCAATGGAATCCGCTGGCCGGAGGCGACCTTTTTCCTGGTGACCTGCTGGTCGCGACGCTGCGAGTCGGCCAGGAACATTGGCGGCGGGACCCGGTCGCGGTCACTCGCATACGAATCGTCATCGACGAGGTCCGTGACCTGGGTGATTTGACCGAACACGGTGCACCGCACGAAGAGATCTGGAACCGCATCACAGATTTCCTGATCGATCTGCCCGGCAACAACTAGCCGCTACGACCCGTTGGACGTTCAGCGAGGCGACGCTTACGAACCGCGTTGCAGGCGTGCCCGATGGATGCCGGTGGAGCCTGTTCGACGGCGTGCGGCTTCTTCGTGGGTCAGGAGACCCGCACGCGTTCGCTGGGTGTCGTCGTTATGTCGGTGTGGCCAAGGCGAAGGGGAGGATGGCGGCGGCGCCAGCTGCTCGGAGGGCGTGGGCGGCGACGGTGAAGGTCCAGCCGGTGTCGGTGATGGCGTCCACCAGCAAGATCGGGCCCGGTACTCGGGTCAGGTCGGGGATCTCCCAGGAATCGAAGAGTCCGGCGACGCGATGCGCGGAGTTCGCCGCCGAGACGGGCGGTCGGTCCGGGCGGGTGCGCAGCGTGCCGAGGTCGTGCAGGCGGCCGACTTCGGCGAGGCGGGCGGCGAGGGTGGCGGTGAGCACGGGGTGGCGTGGCGATTCCAGGGCGAGCACCGAGGTCGGGCGGGTGGCCCAATCCCACTCGCGCAGAACGGCGACGCAGGCGTCGAAGACCGCGTCGGGAACCGGGTCGTCGGGGCCGTCGAGCAGCGCGCGCAGTCGCTGTCCCCAGCCGAGGTCGGTCAGCCTGCCGAGAACACGACCGGTCTCGGCTCCGCCGGATATCTTGCCGGACAAAGGGATTCCCAGCTTGGCCATACCGGTGGGCCACTGCTTGCGCGGCGCGAGATCGAGGCCGGGACGATCGAGCCGGGCCTTGGTCGCGGCCACCGCGTCGGCGGCGACAGTGCGGTCGGGGCGGTGGCCGGTGCAGTTGTCGCAGCGGCCGCAGCCGGGCGAATCCGTGGACAAACCCGGGTCGTCGAGCTGGCGGCGCAGGAATTCCATGCGGCAACCGGCGGTCGATTGATAGTCGATCATGGCCTGCTGCTCGGCCTCGCGGGCGATGGAGAGGCGCTCGTACCGTTCGGTGTCATAGGTCCACGGCCGGCCCGTGGCGATCCAGCCGCCGCGCACGCGGCGCACCGCGCCGTCCACGTCGAGCACCTTCAACACCATCTCCAGCCGGGAGCGGTTCAACTCCACCAGCGGTTCCAACGCCGCGGTGGACAACGCCCGGTCGGATTCCAGCGCGTCGAGCACGGCACGCACGATGTGCTCGCGGGGAAAGGCGACGGAGGCGAAGTAGCTCCAGATCCGCGCGTCCTCGGGGCCGGGAAGCAGGATCACCTCGGCCCGGTCGGTGCCCCGCCCCGCGCGTCCCACTTGCTGGTAGTAGGCGATGGGCGAGGACGGCGCACCGATGTGCACCACGAATCCCAGATCGGGTTTGTCGAAGCCCATGCCGAGCGCGGAGGTGGCGATGAGCGCCTTCACCTCGTTGTTCAACAGCGCCGCTTCGAGCGCCTCGCGTTCGGCCGGGTCGGTCTGGCCCGTATAGGCGGCGACGGTGTGGCCGTGTGAGTTCAGCACGTCGGCCAGATCGTGCGCGGCGGCGACGGTGAGCGTGTAGACGATGCCGGAGCCGGGCAGCCGGTCGAGGTGCCCGCCGAGCCAGGCGGTGCGCTCCACGGCATCGTCGAAGCGGACCACCGACAGGTGCAGCGACTCGCGATCCAGCGTGCCGCGCAGCACCAGGGTGTCGGTGCCGATCTGGGTGGCGACATCGGTGACCACCCGGTCGTTGGCCGTCGCGGTGGTGGCGAGCACCGGGACGTCCGAGCCCAGGTCGGCGATCAGCGTCCGGATGCGCCGGTAGTCCGGCCGGAAGTCGTGGCCCCAGTCCGACACACAGTGCGCTTCATCGATCACCACCAGCCCGGCGTCGGCCGCGAGCCGGGGCAACACCTGATCCCGGAAATCCGGATTGTTCAATCGCTCCGGGCTGACCAGCAGCACGTCGACCGCACCGGCGGCGACCTGTGCGTGGATCTCGTCCCACTCGGTGACATTGCCCGAGTTGATGGTCGCGGCGACCACTCCCGCGCGCTGTGCCGCCGCGACCTGGTTGCGCATCAGCGCGAGCAGCGGCGACACGATCACCGTGGGCCCGCGCCCGGCCCTGCGCAACAGCTTGGCGGCGATGAAGTACACCGCCGACTTGCCCCAGCCGGTGCGCTGCACGACCAGCGCCCTGCGCCGCCGTACGACGAGCGCTTCGATCGCGGTCCACTGATCCTCCCGCAGCGCGGCGCCCGCCCCGGCCAGCTCGCGCAGCAGCTGTTCGGCGTGCTCGCGCAGGTCGGGGGCCGTGAGGTCGATCGGAGACGCGTCGGTGGCCGTGGTCATGCGGTCCATCGTGCCCGACGCCACCGACAGGCGGCGTCGGGGCGCCGGTGCGGCGATCGGTCAGCCGCGCGCGGCGCCTTCCGGCCACACATACTCGCCGTGGCGGGTGCGCATCCTCGACGTGAGGCCGCGACGACGGCCGTGATCAGGCGGATCGCGCGGTAGCGGCCGCCAACTCGGCCAGCCGGGCACGGACCAGATCCGGACGTTCCTCGAGAATGAAGTGGCCGCAGCCCCGCACCGGTTCCAGGCGGTAGTCGTCGGCACGCGCGGTCTCCTCGGCGGCGAGCGAAGGATGGACCGCCGCGTCCTCGACTCCGAACAGGGTGCGGATCGGAATCTTCGCTCGACGTCGTTCGCCGTGTCCGGCCGAGCGCGGAACTTCGCGCAGCAGGAAAGTGCGGTAGGTGTCGGTCGCCGTGCGGGCACAGACGGGGTCGCGGAAACGGTCCGCGTAGACGCGAATCGCCTCGGGTCCGAACTTCTCGCGATCGCGTACGGCGCCGGCGAAGACGAGGTCCAGGAAGCGGGTGCGCTGGTGCAGGTAGGTGCCGAACGCCGCGACGGCGGGTTGATAGAGCAGGAACCGCCACGCGTGCGGGAGGAAAGTGCGCGGTGTCTGCCACGGGTGGGCGATGTTGAGCGCCAGCAGCGCGTCGAATCGCTCCGGCTCGCGCAGCACGAGCAGGTGGGCGATGTAACCGCCCCAGTCGTGGCCGACCAGCAGCACGCGCTTCAGGCCGAGCGCGTCCAGCAATGCGAGCAGGTCGGAGGCGACTTCGTCCTTGGCCCACCGGTGCGGCGCGGGACCGGACCAGCCGTAGCCGGGTAGGTCGGGCGCGATGATCCGCAGTCCGTCCGGCGGGTCGGCGAGCAGGTGACGATAGGCGTAATGATGCTCGGGCCAGCCGTGCAAGGCCAACACGGGGCGGCCATCCGTCGGCCCCGCCTCGGTGACGTGGAAACGCACCCCGCGAGCGGTGACATAGGAACGCCGCACGCCGGGGATCTCCGGCGGGCCGGCCGCCGCGTCCGCAGGAGCGGGTGAGAAGAACGAGGGCCGCCAGGGCATATCCGATGGTATCCAGTACGCCGCCGAGACATCCAGAGCGAAACAGCTCCCGGCGATGGACAATGAAGCCCTGAATCCCCGGTAGGGGGACCGGGGAGGAGGCAGCGGTGTCGAGCCACATTCAGCCGCCCGCGGGGTGGGCTCCGCCGGGCGCCGAGTTCCGGACCAGCAACAATGTCTCGCGCACTGTGACGGGCACGCTCGTCGGCCTGTCGGTGACGCCGATCGGGATCGGCCTGGCCGCTCATGGCGGGCTCGGCACCCGGCAGTGGGTGATCCTCGGGGACGAGGGCGACCGCTGGAGCTCGAACGCCCAAATGATCGGTGGTGCGTTGCTGTTGTTCCTGGTGGCGCTGCTGGCTTCGTACTCACCCGTCGGCACTGTGATAGCGGGCCTGGTGTGGGGTCTGCTGCCGGGCGCGGTGCAGTTGTTCTTCCCTCACGACCTCTGGCGTCTGATCGAGCAGACGCCGGGGCTGTCGGAGGAATGGCGCCTGGCCCTCTACAACTGGGTGCTGAACGGATGGGGGCTGGTACTCGGCCTGTTGCTCATCGGAGCCGGGCTCGCCGCCACCTTGCGGCGGCGCTGACCGCGGCCGCACGCCGGGCGAGTCGGTCCGCCCGGCGCGCCGCCGACGTTCAGCCCTTGACGCAGAGCACCTGGTGCAGCGTCGCGACCACGTCGACCAGGTCCCGTTGTGCCTCGATGACCTCATCGATGTCCTTGTACGCGGCCGGGATCTCGTCCACCACGCCCGCGTCCTTGCGCGACTCGACGCCCTCGGTCTGGGCGATGAGGTCGGCCACGGTGAACTGCCTCTTGGCCGCGTTGCGGCTCATCCGCCGTCCCGCGCCGTGCGAGGCGGACTGGAAAGAAGCCGGGTTCCCCTTGCCGCGTACGACATACGAGCGGGTGCCCATCGAGCCGGGGATCAGCGCGAGATCGCCTTCCCCCGCGCGCACGGCCCCCTTGCGGGTGACCAGCATGGGCACGCCGTCGATGATCTCCTCCGCCACATAATTGTGGTGACAGTTTCCGGTAAGGATGTTTCCCTCGAGAGCGAAGGAGTGTGTCTCTTCCACAACAGCGCAGAAGACCTCTGCTACCTCCGTAGTGGGCCTCACCGAGCGAACTGTCCATCCGCGTCGCTCGACAGCGCTCCTATTAGCAGCCCACCGCGAGCGGTGCTTCGCATGGATAAAGAACTCAGGCGTGACGTCACTGCGCGAGATGCCCATTACGAACCCGTCGGACTCGCACCGGCCGAACCCTTCGCGAGTCTTCCTCCGTATCGGGAGGGTCCAGATGCCGAGTACATCGCAGGCAGTCTTGAAGAATTCGAGATGCTCGCGATTCGCGGACCAGATGGCCGGGCGGCCGGTCTTACCGACCTCTCCGTCTGCCGCGAAGTAGCCCGCGAGCCAGCCGTACAGATCGGAACGTGATCCGTCGAGTGGCGGATACTCGCGCTTCCACTCGCGCGGAAGTCCGCCTAACCGCTTGTACGCTTTTACGTTGTAGCCCTGCTTTCGAAGTTGCGCGACCTCGTTCAACTTCACGTAGGTCTTCCGCGATGGGTCGTCCGAGTACAGGTAATAGTAGGTTCGTACGCGCTCGAGGTTGTCGTAGTAGGGCAGTAGTGCCATGTCTTTCGACCCATAGAAGATGGCATTAGCCAGCGCGTCACCAGCGATGCTGCCATCGCCGAACACGAAGCCGCGGGCGATGCCTTCCCGAGACGGTTGGAGGTCATCCGGGCGCTTCGGGAAGACGTAGGCCAGGCGATCTCCGACGCGGAGTCCCGAAGTGATTGCCTCGGTGCGGTTATGTGCGACCTTCGGTCGAAGAAGCCAGCGATGCTCAGCTGTCGCGCGAATGGTGCGCTCTTGTCCGTAGCGCCCAACGACCAGCTCCCAGAGTGGTTGATGACCGAAGGACATGATGGGCGCCTTCACCCACTCGCCGCCCTCCGTGAGCAAGGTATGCATGCCACCCGCGAGCTCCGAGATAGGGCGGCAACCTTGTTCCGTCATCACCGAGGTCTCCCCGGCGAAGCAGCTTATCGGCTGCTCGAAACGCACTCCGCGATCGGCGAATTCGGCGGCGACCGCACGGCAGACCAGGGCGAGCATCACCGCGCGGTTGCGCGCCGCGTACTCCTGCGCCCAGGTGAGGTCGCGCCGGTACGCCCGCATCTCCGGCGTGCCGGAGACGAAGACCGCCAGGTCGCGGTCGGGCAGATCGACGTTGTGCGGCAGCGTGCGCGCGATCGAGATGTACCGCTCGGCGAGTTCCTTGCCGATGTTGCGGCTGCCGGAGTGCAACAGGATCCACACCCGGTCGTCCTGGTCCAGGCAGACCTCGATGAAGTGGTTGCCGCCGCCGAGCGTGCCCATCTGCTTGTGCGCCTTCGACTCTCGTGCCTGAACCCGGCTGTCCAGCGCGCCGAACGAACCCCAGAACCGGTCCCAGCCCGCGCGCAGCGCCGCAGTGCTCGCGCCGAGGCCCGCGACCTGGCCGCCGAGCCGGGTGACGTCGACGGCGTCGTGATGCGCCTGGAAGCCGACCGGCACCGCCGCCTCGATGCGCGACCGCAGCGAACGCAGGTTGTCGGGCAGATCCGCCGCGGTGAGATCGGTGCGCACGCTCTCCATGCCGCACCCGATGTCCACGCCGACCGCGGCGGGGGCCACCGCGTCCTTCATCGCGATCACCGAGCCGACCGTGGCCCCCTTGCCGAGGTGCACGTCCGGCATCACGCGGACGCCGTGGACCCATTTCAGCGCGGCGATGTTGCGCAGCTGCTGGAGCGCGGCCTGCTCGACCTCGTGCTCGTCGGCCCACATCAGCGTCTGCGCCTTGGTGCCGCGCAGCTCGACGGGAAACATGGTGTCGATCCTTCCGTTGGTTATGCCATCAACGGTAGGTACCGAGGACACCCGGCGCACCCGAATATTCGACCGCCCGGAATGGTGGCGGTCAGCCGGCCGCCTGCTCGAACCGTGCGCGATAGACGCGCTCGGCGTTCCCGTGGGCGATGGCGCTGACCAGGGCTTCGGCGTCGGCGGTGGTGATCGCGTCGTCGGCGAGCCACTCGTCGACGAGCTTGCCGAGACCGCGCCGCCAGAGCAGGGCGCCCAGGTAGTGCAGCTCTGGGAGCCCGTAGCCGTCGGAGGAGTAACACAGCGCCCGGAACGGAGCCAGCTCCAGCGTCTCGGCCAGCACGGCCCCGGCCCGCTGTCCCACATAAGGGATGGTCAGGCCCAGATCCAGATGGACGTGCTCGAAGACGTGCGCGAGGTAAGCGGCATGGCGGTGGAAGGGCCAGCAGTGCAGCAGCATCACCGACAGCCCGGTGCCCGCGGTCCGGCGCAGGAAGTCGGTGAGCAGCAGCGGGTCGCCGTGCCGCAGGCGCAGGTCCGGGTCACCGAATCCGGTGTGGAATTGCAGCGGAAGACCTAGTTCGGCGCCGATGCGCGCGCCGAGGCCGACCAGCCAGCCGAGGACGTCCGGATCGGTGAGCCGGTGCTCGGGCGCGAAACTGGTCGGCGGGTGATCCCGCGGCGGGAAGTCCAGACCGCACCGGTAGGCCACGATCGTCTTCAACCCGACGGCGCCGACCGCCCGAGCGCGCAGCTCCTCCTCGATCCGCTCGTACACCCCGGACACCGCGCCGACCTGCGCGACGACTTGCTCGGCCACTTGCTCCAGCCGCACCACCTCGCGCACCTCCCCGCCGGCCAGCTCGATGAAATCCGCTGTTCCACCACCGATTCCGGTGTCCAGAAACCATCGGGTCACCCCGGTGGCGCGCAGCAGCCGGGCGGACACCTCGCGCGCGCCGAGCCGGGCGCGATGACGCAGGTAGACGTCCGGGCCGACGTGGGCGGGCAGATCGAGCGCGGGGGCACACCAGCGGCGCACGGCGAGCCCGATCGCGGAATCGAAACTGCCGTGCGCGCCTTCCCCGAGCAAGCGCTCGAAACCGGGCCGATCCAGGTTCTCGGTGTACACCCCGTGGCAGTGGTGGTCGGTGAGCCGGACACCGTCGGTGAGCATGTCAGAACCGCCAGCGCGTCAGGGCGACCAGCTCTTCGGCGCTCGCGGCGGCGTACCGCTCGGCCTCCGCGCGGCGCACGGTGAGCAGCGCGTCGTGTAATTCGACGCCCATGGCGTCGGCGAGCACCGTGGACGCGGCGAGGTGATCGGCGGCTTCGGACGGGGTGGTCGGCAGGCGGCGCACATTCGATACCATGCGTGCCTCGGCGTCGAAAGCCGCTGGATCACCGGTGATTTCGACCGGAAGGCGCAACTGTTCGGCGACACCGGCGAGCCCGGCGGCGATCACCGACCCGACGATCAGGTACGGATTGCCGGTCGCGTCGAAACATTTGATCTCGGCGTTGGCCGCCCACGCCTCGGTGCCGCGCACCCCGGTGACGAACCGTAGCGCGGCCTCTCTGGTCTCGTGGCCCCAGCACTGCCAGACTCCCGCCCAGCGCGACGGCTCCGACCGCAGGAAGCTCGCCGGATTGCCCGCGCCGACCGCGACCAGCGCGGGCAGTTCGCGCAGCACTCCCGCCAGGAACGCCTCGCCGGTCCGCCGCATGCCGTGCGGGCCGTCGCCGCCCGCGAACAGCGGTCCGTCCTCGTCGGTCACCGACAGGTGCAGGTGCGCTCCGGAACCGGCGCCGCCCGGTTCGATGCACGGGGCGAGCAGCGCCCGCAGGCCATGCCGCGCGCTCACCTGCCGGATCGTGTGCCGGACCAGCACGGCCTCGTCGGCGGCGGTGACCGGCTCGGACGGTTCGACCGACAACTCCAGTTGCGCGAGCGCGTATTCGGGATGGAACTGGGCGACGGTGACGCCTTGGCGCTCGAGCGCGGCGACCAGGTCGGCGGCGTAGTCGGCCACCTGCCCGAGCCGCACCAGTCCGTAGGCGGGGCCGTGGATCGCGGGTGTGAAGTCGTCGGTGTCGTCGGCGCGGCCCACCGCCCATTCGGTCTCGAACGCCATGGACAACCGCAGTCCGGCGGCCTGCGCCGCAGCCGTCTGGCGTGCCGCGAAGTGGCGCTGGCAAGCGGCGAAGCGGGTGCCGTCCTGGGTGTATTTGTCCGTGGGCGCCCACGCCCAGCCGGGTTGGCAGGCCAGTTCGGTGAGCATGCTCAGATCGGGGACGAGTCGCAGGTCGCCGTCGGGCCCGCCGAGATAGCGCCCGATCGCCATCAGGTCGTCGAAGGCGAAGGTCTCGAAGCACGGCGACACTCCGACGCCGTACCGGGACGCTCGGTCCAGCCGCTGGCTGGGGACGGTTTTCACGCGCGTGATGCCCGCGTTGTCCACGAAGCTCAGCGCGACCATGGCCGCGTCCAGCCGCTCGATCGGCGCGGTGTCGCCCTCGGCGGGGATGCGATCCGGCGTGGTGGCCATGCCCATCACGATATCGGCTCGGGCGCAGCGGGAGCCGCCGCGGCGCGAGTCGTCACTCCGCGGCGAGGGCTGCGGTGATCTCCTCGCGGGCCGGGATCGAACTGCTCGCGCCCAACCGGGTCGTAGCCAGCGCCCCGGCTGCGCAAGCCCAGGTCAGCGCCCATTCCGGCCCCCGATGCCAGGCTGCGGCCAGCGCACCGGTGAAGGCGTCGCCCGCGCCGGTGGTGTCGACGACATCGACCCGCGGGCTGGGCTGGGACAGGCGGGCGCCGTCCGGTCCGCGATAGTCCGCGCCCGCCGCCCCGCGGGTGACGACCACGTGCGCGACGGTGTCCAGGTCCGCGCCCAGTTGCTCGGCCTCGCCGGAATTCACCACGGCGACATCGATATTCGTCCAAAGATCGGCGGGCAGCGGACGGGCGGGCGAGGGGTTCACCAGCACGGTGGTGTCGTGCGCGCGGGCGTGGCGGGCCGCGGCGGCGATCGTTTCGACCGGAATCTCCAGCTGGCACAACAAGATATCGGCGGCCGCGATCGCCGCCAGGTCGTCCTCGGTCAGCTCGGTCATCCGCGTGTTGGCGCCTCCGACGACGATGATGCTGTTCTCGCCGTCGTCGTCCACCACGATCGTGGCGATGCCGCTCGGCCCGGCGACCGTGCGCAGCCGGTCGGTGAACACCGCGGCGTTCGTGAGCGCCGCGCGCAGTTCGCCGGCGAAGACGTCGTCGCCGACCGCCCCGAGGAAGCTGACCTCGCCGCCCGCCCGCCGCGCAGCGATCGCCTGATTCGCGCCTTTCCCGCCGGGCACCATGGCGAAGCCGTTGCCGAGGACCGTCTCACCGGGGACCGGTCTGCGTGCGGTCGTAGTGATCAGGTCCATGTTGACGCTGCCGAGCACCACGATCGCGGGAGCGTCCGATTCGACCGTCATATCGCCGGACGGTAGTCGCCCGGCCCGGGTCGCGCACGTGACCGCGCCCGCGTCGCAGCGGATGGGATCGGCGGTGTACCCGGTGCGTAGGCTGTACCCATGACGGTAGGAACGACCACCCAGCCTGATGTTCGCGAGGTGGTGCACGAGGCCGCGCGCAAGGCCAGGGTCGCGTCGCGAGCCCTCGCCCAGCTGACGACGGCGCGGAAGAACGACGCCCTGCACGCCGCCGCCGACGCGCTGCTGGCCGCCGCCGATCGGGTGCTGGCCGCCAATGCCGAGGACATCGCCGCGGCGCGGGCCGCGGGCACCGAGGAGTCACTGCTGGACCGGCTGCGGCTGACCGAGCCCCGCATCGACGGCATCGCCTCCGGGTTGCGTCAGGTGGCGGGACTGCCCGATCCGGTGGGTGTGGTGGTGCGCGGCTCGACGCTGCCGAACGGCTTGGAGATCCGGCAGGTGCGAGTGCCGCTCGGCGTGGTCGGCATGGTGTACGAGGCCAGGCCGAACGTCACCGTCGACGCGTTCGGGCTCGCGCTCAAGTCCGGTAACGCCGCCCTGCTGCGCGGCTCCTCCTCGGCGGCCCGCTCCAACGCCGCGCTCGTCGCGGTGCTGCGCGAATCGCTTGCCGCGCAAGACATCCCGGCCGACGCCGTGCAGTTGCTGCCGAGCGAGGACCGTTCCAGCGTCACGCATCTGATCCAGGCCCGCGGCCTGGTCGACGTGGTCATTCCGCGCGGCGGCGCCGGGTTGATCAACGCCGTCGTGCGTGACGCGCAGGTGCCGACCATCGAGACCGGTACCGGCAACTGCCACGTCTACGTGCACGCCGCCGCCGACCTGGACATGGCCGAGCGGATCCTGATCAACGCCAAGACCCGCCGTCCCAGCGTGTGCAACGCCGCCGAGACCGTGCTGATCGACGCCGGGATCGCGGACACGGCGCTGCCCCGGCTCACCGAAGCGCTGGAGCGTTCCGGCGTCACCATCCACGGCGACCTGCCCGGCCAGGTTCCGGCCACCGAGGCCGACTGGGGCGAGGAATACCTCACCCTTGACATCGCGCTCAAAGTGGTCGACGGCCTGGACGCGGCGGTGGAGCACATCAACACCTGGGGCACCGGCCACACCGAGGCCATCGTCACCGGCGACCTCGCCGCGGCCCGCGAATTCACCAGCCGGGTCGACGCCGCCGCCGTGATGGTGAACGCCTCCACCGCGTTCACCGACGGCGAGCAGTTCGGCTTCGGCGCCGAGATCGGCATCTCCACCCAGAAGTTGCACGCTCGCGGCCCGATGGCGCTGCCGGAGCTGACCTCCACGAAGTGGATCGTCTGGGGCGAAGGACAGATCCGGCCCGTCTGACCCGCGTGCGCGGCGGCTACGGCCGATGCCGAGTCGGCATCGGCGACGCGCTGCCGTAGCGTGGGGGACGGTTCGGAAGGAAGGTGCCGGGTGGTGTCGGAGAGCGCAGTACAGGAGCCGATCTTCACGTCGGTGGACGACGTGATCGAACGGTTGGCCAGCACGGGCTACCTGGCGGACAAGGCCACCGCCACCTCGGTGTTTCTCGCCGATCGGTTGGGCAAGCCGTTGCTGATCGAAGGACCGGCGGGTGTCGGCAAGACCGAGCTGGCGCGCGCGGTCGCGCAGACCTCGGGCGCCGAGCTGGTGCGATTGCAGTGCTACGAGGGCGTCGACGAGGCCCGCGCGCTGTACGAGTGGAACCACGCCAAGCAGATCCTGCGCATCCAGGCCTCCAGCGAGAACGACTGGGAAGAGACGAAGGCCGACGTCTTCACCGAGGAGTTCCTGCTCTCGCGCCCGCTGCTGACCGCGATCCGGCGCACCGATCCCACGGTGCTGCTGATCGACGAGACCGACAAGGCCGACGTCGAGATCGAGGGCCTGCTGCTCGAGGTGCTCAGCGACTTCGCGGTGACGGTACCGGAACTGGGCACGATCACCGCCAGCCGCAAACCGTTCGTGGTGCTCACCTCGAACGCCACCCGCGAGCTGTCCGAGGCGCTCAAGCGTCGCTGCCTGTACCTGCATCTGGATTTCCCGGACGAGGAGCTGGAGCGGCGCATCCTGGCCAGCCGGGTGCCCGAACTGTCGGCGGCCGTCGCCGCGCAGCTGGTGCGGATCGTGCACGTGCTGCGCGGCATGCAGTTGAAGAAGCTGCCCTCGGTCGCGGAATCGATCGACTGGGGTCGCACGCTGCTGGCGCTCGGCCTGCGGGACCTGGACGACACCACCGTCCGAGCGACGCTCGGTGTGGTCCTCAAACACCAGAGCGACCACCAGCGCGCGCTGGCCGAACTGAAGCTGGCCTGAGCCATGGCGACCGGGCCGGTCCCCGCCGATGTCGCGGCACTGAGCGCGCCACACGGTATTCCGGGACATCTGGTCGGCTTCGTGGAGGCGCTACGGGCGCGCGGGATACCGGTCGGACCGTCGGAGACGGTGGACGCGGGCCGCGTGGTGACCGTGCTCGACCTGATGGACCGTGAGGTCCTGCGGGAGGGGCTGGCGTGCGCGTTGTTGCGGCGCACCACCCACCGCGCGACCTTCGACGGGCTGTTCGACCTGTGGTTCCCCGTCGCCGTCGGGCAACGCGCCGCGAGCCAGGACGAGCTGGAGATCCCGCACACGCCCTCGGGAGACGTGGACATCCCGGCGCTGCGCGAACTGCTCGCGGAGTTGCTGGCGCAGGAGTCGGCGACCCAGCAACTGGAGGCGCTGGCCGCGCAGTTGGTCGAGCAACTCGGCCAGTACCAGTCCGCCCGCGGTCCGTCTTTCTCGTCGTACCAGGCGCTGAAAGAGGTGCAGCCACAGACGTTGCTGGCGAAGATCCTCGCGGGCATGGCCCTCGGGCCGAACACGAGCGAGTTCGACTCCGAGATCGCCCGCCGCGCAGCCCGGCAGCGCATCGCGGGCTTCCGCGCGACCGTCGAGGCCGAGACCAGGCGGCGCGTCGCCGAACGGATCGGACGCGAACGCGTGGCGAGCTACGGAGTCGCCCGGCAAGCCGAGGAGGTCGACTTCCTGCGCGCCTCCGAGGCCGAACTCTCCGAACTCAAGCGCAGTACCCAGCGGTTGGCCCGCATCCTGGCTTCGCGTCTGGCCGCGCGTCGCAGGCACGCCCACCGCGGAGCCATCGACCTTCGCCGCACTCTGCGCGCGTCCATGTCCACGGGCGGCGTGCCCATCGACCTGGTCAACCGCAAGCCGCGACCGGGCCGCCCCGAACTGGTTCTGCTGTGCGATGTGTCGGGCTCGGTGGCCGGCTTCAGCAACTTCACGCTGCTGCTGGTGAGCGCGCTGCGCGAACAGTTCTCCCGGGTGCGCATCTTCGCGTTCGTCGACCAGATCGACGAGGTGACCCGGTTCTTCGATCCGCACACCCAGCTGGACCGGTCGATGACCCGGATCTTCGGTGAGGCGAACGTCGTCGGCCTGGACGGGCACTCCGACTACGGCAACGCGCTGGCCGGATTCGCCAGGGACTTCCCGGACGCCGTCACCAGCCGCAGCTCGCTGCTGATCCTCGGCGACGCCCGCACGAACTACCGTGACCCGGAGCTGAACACCCTGCGGTCGCTGGTCGAGGTGGCCAAGCACGCGCACTGGCTCAATCCCGAACCGCGCAACCAGTGGGGTTCCGGCGATTCCGCGGCGGACAAGTACCGCGACGTGATCGAGATGCACGAATGTCGTTCGGCCAAACAACTCACCGCGGTGGTTTCGCGGCTGCTACCGGTGTAGGAGACGGCATGGACGATGCCGCGCTGCTGAGCTACTGCCTGGCCAAGCCGGGCGCCTGGCAGGACGAACCGTGGGAGGGCGACGTCGTCGCCAAGGTCGGCGACAAGATCTTCGCCTTCCTCGGCGCGACATCGGTCGGCCTCAAATGCGGGCGGACCCGTGAGGAGGCCGACGAACTGGTCCGGGTGTACCCGGGGGACGTGGCGGCGTCGGCCTACATCGGGCGGTACGGCTGGAACGTCATCCAGTTCGGCGGCGCGGTCTCGGATAACGAACTCTACGAGCTGGTCGATCTCTCCTACGAGGCCGTCGTGCGCAAACTGCCGAAGAGCAAGCGCCCGACCGCCTGAAAGGGTTCGTTAAGGGGATCTTTGGCTTGCGCCGACAAGATCGGCGGCCATGGGGAACAGAACGCCGGACGATCCGGCGGCGGTGCACAACAACTATTCGTTTCAGGTCGATTTGCGCGGGATAGTCGATCTGCTCTCTCATCACCTCTATTCGAGTCCGCGGGTCTATCTGCGCGAGCTGTTGCAGAACGCCGTCGACGCGGTCACCGCACGTGTTCGGCTCGATCCGCTGGCTCCCACCGGAATTCGGCTCTCCGTGGACGAGTCCGGGCTGCGGATCAGCGATCCCGGTGTCGGCCTGACCGACGCCGACGTGCACCGGTTCCTCGCCACCATCGGCCGCTCGTCCAAACGCGACGACATCGAAGGCGCGCGACGGGAGTTCCTCGGACAGTTCGGAATCGGGTTGCTGGCCTGTTTCACGGTCGCCGAGACGATCCGGGTCGTCACCCGATCGGCCGCCGACCCGACCGCCTCGCCGGTCGAGTGGCTGGCCCGCGCCGACGGCACCTACTCGGTGCGCTCACTCGATCGAGGCGAGTACGCGCAACCGGGCACGACGGTGTGGCTCACCCCGCGCGGCGGAGCCGGGGAGTGGTTCCGGCCGCAGCGGGTGACCGACCTGGCACGCGAATTCGGGTCGCTGCTGCCCTACGAGGTGACGGTGGAGTCGGACGATGCTGTGACGACGGTCACCGAAGGCGTTCCGGTCTGGCGCCGCGCGTATCCGTCGGCGGAGCGGCGCAGGGCCGCCCTGCTCGACTACGGTCACCGGACGCTGGGCTTCGTCCCGCTCGACGCCATCGAGCTCGATGCCGGTGCGGCAGGCGTCAGCGGTGTGGCCTATGTCCTGTCCCAGCCGGGCAACCCGTCCGACAGCAGTGCGCATCGGGTGTACCTGAAGGGCATGCTCCTGGGCGACGCGGTGCGCGGCGTGCTGCCGGATTGGGCGTTCTTCGTGCGCTGCGTGCTCGACACCGACACGCTGCGCCCCACCGCGTCGCGGGAGGGCCTCTACGAGGACGAGCGGCTCGCCGTCGTGCGCGAGGTGCTCGGAGACCGGATCCGGGACTGGCTCACCGAGATCGCCGCCGAACAGCCGCAGCGGCTGGCCGCGTTCCTGTCCGTGCACGCACTCGGCGTGAAGGCGATGGCGAGCCATTCCGTCGAACTGCTGCGCATCATGCTGCCCCATCTGCACTTCGAGACCACCGACGGGCGCGTGCCGCTCACCGAGTTCGCCCGCCACCACCGCACCGTCCGGGTGACGGCGACGGTCGAGGAGTTCCGTCAGGTGGCGGCCACCGCCGCCGCGCAGGGCATCGGCCTCGTCAACGGCGGCTACGCCTACGACCGGGAGTTGATCGTGCGGTTGCCGCGGTTGCTGCCCGGCGTCGAAGTGGTCGACCTGGACGTAGACGCGATCGCCGCGGCGCTCGACCCGGTCGACCCAGGCGACGAACTGGCGCTGGCCCCGGTGCTCGAACTGGCGCGATCCGTGCTCGACCCGCTGTCGTGCGACGTCATCGTGCGCGCCTTCCATCCGGTCACGGTGCCCGCGCTCTATCTCGACGGCCGCGCCGCACGCAACGAACGCGCCAGAGCGCAGACGGCCGGGGACGCCGACGACCTGTGGACCGAGATCCTCGGCGCCCTGGCGGACGCGACACCGCGCGCTCGGCTGGTGCTCAACCACCACAGCCCGATCGTGCGCAGGCTGTCCCGCATCGACGATCCCGGCTTCCGAAAGACGGCGGTGGAATCGCTCTACGGGCAGGCCCTGTTGATGACCCACCGTCCGCTGAGCGCGGCCGACACGGCGCTGCTCAATCGCGCCTTCGGCGAATTCCTCGGCTGGGCCACCCAACGTGCCGCCGACCGCGGTGAAGAGACGGAGTGAGCATGGACGCCGCCGAGATCGGCGCGGCGCTGGTGCAGGTCTACGCGCTACCGCACGGCCGGACGCGCACCGAGCGACTGGAGACCCTGGCCGCGGCCGCGCGAACCGGATCGGATCGCGCGCTGGAAGGCAGGGTGCTGCTGGAGCTCGCGCAGTCGTACACCTACGCGGGCGAACGCGATCTGGTGCCCGTCGCCTACGGCAGGTTGCTGCGGATCTACGACGACCACCCCGCCGAGCTGGGCTCGATGACGCACTCGGTGCACTGGTATCTGAAATGGGTGACCTGGGGCATGGTCGGCAACCCCGCGCTGCCGCTGTCCACGATCGATCGCTGGTTCGACGAACTGGACAGCCGCTACCGGCAGCGCGGCTACAGTCCGCGCCCGGTGCTGGCCCTGCGCTCCGAACTCGCCCGCGAGATCGGTGACACCGCGGCCGCCGCCGCGTGGCTGGAGCAGGCGATGGCCGCACCGCGCGACAGCATGTCCGACTGCGATGCCTGCGAGCGCGGCGAATGGGGCGTGACGAGCGTGTCTCTCGGTGACGACGAGGGCGGACTCGCGCACTGGAAGCCCGTGCTCGACGGCGAACGGACCTGCGCCGAGGAGCCGCACCGCGTTCTGGCGCAGGCACTGCTCCCGCTGGTGCGCACCGGCCGCGTCGCGGCGGCACGCGGCGCGCACCTGACCGGGTATCCGCTGGTCCGGCACACCGAGGACCTGCGTCCGTCGGTGGCGTCGCATATGGAATTCTGCGCGCTGACCGGCAACGAGGCACGCGGGCTGGAAATTCTCACCGAGCACGCGAACTGGCTGGCCGATTCCGGAGCCGACGCGGGCGCGCGCCTGGCCTTCGCCACCGGCGTGTGCGTGCTGCTGCGCAGGCTGGTGGCGCTGCGGCTGGGTGATCTTCCGCTGGCGGAGGGGACGGTGGAATCGGTGCGCGCCCGGTTGGAGGTCGAGATCGGCGCGTTGTGTGCTCGCTACGACGCCCGCAACGGCAACAGCTCGGTCAGCCTGCGCACCGCCGCCCGGCTCGCGGCCGAACCGCTACTGGACCGGTTGCCGCTCGGTTTGCGCAGCACACTGCCGCGCGCCGCGAGCGCGCCGGACAGCGTGCGGGCGGCCGACGACTTCTCCGGCGACCGAGCGACGGAGGTCCGCAGGCTGGCCGAACTCGGTGCCGCCCGGCTCGCCGATACGCCCGAGGAGGCGGAAGCCCACCTGCGGGAAGCGCTGGCGCTCGGTACGCAGGTGCTGGCCGGGGAGGAGGCCGCCCGGCTGGGCGCGCAGCTGGTCATCGCCATCGCGAGCCAGCCGGACCGCGAACTCGATCTGGCCGATGCCGCGGTGCGCGCCGCGGCACGCTGGGAAGGGCTGTCCGAACCGGATGTACTGCATCACACCGTGGTCGCCGCACGCGCGTTCCATCGCGCGGAGCGCCACGGCGAGGCCGTCGCCCTGTTCGAACACGCGCTGCTCAGCGGCGCGATTCCGTATCCGTCCGGCGAACTGGCGGTGGTGCGCGCGCAGTTCGGCCGATCGCTGAACGCACTGAACCGCCACCGCGAGGCCGCGCGGCAGTTCCTGGAGGCGGCACGACTCCTCGAACGCGACCCGGAGCGGACGAAGCTGCACGCCGAGCTGGCGTGGTCGGCCGCCACCGCGCTCGAGTACTGCGGGCAGGACGACGAGGCGGTGGCCGCCTACCAGCGCGCCGCACAGCTGTGGGCCGGGCTGGGCGCGGTGGCGGAGCGGGCGCGTTGCCTGCGGGCGGCGGCCTGGCTGCGCGTGTGCGGCGAAGCCGATCCCGAATCCGGGCTCACCTCGATGCGGACGCTGATCGCCGAGCTGGCCCCGCTGGCGGGCCGGTCGGCCGAGGCGGCGGATGAACTCGCGCGCACCCGCGAGCAGCTGGCCCGGATGCGCGAGATGGGAGACGCCACCGCCTGAGGCGCCGCCGGGCCCGTGTGGCGGGGCATAGTGCGGGCGGGTGTCCCCAGTTCGCCGCCCGCCCCCGCTTACCGGCCCCGTGCGGGCCGTGGGCGACCCGTTAAGCTCGGCAGTCATGCACGAGACAGGTCGGCGCGGCCGCAAGCTCGGGGTGATGGGCGGCACGTTCGACCCCATCCACCACGGGCATCTGGTCGCCGCCAGCGAGGTCGCGCACCGGTTCGACCTGGACGAAGTGATCTTCGTCCCGACCGGGCAGCCCTGGCAGAAATCGCACAAGCAGGTCAGCCCGGCCGAGGATCGGTACCTGATGACCGTCATCGCGACCGCGTCCAACCCACGGTTCTCGGTGAGCCGTGCGGACATCGAGCGCGGCAAGGTCACCTATACCGTCGACACCCTGCGGGAGATGCGATCGGCCCATCCCGGCGCCGAGCTGTACTTCATCACCGGTGCGGACGCGCTGGCCAGCATCCTCACATGGCAGGATTGGGCAGAACTGTTCGAACTGGCGAAGTTCGTCGGGGTGAGCCGTCCGGGGTACGAGCTGAACATCGATCATCTTGAGGAGCATCTGCGGGATCTCCCGCCGGATGCGGTGACCATGGTCGAGGTCCCCGCGCTGGCGATCTCGTCGAGCGAATGCCGTCGCCGCGCCGCCGAGAATCGGCCGGTGTGGTACCTCGTCCCCGACGGCGTGGTGCAGTACATATCGAAGCGGCACCTGTATGTGCCCGGAGCAGCGGAAGGTAGCTGAGCGTGAGCGAGCGCAGCGAAGGTGCGGGCATGAGCGAGCGAACGATCCCCACGGCCGCGAGTGCCGTCCCGCCGAGCGCCCGGGGGGTGCAGGCATGACCGCGTCGACCGAGTCGGTGGAGATCGCGCAGGTCGCCGCGCTGGCCGCCGACGAGAAGCTGGCGTCCGACGTGGTGGTGCTCGATGTGTCGGAGCAGCTGGTTATCACCGACTGCTTCGTGATCGCGTCCGCGCCCAACGAGCGTCAGGTCAACGCCATCGTCGACAACGTGGAGGAGAAGCTCCGCGCGGCCGGGCACAAGCCGGTCCGGCGCGAGGGCACCCGCGAAGGCCGCTGGGCGCTGCTGGACTACGTCGACGTCGTCGTGCACATCCAGCACAACGACGAGCGCAATTTCTATGCGCTGGAACGCCTGTGGAAGGACTGCCCCGTGGTGCCGGTCGCCGGTCTCACCGGGGCCGCGCCGGATTCGCGCGCCGCGGCGACGGAGGACGAGGCGCGATCGTGAGCAGACATGCCGGCGTGCGCACCCTCATCCTGTTGCGCCACGGGCAGACCGAATGGAACGCCACCGACCGCATGCAAGGCCAGATCGACACCGATCTCACCGAACTCGGTCGCAGACAGGCCAAAGAGGCGGCACGCGAACTGGTTTCGCGCAACGCCATCGCTATCCACGCTTCGGATCTGCGCCGTGCCTTCGACACCGCGACGGCTCTGGCCGAACACACCGGGCTCACCGTCGTGCCCGACGTCAGGTTGCGGGAGACCAATCTCGGCGACTGGGAGGGATTGACCCACCTGGAGGTCGACGCCGACTATCCGGGCGCGCGCATGGCGTGGCGGCTGGACGCGCGCTACACCCCGCCCAACGGCGAGAGCAAACTCGAGGTCGGGGCGCGGTCGCTGCCGGTGGTGCAGGAGTTGCTGGTCGAGCGGCAGGACTGGCCGGGCCGGACTATCATCCTGGTGGCGCACGGCGGGCTGATCGCCGCCCTCACGGCTGCGCTGCTCGACCTGCCGCCGCAGAACTGGCCGATCCTCGGAGGACTGGCCAATACCAGCTGGGTGCAGCTCAGCAGTCACGGCCCGAGCATCGAACAGCCCGGCTGGCGTCTGGATGTGTGGAACGCAGCGGCGAAGGTAGCACCGGATGTCCTCTGAAGAGCCGATCAGATCGGTCCCGGACGAACTGTTCCGTAAGGTCTCGGCGAAGGCCGAACGGCAGTTGCCCGACGCGTTGTTCGGCGGTCCGCCACCGGCTTCCCGCGAATCCGCGGCTACATCCGACGAAGCTTCCGGCGCGGCAGGCGATTCCGGCGGCGGGTCCGAGTCCGGAGAGGAATCCGACTCGGAGGACGACGGATCCGGTGACATCGTCACCAGCGCCGAGCCGCAGGTACACGTCGGCGGCGGCGGCGCGTCGCCCGTCGGTGCCGCGAACGACGCTCCGGAACGGATTGCCGAGTCGGCGGAAACGCTCGGCGAATCGGTCTCCTCGACGGGGGACGGGTCCACTGCAACGTTCGGCGAACCGGTTGCCCCGGCGGCGGACGGTTCCGCAGCCTCTGCGATCGCGGAATCGGTTGGCACACGGGCGGATGGATTCGCCGGAGCACTCGGCAAATCGGTCGCGGTGACGGACGGGGCCGCGGCCGACACAATCGCCGGATCGGATGCCACGGTGGCGGCTGGGTTCGCAGCGGTGCTCGACGAACCGGTTGTCTCGGCGGGTAATGGGTCCGCTGCGGCGCTCGGCGAACCTGTTGCTCCGGCAAGAGAGGAGTCCGCGGCCGACGCGATCTCCGCATCGCCCGCGCCGACAGACGCCGTGATCGAGTCCGCGACGCCCGGATCCGCTGTGCCAGGAGAACCTGAACTCGCCGCGCCCGAGTTCGCCGCTGTCGCTCCGGAATCCGCGGGCGCCGACGAACCCGCCGAAACGCGCGAAGCCGGGCGCCCGGTGCTGCTGGTGATCGCCGACTCCCTGTCCTACTTCGGGCCCAAGGGCGGACTGCCTGCAGACCATCCGCGTATCTGGCCGAACCTCGTTGCGGCCGAACTGGATTGGGACGTCGAATTGGTCGCCCGGATCGGCTGGACCTGCCGCGACGCCTATTGGGCCCTGATCGGCGATCCTCGGGTGTGGGCGGCGGTGCCGCGCGCCGGTGCGGTGGTCTTCGCCGTCGGCGGCATGGACACGCTGCCCTCGCCATTGCCCACCGCGCTGCGCGAACTGATCCGCTATGTGCGCCCGCCCGCGCTGCGCCGCGTCGTCCGCGCCACTTACAACTGGCTGCAGCCCAAGCTGTCGAAACTCGGCAGGCCCGTGGCGCTTCCGCCGAAGGTGAGTGTCGACTATCTGGAGCAGTGCCGCACGGCGCTGGCGCAGTTGCGCCCTGACGTGCCGGTCGTCGCGGTGCTGCCCTCGGTGCACAACTGCGAGGCCTACGGCCGCGTGCACTCCGGGCGGCCACGGGCGGTGGAGGCGCTGCGCTCTTGGTCGAACCGGACTTCGGTGCCGCTGGTCGACCTGGGGGAAGCGGTGCGCGACAACGTCTTCTCCGGCGAGGCGAATCCGGACGGCATCCACTGGGGCTGGGACGGTCACACGGCGGTGGCCAACGCGATGGTCAAGACCCTGCAGGAGGTTCGGTAGTCCGTGGCAGTCGTGGTCGTCACCGATTCGTCCGCCAGCCTCCCTGCCGAACATGTCGACGAGCTGGATATCGCCGTCGTCCCGCTGCACGTCCTGGTCGGTGACCGGGCGATGCGGGAAGGCGTCGATCCGGTCGAGATCGACTATGCCTCCGACACCGTGACCACTTCGGCCGCCTCGCCCGGCGAGCTGCGGGAGGTGTACGAGCGGGCCTTGGAGCGCAGCGGCGGTGACGGCGTTGTCGCGGTGCACCTTTCCCGGCGGCTGTCGGGCACATGGGAGGCCGGTCGGCAGGCCGTGCGCGACATGGACGCCGCCGACCGCGTCCGGCTGGTCGACTCGCTCGGAGCCGGGTTGGCCACCGGGCTGCCCGTGCTGGCCGCCGCCCGGCGTGCCGAGTCGGGAGCGCCGCTGGACGTGGTGTACGACGCGGCGGTGGCGGCCGCCGCGCGGGCCCGCACGTTCATCCTGGTCAATCGCACCGAGCAATTGCGGCGCGGCGGCAGACTGTCGTCGGCGGCGACGTTCTTCGCCAGCGAGCTGGTCACCAAGCCGCTGCTGCAGATCGTCGAGGGACGGCTGGAGCTGCGGGAGAAGGTCCGGACGCGCTCCAAGGCGTACGCGAAACTCGTCGCCGCGGCAGTCGACGCGGCGGGCGAGGACGGCGCCGCGGTGGCCGTGCAGCATCTGGGCGCCGAGGACGCCGCACAGACCATCGCGGGCCAGTTGCGGGAACTCGTTCCCGGCCTGGAAGAACTCATCGTCGCCGAGTTCGGGCCCGCGCTGGCAGTGCATCTCGGGTTGGGGGCGCTCGGCGTGCTCGTCGTCCCCGGCGGATGTCGCTGAGCGTGTGCGGGTCTTCGGGCGGACAACGATCTCGGTGATCCGAATGCGAGCGCGTCGCCCGGCGTACGGCTAGCGTCGGAGCATGAGTTCCGCGAAGCCGCCGGTCCGTCCTCCGCTCACCGTGACCGCCGTGGACTGGGACCATCCGGACGCGGTGACGTTGCGCGCGGAGATGGCGGCCGAGGTCGGGCCGCGCTACGCGCATCTGGCCAGGCAACTGCCCACGAACCCGAACGCGGTGGATTCCGCCACTGTGCACAGCACTTTCGTGGCGTACTCCGATGGTCCGGTGGGTCACGCCGCGCTGCGGTGGAACGGGGAGGAACTCGAGGTCAAGCGGATGTTCGTCCGCCCCGCGCATCGCGGCTCGGGCGCGGCGGCGCTATTGCTCACCGCCGCCGAGGATGCCGCCCGCGCCGCTGGACGCCCCCGACTGATCCTGCAAACCGGTCACCTGCAACCGGAGGCCGTCCGCTTCTACGAACGCAGCGGTTACCACCGAGTTCCGATCTTCTCGCCGTACGAAGTGCTTCCCCTGTCGAACTGCTTCGCCAAGGATCTGGGCTGAGGCGGACCAGAGCCACGGCGGGTTCCGGCATAGCCGCCACTGTTCCCCGGCGAGTTGTGCACAGGGCCGCGGTTGTCAACATGTTCGTCGAATCCGCTGGTCGGACCGGTCTTTTCGGCGTCTGCCCGCACTACCGTCGCGGCCATGTCACGACAGGACGAACGCGAGCGGGTACGGCGGCGATTGGGTGAGCTGACCGCCCGGGTCGGCGCGAGCATGACGGCCGGTGTCGGCACCGGGAAGGCCGGGCCCGATGCGGAGCACGGACCGTCTGGATGGGAGACGACGCGGTCTGCGCGTAGCGTGCCCGTGGGGGAAACGGGGCAGCCGGATCGTCCGAGCCGCACCGCCATGGCCGCGGCGGCCGTCCCATACCGGCGTCGATCGAGCACGGTCGCACGCCCATCGACTGCGGATGAAAATGCCGCGCGTCCAGTGGGTCTCGGGTGGCAGACGGGCCGGACGCCGCCTGCCGTCCGCCCCGGTCCCTCAGCTGGGGAGACGCGACCCGCACCCGATGCCGGGAAGGTGGTGGATGCCCGCCCCGCCGAATCCGAGGATGACGAAGGCGACCGCCGGTCGGCACCCGTGAGAAACCACTCCGATGGTGCCGCGCAAACCGGTGGGGCCCGGCCCGCGAGCCGTCCTGCTGCCGCGGGGAAATGGGATCTCGTGCGGCTGCCCGGCCATCCCGCGCCCGACCGGGAGTCCGAAGACGATGTCGGCCGAGTTCGGTCGCCCGGCTGGCTGGAGGAGCCGGTGCCCGGCGCGAATCGGCTGCACCGCCTCG
This sequence comes from Nocardia sichangensis, assembly GCF_047200615.1. Lineage (NCBI taxonomy): Bacteria > Bacillati > Actinomycetota > Actinomycetes > Mycobacteriales > Nocardiaceae > Nocardia > Nocardia sichangensis. The sequence goes on from NZ_JBJZOK010000013.1 coordinate 135,146, forward strand.
TGCCCGAACGGTTCCGGGGTCTGCGGCTCGATCCGGGGCGTTACGGGGTCCGTACGCTCGCGCTTGTCGGCCTTGCCGCGATGGTCGTCGCCGGGGTGGTCGTGTTCCGCGAACGCCCGATCGCTCATACGGTGCCGCCGTTGCCGATCGGACAGAGCGTCGCCTTGGCGACATCCAGTGCTGCCACCACGAGCGCGGCCGGAGCGCCACCGCGAGCAGTCGATCCCGGCCCGCCGACGACGGAATTGGTCGTCAGCGTGGTCGGCCTGGTCCACCGCAGCGGTTTGGTTCGTCTCCCCGACGGTTCGCGTGTCGCCGACGCGCTCGCCGCGGCGGGCGGCCCGAGTGAAGGCGCGGACACCACCGGCCTGAATCTGGCGCAGCGGCTGTCGGATGGCGATCAAGTGCAGGTCGGTCCGGCCGCGCCGAGTTCGGGCGCGTCGCAGCAGGGCAGCGGCACGATCGGCGCAGGCGGGCGCCCATCCACCGGGTCCGCCGCCGCGCCGAGCCGTCCGTCGAGCCCGGCGGGCCGGATCGACCTCAACACTGCCTCCGAAGCCGAACTCGATGCTCTCCCCGGTGTGGGGCCGGTCACCGCACGCGCGATCATCAACTGGCGTACCACCAATGGTCGCTTCAGCACGATCGAGCAACTCGGTGAAGTCGACGGCATCGGCCCCGCCCGCTTGGCGCGGCTGCGTGATCTGGTGCGGGTATGAACGCCGCCGGGTTGCTCGAACTGGTTCGCCGGAAGCTGGGTGCCGATACGGAATCGTCCATGGCCCGCCCGCGCGCCGGAGCCGTTCGAGGTTCGGGGGAGGGCGTCGCGTCGGAGGAGCCCGGCGTCGTTCAGGCACTCGACGCTCGCCTGCTGCCCGCCGCTTTGTGCTGCTGGGGTGCGACCATCGTGGCGGTGGCGGCAGGGTGGCGGGCCGGGATCGCGCTGGCGATCGCGTTGACGGTCTCGGCCATCGGGTTGTGGGTGTTGCTGTTGTGGGTGACCGCGCACCGCGGCGAACGCCGACGAGCGGTGGCGGTGGTTGCGCTCGCCGCCGTGGTGCTCGGCGCGGGGTTCGCGGCCGCGGCGGCATGGCGGGAACATCGCGTGGCGACCCATCCGCTGCGGGCTTCGTCCGGGCAGTCGGTGCGTGTGGTGGTCATTCCGACAGACGATCCGAAACCGCTGCGCGCCAAGGTCTCCGGCGCGGACCGTCAATGGGTGGTACGGGCGGATCTGCGCGAGTACCGACGCGGCGGGGTGACGGTACGTGCCGGTGGCGCGGTGGTCGTCCTGGCTTCCGGTGCGGAGTGGGGTGACTTGTCGCCGGGCGGGCCGGTCGAGTTCCGGGCCAGGGTGGAGATGCCGCGCCGATCCGACCTCACCGTCGTCACGCTGCACGCGCAGGGCGCGCCCACTGCCGCCGGACCGCTGCCGTGGTGGCAGCGCGCCGCCGATACGGTGCGCGCCGACTTCGCGGCCTCGGCGACGCGAGCCCTGCCGGCCGACGCCGCAGGGCTGCTGCCAGCGCTGGTCGTCGGCGATACCTCGGCGTTGCCCGAACAGGTGCGCGAGGATTTCAAGATCGCTGGGCTGCAACACCTGACAGTGGTCAGCGGCGCGAATTTCACCATCTTGCTCTCGGTGGTGTTGCTCGTCGTACGCCTGCTGACGCTCGGCCCGCGCGGTGCTACGGCCGTCGCCGCCGTGGCGCTGCTGATGTTCATCGTCGTCACTAGGCCGGACCCGAGCGTGCTGCGCGCCGGTGCGATGGGCGCGATCACCCTGCTCGCCGTGCTCACCGGCCGTCGTAAACAGGCGCTGCCCGCGTTGTGCGCCGCGATCATCGCGTTGCTAGCCCTTTGGCCAGGGCTCGCCGTCGACGCGGGGTTCGCGTTGTCGGTCGTCGCGACGGGTGGCCTGATCCTGTTGGCGCCGAGCTGGGCCGACTGGTTGCGCGCCAGGGGATGGTGGCGGGTGCCCGCCGAGACAGTGGCCGTGTCCGCCGGGGCGTTCGTGGTCACGACGCCGATCATGATCGCGCTCACCGGACAGCTCAGCCTGGTCGCCGTCCTCGCGAACGTGCTGGTCGCGCCGGTCGTCGCGCCGATCACCGTCGCGGGGGCTGCCGGTGCCGCACTGTCGAGCCTGTGGTCGCCGCCGGCCGACTTGGCGCTGCGCTGCGCGGCACCGCCGCTGTGGTGGCTGTTGTGGGTGGCCCGCCACGCGGCCGCGCTGCCCGGCGCGTCCGTCGCGGTCCCGGGTGGCCTGGCGGGAGGACTGGTCGCGAGTGCCGTCGTGGTGGGCGTGATCGCGGCATTGCGTGTTCGCCCGGTGCGGCGGATCGCCGCCGCGGTCGTGGTCGGCGTCGCGGTGGTCCTGGTCCCGGTGCGGCTCTGGCACCCCGGCTGGCCGCCGACCGGCTGGGTCCTCGCGGCGTGCGACGTCGGCCAAGGTGATGGCCTCGCGTTGTCGGTCGGTCCCGGCGCCGCCGTGGTCATCGATGTCGGGCCGGATCCGCGTCCGATCCGGACCTGCCTGGATCGTTTGCGCGTCTCGCGCATCCCGCTGCTGATCCTCACCCATCCGCACGCGGATCACATCGACGGGCTCGCAGGCGCGCTGCACGGCCGCGCGGTCGACGCGATCGCCGTCGGCGTCCACGAGCTCGACGTGCTCGCGCCACCCGCACACGATCGGTCGACGCCCGAAGCGGGGCTCGGATGCGCTTCCGTGCCCGCCACCGCACCGGCCGCGGAGGTGTACCGGCTCAGCGGGTTCGCGAAAGGTCATGCCCGGAACGACCGAATCGTTTCGTTCGGCCGACGAGATGCGCGAAGCCGGTTGCCGGGCAGCCCCGATCGCGCCGCTCCCGTGCTGGGACACGCGCAAATCGATTGTCGGCCAGTCGGATACGGGGTGCGGAGCCAGGCGCGTCCATCGGGTGACGCGCATGCCGCTGCCTCCGGTCTCACGCAGGTCGCGGCCATCGCCAGGAGCGCGGGAGTGCCGCTGCTGGAATTGTCGGCCGGACATGTTCTGAGTTTCGGGTCGATCGAACTGGAGGTGCTCGCACCGGCAAGGAACGGTCCGCGACCGGTCCGGGGCGCGGAAACCGACGGCGCCAACGACCGTTCGGTGGTCGTCACCGCCCGCACGCCCGCGGGCAGGATTCTGCTCACCGGGGACATCGAGGCCACCGCGCAGCGGGCTCTGATGCACGCCGGAATTCCCATCCAGGCGGAGATCCTCAAACTTCCGCACCACGGATCACGCACCACCACAAAGGAATTCCTCGACGCGGTGCGTCCGCGTCTGGTGCTGGTGAGCGTCGGCGCGGACAACGCCTTCGGGCATCCCGCCCCCACCGTCCTCGCGGACTTGTCGGCCCTCGGCGCGACGGTGGTACGCACGGACCTGGACGGCGACATCGTGGTCTCGGCCGGAGGCGGCCACTTGCGTATGACGAGTTCGCGATGACCGGCGGATCACGCGTGCCGCGACTGCCCCTGGCCGGGGTGGGGTGTCGGTCGTTGACCGTAGGATCGGGCTGTGGACGAGCGCGGCGAATGGAGCAAGGCGGCAGAGCCATCGAGCACGACGCCCTCCGGCGACGAGGAGGCGCCGTCGTGAGCGAGCGGCCTGCGCCCGTGCATTTGGTGCTCGGGGAAGAGGAACTGCTGATCGAGCGGGCGCTGGGCGCGCTCACCGCGCAGGTGAGGGCGTTGGCTCCGGACCCGGACGCGGTGCCGGTCGATCGCCTGCGCGCGGGGGACGCGAGTACCGCGGAGCTGGCCGAACTGCTGAGCCCCTCGTTGTTCGCCGAGGACCGGGTGATCATCCTCGAGGCGGCGGCCGAGGCGGGTAAGGACGCGGTCGCGGTGATCACCGAGGCATCGCAGAGCCCGCCCGAGGGTGTGTTGCTGGTCGTTGTGCACTCCGGTGGCGGACGGGCCAAGGCGCTCGCGCCCGCGCTCCAGAAAGCCGGTGCCGTCACCCACGACTGTGCCAAATTGACCAAGGCCGCCGAGCGCGTCGAGTTCGTGCGCGGTGAGTTCCGCAACGCCGGAGTGCGGGTGTCGGGCGAGGTCGTCCAAGTGGTGCTGGAAGCGGTGGGCTCGGACCTGCGTGAGCTGGCCGCGGCGTGCGGGCAGCTGGCCGCGGACACCGGAGGGAAGATCGATGTCGCGGCCGTGCGCCGCTACTACTCGGGCAAGGCCGAGGTCTCCGGGTTCGACGTGGCCGAACTCGCGGTGGCCGGGGATCGCCCCGGTGCGATGGAGGCGCTGCGCTGGGCGAACGACCGCGGCGTTCCGCATGTCCTGCTCGCCGACGCGCTCGCCGACTCGGTGCACACCATCGCGCGCGTCGGTTCGGCCGGGCGCGGTGACCCGTTCAAGCTGGCCCAGCAGCTCGGTATGCCGCCGTGGAAGGTGAAGAAAGCGCAAGCCCAGGCCCGCAACTGGACCCCCGCGACCATCGGCTCCGCCCTCCAGGTGGTCGCGACTCTCAACGCCGACGTGAAAGGCGGCGCCGCCGACGCGGGCTACGCGCTGGAACACGCCCTTACCCGAATCCTCGATCTGCACGGCGCGAGCTGATCCGGGTCCGGTCGACCCGTTCCAACGCGTTCGCCGGAGCACACGCTTCAGAGCGTTCAGCCTCGGTCCTGGTTCCCGCTGGGGCAACGCCATGCGGGGCTGGTCACCACCCAACTCGGCAGGTACCCATGCACGGCGGACGGCAGCTCGCCGGAGACCGGCCGCGCCGCCGATCAGGTGCGACCCGATGCGGCGGTGCGGGTCTCGCTTCGCACCGCCGCATCGGATCGACGCTCAGACGCGCCCTTCGATCTTCAGGTCGCCGAAGGTGACGCTCTGGGTCATGGGGCGGTTGAGGAATTCGTGCGGGAATCCGAGATCCACCGCACTGGCCTGTTCCAGCCTGGCGAGCTGGGTGGCGTCGAACTCCACGTCGAGGGCGCCGAGGTTGTCCTCCAGTTGCGCCGCCGTGCGCGCGCCGATGATCGGCGAGGTGACTCCGGGCTCGCGCAGCGTCCAGGCCAGCGCGACCTGCGAGGGTGTCTTGCCGATCTCGTCCGCGACCTGCTTCACGACGTCGGCGATGGCGAGGCCGCGTTCGGTGAGCGAGCCGTTGGCGGCGGCCACGTTCTTGCGGCTGCCTTCGGGCGAACCGTCCGCCTGGTGGTCGAGGTCGGCGCGGCTGTACTTGCCGGTGAGCACACCGCTGGCCAGCGGTGACCACGGAATCACACCGAGGCCCAGTTCGCGCGCCATCGGGATGAGGTCGCGCTCGACGGTCCGCTCGATCAGGCTGTATTCGATCTGCAGCGCGATCAGCGGCGACCAGCCGCGCAGGTCCGCGATGGTCTGCATCCGGGCGATCTGCCAGGCGGGCGCGTCGGAGATGCCGACGTAGAGCACTTTGCCCGAGCGCACCAGATCGTCCATACCGCGCAGGATCTCCTCGACGGGGGTCAGGAAATCCCAGGCGTGCAAGTAGAGCAGGTCGATGTAGTCGGTGTTCAGCCTGCGCAGGCTGGCCTCCACCGAGCCGACCATGCTCTTGCGGTGGTTGCCACCGGAATTCGGGTCACCCGGACGGCGCAGCATGGTGTATTTGGTGGCCAGCACCAAGCTTTCGCGGTTGTCCGCGGTGAATTCGCCGAGCAGTTGCTCGGAGGTGCCGTTGGTGTACTGGTTGGCCGTATCGATGAAGTTGCCGCCGCGCTCGACATAGGTGTCGAAGATCTTGCGGGCTTCGTCCCGGTCCGCGCCCCAGCCCCAATCGGCGCCGAAGGTCATGGTTCCCAGGGACAGGGGTGACACCCGAAGGCCCGAGCGGCCGAGCAGCCGGTAGGTGTCGAGGGTGCGAGCTCCGGACATGTCCAGCTCCTTGTATTTTCGCGATGTCTCGTTGCCGGAAGCCAGTCTTCAGCGCCGCGCGAGGACCAGTAAGGGAAGCTTCATCCTGGGAAAGCCAGTCCTAGGCAGCCGTAGGATCGACGGTGATGAGCACCGTGCACCCCACACAGCGCCGCGACCTCACCTCCGGTGGCGGCAGCCCGCGTAATCACGCCGGACCCGGGAGCGGCGCGGAGTCGGCCCAGCGCCGCGATCCCAGGCCTGGCAGCGGCAGCCCGCGTAATCACGCCGGACCCGGGAGCGGCGCTGATTCGACCCAGCGCCGCGACCTCGGGTCCAGCGGCGGGAGTTCGCGCACGCGCGCGGGGTCCGGCAGCGGCGCGGATCGAGTGCAGGAGATGGCCGCCTTCTTGCGGGCTCGCCGGGAGCGGCTGACGCCGGAGGATCTCGGCTTGCCGCAGCGCAAGCAGGCGCGCCGGACGCCGGGGCTGCGCCGGGAAGAGGTGGCCGAACTGGCAGGCGTGAGCACCGACTACATCGTGCGGCTGGAGCAGGGGCGGGGCCTGCGGCCGTCGGTGGACGTGCTGAACGCGCTGGCGCGGGCCCTGTGCTTGAACGACGACGAGCGCGCCTACCTGTTCGATCTGGCGCGACAGCGGCAGCCGGACAGCGGCAAGCCGAGCACGGTGCCCGCGCCCGCACTGGCCATGCTGGTGCGCGATCTGTCCCCGCTGCCCGCGATGCTGGTCAACCACCGCTACGACATCCTGGCCTGGAATCGGGAGATGGCGGCGTTGATCACGGACTTCGGCGCGCTGCCGGAGCGGCAGCGCAACTCCATGTGGTTGTGCCTGCTCGACCCGGGCATGCGAGATTTCTATGTCGAGCGGGAGCGCATCATCCGGGAGGGCATCGCGGATCTGCGCGCGGCATGGGCCGCGCATCCGGAGGACCGGGCGCTGGCCGACCTGATCGCCGAGTTCACCGCCCACAGCGCGGAGTTCGAGCAGGCATGGGCCCGCCACGACGTCCGCGTGCAGGGACGGGGGAACAAGCCGCTGCGGCATCCGGTGGTGGGTCCGCTGGTCGTCAGCTACGAGGTGCTCATACCCGTGCAGGATCCCGACCAGCGGATCGTCATCTACCGCGCCGCCGACGCGGACTCCCAGACGGCGCTCGACCGGCTCACCGCCGACCTGGATACGCGGTGACCGGGGCTATTCCGTGGAGGTCAGAATCAGCTCGCCGTCGTCGTCCGCGTCTTCGTAGCGGCCTTCCCACTCCTCGTAGGCGGGCACGTCCTCGTCCCGCGTGACGATCCACTCCAACGAGTAACCGCCGTCGTCGTCGGGAACCAGCACATTCTCGATCTTCAGTCCGAATCCGAGCACCTCGGCCGCGCGGATCACGTCCGGCAGGTCCTCGGCGCGAACGACCGTCTGATTGGCATACACGGTTACCATGCGCGGAATGGTAGCTGGAACCTCCGACACAGCGCGGGCCGAATCTAGAAACAGCAGCTGAAACGGCGTGGGAGCCAGATTGCTGTCCGGGCACGACAAAAGCCGCCGTGGTCATCGAGGCCACGACGGCTGCGTCACACCACGAGTGCGGTACCGGCGCGCGGTACCGGGTGAATCAGAGCTTGTTGTAAGCCAGCGACAGGGCCGACTTCTTGTTGGCGGCCTGGTTGGCGTGGATGACGCCCTTCGAGGCGGCCTTGTCCAGCTTCCGGCTGGCGAACTGAAGGCGCGCGGCGGCGGCTTCCTTGTCACCGGCGGCAGCCGCCTCGCGGAAGCTGCGGATGGCGGTGCGCAGCGCGGACTTGACCGACTGGTTGCGCTTGCGCGCTTCCTCGTTGGTGCGGATCCGCTTCAGCTGGGACTTGATGTTGGCCACGCCGGTTCCTCGTGTTCCTGTCTGGTAGGTCTGTCCTGGGAAAGTTCGTCGAGCGCGCGACATACCCGAATGGAACGGGTAACGCAGCGCCGAAGGTCGAGGTTACCAGTCACCGTTCGGCACGCGAAATCCGACACCGGACCCGCCCCGGTCGATACCGGACACGGCACCGCGCTGGCTTCCCTGGCGACCGGCGAGTTCCACCCGCGAATCCGGCTGCGGGGATCGGCACGACGGTCTCCGGGCGAGAGTACGCCCGCGTCGAGGCATGGACCGGCGCGTGGTCGGGCTCACGGCCCGGCCGGCGGACGCAGGCGCCGAGCAGCGCGTGTCCGTCGGGGTGGGCCGTCGCTACGCGATACGCCGCCGCTGAAGGGCCTCTTGTCGGGCGGCAGTTCGACCGGCCCCGAAGTCGTTGTAGAGATCACACGACTCGCGTAGCGTCCTCCTAGCAACCGTTGCTTTCGAGCGGCTGGCGTTGCCGAAGCGGTACCACGACTCGTCCGAGTACATGTCTGGAACGCGGAAGGTGGACAGATGTCTCCAACGGCCCAGGAAGTAGTCGAAGAGGCTGTCGAGAACAAACCGGTTCCCGAGAGCAAGAAATGGGGCGCGGAGGCGCTCGGCACCTTCGTCCTGGTGATCGGCGGTGTCGGCACCGCGGTGCTGGCGGGGGAGAAGGTCGGTCCGCTGGGCATCGCGCTCGCTTTCGGCCTGTCGCTGATGTTTCTCGTCTATTCGATCGGGCCGATTTCGGGCTGCCACGTGAACCCGGCGGTGACCGTGGGGCATCTGCTGCTCGGCCGGATCAGCGGCGTGTCCGCGGCGGGGTACGTGATCTCGCAGCTGATCGGCGGGCTCCTCGCCGGTCTCGTTTTGTTCGCGCTGGCCAAGAACCTGCCGTCGTACGACCGGTCGGTCGACGGCCTCGCCGCGAACGGGTGGGGCAAGCACAGTCCCTCGGCGATTCGGGGGCCGCTGGGCGAGGTGGTGGTGCAGAACGGGTTCGGCATCGCCGCCACGATCATCGTCGAGGTGATGCTCACGGCGCTGCTGGTCTTCGTCGTGCTGTCCTCCACCGATCAGCTCTCCGACGTGCCGCTGGCCGGCCTGTCCATCGGCGCCACGCTGGCGGTGATCAACCTGGTGGCGATTCCGGTGGACTACGCCTCGGTGAACCCGGCACGCAGCCTCGCCGTGGCGCCCTACCAGGACGGCGCGATGGGGCAGGTCTGGGCGTTCATCGTGTTCCCGCTGATCGGCGGCGCACTCGGCGCGCTGCTGTACGGCCTGCTGTTCGGCCGTTCCCGCGAAATGATCTCCTGACGAAGGCGTTCGGCCCCGGTCACTCGGCCGGGGTCGATCACTGTGGCTGGGCGGTCAGCTCGCGGTGCGCTCCTGCGGTGCGGTGCACACCAAAGTGACCAGCGCCGGGATCGGGAAGAGCAGCAGGAAGAGGTTGGGCACCCACCACAACGGACTGAAATCGCCGCGCAGTGTCCAGAACGCGATGGCTTGCAGCCCCGCCACGCTGGTCAGGGTCAGCGAAACGGTCATCAGGGTGCGCCAACCGGGCGAGCGGCACAGGCTCGCCAAGCCGGTGGCGCTCGCGGCGAGGTCGAGTACGACGAACGAGTAGTTCCAGTCGCTGAGGATCGGGTCGGTGTAATCCTTGTACGCCCATTCGGGCGGAATCACCTGGGCGAACGCGATCGCCCAGTAGAGCAGGAAACCGACGTCGGTGATCAGCATGGCGATCTTGGTCGGTCCGAGCACGCGTGCCATGGTCCGCCTCAGTGCCAGGCGTATTCGGCGCAGAGCCGGTGGGCGACCAGATCGAAGGTCTTGCGGGGCAGGATCGCGCCCTCGCGGCGGATGCCCGCCTCCGGCACGTCGAGCACCCGATCGAGCCGCACCCAGCTAGGGCGGTTGTCGTGGTCCCAGGACCCGCTGCCGATGCCGATCCAGTTGCGGTCGTAGGCGCGTTCCGGGTTCGACGACAGCATCAGCCCCAGCAGCGTGCGACGGTCCCGGCCCACCACCAGCACCGGCCGGTCCTTGCCGTTGCTCGGGTCTTCTTCGAACGGCACCCAGGTCCAGACGATCTCTCCGGGATCGGCACGGCCGTCCAGTTGCGGCGAGTAGACGATCTGCCGCGCCCGCTCGGCGGTCGGGACCGGCGTCGACGCGGCGGGCCGCACCGTGACGCCCACGGCCGTGCGCCGCTGGGCCAGCGACCCCACCAGCCGGTCGACCAGCCGGGGACCCTGCTGCTTGACCATCTTGGGCCCCTGTTGCTTAGCGATGAGACCGATCTGCTTGCCGAGGGTGTTCCAACTTCGGGCCATCTCAGGAGGATAACGGCGCACCCGCCGCATATCACCCGCGTGGGATGCGTTGTGTCGCGGGGGCCATTCGTCTGCGAGCGAGCTATGGACGCGGATGTGCCCGCCGATCCGGGACCGACCGGACATGTCCGGCTCCCTGCCCGTCGGCAAGGTACGCCGAGACCGAGCGCGATGAACGCAGCGGAGGACGGCGCGGCGCGCCCGACGGTGGCGACGGTGCGGGCGGTGACATCTTCGAAGCGTGGCCTCAGCGCATTCTTCGCGCAATGCGCAGGCAGACAGTAATCGCTGACCATGAGCGGTCGCGCGGGGCGCAGCGTCGCACCGCGACCATCGCGGCGCACTTCATGTCCGACTGCCCGAAGCGTCTGCGACATATCCACTGGCTCATCCCCAGCCGTCACCGGCTCAGCCGCGTCCGTCCATTCGCCCCGGGTAAAGGAAGGACCCGCAGCTCGATCACACTCTCGACCCGCCAGGGTGCGAGTCTTACGAGCACCGTTCGCGGCCCGGCTCGTGTCCGAGTGGGCGAAGCGCATGCGACGTAGTCGCGAGTCTCGCCCGCTCGGGCGCGAGCCATGAGGGGGCCGCGAACACGCAGCGCCGAAGGCGCTGCAAAAACCGACACAGCACCATGGGACGATAGACGGCAGTTTGCCGATACCCATGAGGAGTGGAGTGCCCGCCAGCTTCGCCGACACGACGTTCACCGATCCCGCCCGGATCCGGAACTTCTGCATCATCGCGCACATCGACCACGGCAAGTCGACGCTGGCCGACCGGATGCTGCAACTGACCGGTGTGGTCGAAGAGCGGCAGATGCGTGCGCAGTATCTGGACCGGATGGATATCGAGCGCGAGCGCGGCATCACCATCAAGGCCCAGAACGTGCGGCTGCCCTGGACGCCCCGGACGGGGGAGCACGCGGGCACCGATTTCGTGCTGCACCTCATCGACACACCCGGCCACGTCGACTTCACCTACGAGGTGTCGCGCGCCCTGGAGGCGTGCGAGGGCGCGATCCTGCTGGTCGACGCCGCGCAGGGCATCGAGGCGCAGACGCTGGCCAACCTGTACCTGGCGCTGGAGAAGGATCTGACGATCATCCCGGTGCTGAACAAGATCGACCTGCCCGCCGCGGACCCGGAGCGCTACGCCGCCGAGCTGGCGCACATCGTCGGCTGCGATCCGTCGGACGTGCTGCGCGTCTCCGGCAAGACGGGCGAGGGCGTGGCCGATCTGCTCGACCAGGTGATCGCCCAGGTGCCGCCGCCGGTCGGCGAGGCGGACGCGCCCGCCCGCGCGATGATCTTCGACTCGGTCTACGACACCTACCGCGGCGTGGTCACCTACGTCCGTGTGGTGGACGGCAAGCTGACTCCGCGCGAGAAGATCAAGATGATGTCCACCGGCGCGACCCACGAGCTGCTGGAGATCGGCATCGTCTCGCCCGAGCCGAAACCGACCCAGGGGCTCGGCGTCGGCGAGGTCGGCTACCTGATCACCGGCGTGAAGGACGTGCGCCAATCCAAGGTCGGCGACACGGTGACCGGTGCGCGCGGCGGCGCGACCGAACCGCTCACCGGCTATCGCGAGCCGCGCCCGATGGTGTACTCCGGCCTGTATCCGGTGGACGGCTCCGACTACCCGGACCTGCGCGACGCGTTGGAGAAGTTGCAGCTCAACGACGCCGCCCTGACCTACACGCCGGAGACCTCGGTCGCGCTCGGGTTCGGCTTCCGCTGCGGCTTCCTCGGCCTGCTGCACATGGAGATCACGCGCGAACGCCTGCAGCGCGAGTTCGACCTCGACCTCATCTCGACGGCCCCGAACGTGGTGTACCGGGTGGAGATGGAGGACGGCGTCGAGCACGTCGTCACCAATCCCTCGTACTGGCCCGAAGGCAAGGTTCGCAATGTCTACGAGCCGGTGGTGAAGTGCACCATCATCGCGCCGAGCGAGTTCATCGGCTCGATCATGGAGCTGTGCCAGTCCCGCCGCGGCGAGCTCGGCGGCATGGACTACCTGTCCGAGACCCGCGTCGAGCTGCGCTACACCATGCCGATGGCGGAGATCATCTTCGACTTCTTCGATTCGCTGAAGTCACGCACCCGCGGTTACGCGAGCCTCGACTACGAGGAGGCGGGCGAGCAGGAATCGCAGCTGGTGAAGGTGGACATCCTGTTGCAGGGCGAGGCGGTGGACGCGTTCAGCGCGATCGTGCACCGCGACGCCGCCCAGGCCTACGGCCACAAGATGACCACCAAGCTGCGCGAGCTGATCCCCCGCCAGCAGTTCGAGGTGCCCATCCAGGCCGCGATCGGGTCGAAGATCATCGCCCGCGAGAACATTCGCGCCATCCGCAAGGACGTGCTGGCCAAGTGCTACGGCGGTGACATCAGCCGCAAGCGCAAGCTGCTGGAGAAGCAGAAGGAAGGCAAGAAGCGGATGAAGACGATCGGCCGCGTCGACGTCCCGCAGGAAGCCTTCGTGGCCGCGCTGTCCTCGGACGCCGCTTCGGACAAGCCGAAGGACAAGAAGTAGGCGGCTAGCCCGCCGCGCGCAGCCGTACGCGCAGGCGGGCGCCGCCCATCGGGCTCTCGTCGAGTTCGGCGGTGCCGGAATGCAATTCGGCTTGCTGACGGACCAGGGCCAGGCCGAGGCCCGAGCCGGGGGAACCGGGGCCCTTGACGAAGCGGTCGAAGGCGTCGCCGCGCAACGCCTCGGGGATGCCGCGACCGTCGTCGTCCACATAGATCTCCACGATGTCCTCCGGGCCGGATCGTGCGCTGACGGTGACGGTTCCGGCCTTGCCGTGTTGCACGGCATTGGCGACGGCATTCGTGACGATGAGCATGACGCCGCCCGGTAGACCGGTCACCGTGATCGGTGGGCATTCGGCGAGTTCGACCCGCACCCCGGGATGCCCGCGCCGCGCGTCGTGCACCGCGCGGTCGAGGGTGTCGCAGAGGTCGAACGGCTCGAAGACGTCCGGTTCGGTGAGTTCGCCGACCGCGAGGCGTTCCAGATCGGTCAGCGTGTTCTCGATCTGCCGCTCGGCGAAGAGGATCTCGGACAGGATCACGCCGCGCTGCTGTTCCGGAATCTCTTTGGTGGCAAGTACTTGCAGGTCGGTGCGCAACGCGGTGAGCGGCGTGCGCAACTCGTGCGCGCAGACCGCGGCGAAGTCGCGTGCGCCGGTCAGCGCCCGTTGGGTGGCGCGGTGGGCGGCTTCCAGCCGGGCGAGCATGCGGGTGATCGCGTCGGAAAGTTCCTCGGCTTCCCGCGCGCCGCGGCCGGACAGCGGCGGCAGTTTCTCCAACGTGTCGATGCGGTGGGTGGCGTCGGCGAGACGACGCAACGGGCGTGCGGCGAACCCGGCCAGGAACCAGCCGAGCAGGGCGGCCAGCAACGCGCCCGCCGCGCCGATGCCGAGCCCGATGCGCTGGCTGCGATGTATAGCCGCCTCCACGACGTCGCGGTCGGGATCGAGCGCGACCAGCACGCCGGGCAGCCCGTCGACCCGGGCGATCGCCGCGTCGGCGGGCGCCACGGGTCCGCGCGCGTCGGCGGACCCCTGCTCGGGAGACAGCGTGGCCGCGGACGGCGGAACAGGTTGCGCGGGCGCGGCTTCACGCGGCGCGGCGACCCGCACCGCCATCGACGAGACGGTCTCGTCCAGCTGACGTTCACCGGTGGCGCCGAGCAGGGTGGCGAAAGTGATCGTCAAGGTGAGCGCGACCAGTGCCGCGACCACCCCCGACACGACCGCTACCCGGGTGCGCAGCGACGGCGATCCGCTCATGGTTCCTCCCGGAGGACGAAGCCGACGCCGCGCACGGTGTGGAGTACCCGGGGCACGCCGTCCGCCTCCAGCTTGCGCCGCAGGTAGGAGACGAAGACGTCGACGACATTGGTGTCGGTGGGGAAGTCGTAACCCCACACTGCGGACAGGATCTGCTCGCGGTCGAGCACGATCCCGATGTGCTCGGCGAGCAGGGCGAGCACCTCGAATTCACGTTTCGTCAACTCCACCGGCCTGCCCCCGGCCAGCACGCGGCGTCCGGCGGGGTCGATCCGCACCTGCCCGACCGTGCGCGCCTGGTCGGGGCGGTCCAGCGGTTTACGCCTGCGTCGCAGCAGCGCGTTCAACCGCGCGACCAGCTCGCCGAGATCGAACGGCTTGGTGAGGTAGTCGTCGGCTCCGCGTTCCAGGCAGGCGATCCGGTCGCTGACCGCGGTGCGCGCGCTGAGCACACAGATCGGGATGTCGTCGCCCATCGCCCGCAGCGCGGTGACCACGCCGACACCGTCGAGTTCGGGCATGTTGACGTCGAGCACCATCGCGTCGGGCGTGGTGGCGCGGACCATGCTCAGGGCCTCGGCGCCGTCGGTCGCGGTGACGACCTCGAAATCGGAGAGCTCCAGTCCCCGCCGCAGCGACGCGAGGACGCGAACCTCGTCGTCCACGACCAAGATTCGATGTCCGGCCATGAGGTCAATCTAATCCCACAGTCTGAGATCGTGGTGTCGGCTGCGCCCGCGGTGCGCGATGCGCGGGACCGGAAAGTGAGGCATTGGCCACGGCGCAAACTTGTAACGGACGTGTCGGACGGTGTGCAGACGTGGATCGTCGCGATGCGGCCGAGTGGAAGTCGATATGGGCCGATAGTCGTCCGGTAGATACGTTCGCGTCCCGGCCAACTCGGCATCCATGCCGCCGAACGGCTGATTCGTCGAATTCCTCGATGGAGAGCAAATCCTCGGCACTCCGTCGGCAACTCTCAGAGTTCCTTTAGTTCTTGCCGCCGCGCACTCGCCACGTTTCGATCAGGCCTGGTGACGGTGTCTATTCGAGACTGTGTGCGGTCGGGGAGGCCGTCGGAAATGGGGCTTCCGATCCGGCAAATCGGATGGCAGGGTTGTGTTGCCCGCCACAGTCGCATTCTCTCCAGTCCTGGAGAATGTGACAGGGGAGTATTCCCGAAATACTGTTGGGTGATCTTCACTCTCGGTCGGACCGGCGTGGTGAGGATGCTGAACAACCGAGAGTGGAGCTTTTATGACGCGTGATCTGCCCTTCGACGGCGACACCGAAGAGGCCGACCGCGCGGGCGACACCGCCTACCGTGTGGCCACCGGCGTCGCACGGGTCGCGCGGGCGGGCGCCTATGTCACCGGCGGCGCGCTGGTGGCCGCCAACGGCGGCGGCGTCCCCGCACAGCCCGGCGAATCCCGTCTCGACAGCTGGCACACCGGCTGGGCGCACAGCACCGATCCCGATCCCGACCAGCCGAGCCCGGTGATCACGTTCCCTGACCCGGTCGTCGAGCCCGCGCCGTTCTCGCATGGCTCGAATGTCCCGGTGGCGCACGGAAACTTGGTGCCAGGACCGGGCAATCCCGCGCCCGGGTTCGCCCTCCCCGGCACCGGCGCGGGCCCCGCCGGGTCGCTGCCCACGCTCCCCGGCGAGTACAGCGGCACCGACGCCGGCATGCCACTGCCGACGCTGGCCGGCGAGTCCGGCGCGCAGCAGGGGATGCAGCTGCCGACGCTGCCCGGCGAGTCGGGCGGCCACGGGACGCAGCTGCCCGGACACTCCGGCGGCGGCGTCCCCGGACTCGGCGGGATCCCCGGCATGGACGGGGATGCCGGGAGCGGACTGTCCATCCCGGGGACCGACGGTCACGTGTCCAACGGTTTCTCGCTGCCCGGCGTCCGGTCCGACGCCGCGAACGATCTCGACGCGCCCGGCGGGCACGGGTTCGGCCTGCCCGGCCACGGACTCGGCCAAGCCGGGCACGGCTTCGGCCTGCCCGGCGCGAACGGCTTCACCGCGCCCGGCTCCACCGTCTTCGACCTGCCCGGCAACAGCGGCGCCGGTGCGGCGCACGCGGCGGGCGATCCGTTCGACGGCGTCGGTCAGGGCGGCGATCTCGGGATGTTCGTCGGCACCCAGTGGTCGGTCGACTTCGGGGTCGGCCCGAACGGGATCTACTTCACCTCCGAGATGAAGGTCGACGGCGCCGTCGGGCACGTCGGCGATCAGCTCGACGAATTCACCGACTATCTGGCCGACGGCATCCATCTGCCGGACGGCACCGCCAGCGCGGCCGCCCAGCCGAACGCGCTGAGCCAAGGCCCTTCCGGACTGCTCGGTGGGCTCACGTCATCGGGCGCGTCCGCCACGCAGTCGTCGGCGGCCTCCGGCGTCGCGCAGTCCGCGTCGGCGGCCGGTGCGCCGACGGCATCGAGCGTCGCGCAGCCGCTGGCGGCCTCGGCGTCCGTCGCCCCCGTGAGTGCGGTCGCGCCGGTGGCCCCTGCCGCCACGGCGCCCGCGCCCGCACCGGCGGCGGTCGCCGCGGCACCGGTGGTCGCGGCCACCCCGCTGCAGACCACGATCCAGCCCGACGCCGCCTCGACCCCGATCGCGAATGTGTTCGCCGCTCCGGAGGGCCCGTCCGTGCTGACCGCTCCCGCGGCGGCCGTCCCCGCGCTGTTCGACGCGGTACGGCCTGCGCCCGTGGTGAAGCCGGCACCCGGGACCGACCCGCATCCGTCCCACCCGACCCAGTCGCCCGCGTCGACCGTCACCGCGCCGACGACGATCGTCAAGACCACGCCGACGCCGAGCGTTCCCGGCGACGTGACCGTCCCGTCCGCGCCGAAGACGCCGGATCACGACGTCACGAAGCTCCCGGGCGCCACCACGGTGCCGCACGGGGGCGTCACCACCGCTCCGGACGTGCCGACCACCAAGGTCCCTGGCGCGACGGTCACCCAGACCCCGGCGCCGACGCATGCGCCGACCACCCCGGGTGACGACGCGACCTCGCCGGGTGGCGTCACGGGTCGCCCGAGCACCGGTGGCACCTCCAACAGCACCTACCCGACCAACGACGTGCCGACCCACGAACTGCCCACCGGCGACGTACCGACGGTGAGCAGGCCTTCGCAGCCGACGTACGAGGCGCCGGACCAGCCCACCTACAGCGCCCCCGCACAGGCGCCCACCGTCGAGCCGCACGCCCCGTCCGCGCCGACCTACACCGCCCCCGTACCCACCCAGGCGCCGATCAAGCCGCAGGTGATCGACCCGAAGCCGCACGGCATCTCGGCGCCGCTGGCGCTCGACCACCCGGCCGACACCGTCTACCCGGTCGCTGACTACACCTACGACCACTCCGCACTGGCGCTGTCCTCGGGTGGCAGCCTCTCGGGTGCGCTGCTGCCGGAGTCGGGCATAGTGGAAACGCACCATTACGTGTCCGATGTGTCGGACATCTCCCTGATCTAGCAGGGGCGTAGCGGGTTCCGACGACTGCGGAGTGGTCGCAGGGGGCACCTGAACGAAAGTCATCGAGAGTAAGGAGGAGGGTTGTCTGCCGCTGCCGGGCTGAAGGCTGCGACCGTGAAACATCCGGACGCGATGGCCCCGCTCATTCGGATACTCGACGAGCTGCGGGAGACGGCCCGATCCGCGGGACGCGACGACCTCGGCAGCCGACTGAGCATGGTTCGTGCCAGGGTGAGCGATCCCCGGGTACGGCTCGTGGTCGTCGGTCGTCCGAAGAACGGCATGAGCACGCTGGTCAACAGCTTGGTCGGTGCCTCGGTCAGCGCGACGAACAGCGATCTGAGCGTCCCGGTGATCGTCGAGTACGGGCCGGAGCCGACCGCGACGCTGGTGCGGCAGACCGAGCACGGCCGCACCGAACGTCAGTCGGTCGACCCGCTCGATCCCGGTCCCGCGCTGGCCACCCAGGGCGTCGTCCGTGCCGAGTTCACTCAGCCCAGCCCGCTGCTCGCCGACGGTGTCGTGGTGATGGACGCGCCGGGCGCGCTGGGCGACAACCGCACCACCTGGTCGATGATCGCCGCGGCCGACGCCGTGCTCTACGTCGGCGACGCGGGCACCGAGCTGACCGTGGAGCAGATCGCCGAGTTGCAGCGCATCCAGCAGATCTGCCCGACCGTGATCTGCGTGCTGAACAAGATCGACGTGTTCCCGCACTGGTCGCGCACCCAGCAGCGCAACCGGGAACTGCTGGACTCGGCGGGACTCGGCTTCGCGGTGGCCCCGGTCTCCGCGGAACTGCACCGGCAGGCCGGGTTGACCGGTGACTACCAGCGCGACATCGAATCCGGCGTGCCGCAGCTGATCGATCATCTGCGCGACTACGTGGTCGCCCGTGCGGACGCGGTGGCGCTGGAAGCCGCGGTCGGGGACATCCGCCTGGTCTGCGATCACCTCGCGCTGACCCTGCGCACCGAAGCCGAGGCGCTGCGCGACCCGCGACGCCGCGCTGAGATCACCGACCAGCTCGCCCGCGCGCGCGACGAGGCCGATCAGCTGCGGCAGCGCACCGCGAACTGGCAGGTCACGCTGGTCGACGGCGCGACCGAGCTGATGGCCGACATCGAGCACGACCTGCGCCACCGGCTGCGCAGCCTGATCCGCGACGCCGAGGCCGAGATCGCCCAGACCGATCCGGCGCGCCGCTGGAAGGATTTCGCCGCCGATCTGGACGCGCGCATCTGCGAGGCGGTCGAGGAGAACTTCGCCGTGGCGCACTACCGCTCGATGGAGCTGTCCGAGCAGGTGGCCGCCAAGTTCCCGGCCGACAACCGGACCCCGCCGCTGCCGGACCTGCGCTTGTCCAACCCCGGTGAGGTGCTCGAGGCGGTGCAGCCGCTGGAGCCTCTCGAGAGCGCGAAAGCCAGGCTGACGCAACAGGCGCTGTCCACGCTGCGAGGATCCTATGGCGGCATTCTGATGGTCGGCCTGGTCACGAGCATTCTGAAGATGTCGTTGGTGAACTGGTACTCAATCGGCGCAGGTGTGCTGCTCGGCATCAACGCGCTGTGGGACGAACGCAAGAATCTCAAGCAGCGCCGCCGGGCCGAGGCCAAGGTAGCGGTGGCCCGCCTGATGGACGACGTGATCTTCCAGGTCGGCAAGGAGTCGCGTAACCGCTTGCGCGCCGTGCAGCGAGTGCTGCGCGACCACTTCACCGACATCGCGACCGAGGTTTCGCGCGCCGCGGACGACGCGCTGCGCTCGGCCGAGGAGAACTACGGGAAGTACGGCGACCGCAGGCCGGAGCGGATCGCCGACCTCGAGGCGCGGCTCGGCAAACTGCACGCGCTGCGCGAGGAGGCCGACGGACTGGTTCCCGCGTAGACCGTTCCCGGCGTGGGTCAGACCGGATGGCCCTGCGGGGTGTTCGCGGGCTGGAAGCGGCCCGCGTGCCGGGAGCTCTCGGCGCGGATGACGTGGGTCACGGCGTTGATCAGCGCGAGGTGGGTGAACGCCTGGGGGAAGTTACCGAGGTGGCGGCCACTGCGCGGATCGATCTCCTCGGCGTACAACCGCAGGGGGCTGGCGAAGCCGAGCAGTCGTTCGCACAGGTGCCGCGCCCGCTGGATCTCCCCGATCTCGACCAGCGCGGAGACCAGCCAGAACGAGCAGATGGTGAA
The DNA here is from genome assembly GCF_047200615.1 of Nocardia sichangensis. Taxonomy (NCBI): domain Bacteria; kingdom Bacillati; phylum Actinomycetota; class Actinomycetes; order Mycobacteriales; family Nocardiaceae; genus Nocardia; species Nocardia sichangensis. The sequence goes on from NZ_JBJZOK010000013.1 coordinate 154,756, forward strand.
CGCTCCTTCCGTGCCGCTCAGGCCGTCGTCGGTCGTTTCGGTCCGGTACCGCAGCACCAAGCCGTTCTCGGTGAGCCGGTCGGCGATGGCCAGCACGGTCGCGCGCACGCGGTCGTCCTCGGGCGGCAGGAAGCGGGTGAGCACCACCAGCAGCAGCGAGGCGTCCAGCGTGTCGCCGCCGTAGACCTGGGTGAACACGCCTTCTGAGGTGACGCCGTTGGCCAGGACGTCGGCCTTGATCTCCTCCGCGATCGCGTACCACTCTTCGGCGTGCTCGTACTGGCCGTGCAACTCGGCGAGCTTCGCGCCGCGGTCCAGCGCCACCCAGCACATCACCTTGGACGAGGTGAAGTGCTGCGGCTCACCGCGCACCTCCCAGATGCCCCGATCGGGCTCCTTCCAGTGCTCGATGGCGGCGTGCACTTGGCGGACCAGTAGCGGCCACAGCGTCTCCGGCACCTGCTGGCGCGACTTCACGTGCAGGTACACCGCGTCGAGCATGGTGCCCCAGATGTCGTGCTGATCCTGGCTGTAGGCATTGTTGCCGATGCGCACCGGACGGGACTGGTCGTAGCCGCCCAAGTGATCGAGGATGATCTCGTCGAGCTGCCGCTCGCCCCCGATGCCGTAGAGCACCTGCAGCGGGACGGGCTCGCCGTCCTCGCCGGTCGTCGCGTCGTTGAGAAAGGCGAAGAAGTCGTCGGCCTCCCGGTCCAGGCCCAGCGTGTACAGGCCCCACAGCGCGAAGCTGGCATCCCGCACCCAGCTGTAGCGGTAATCCCAATTGCGTTCTCCGCCAGGGGTTTCCGGCAGCGAGGTGGTGGCGGCGGCCATCAGGGCGCCGGTCGGAGCGTAGGTGAGGCCTTTGAGGGTGAGCGCGCTGCGCTGCAAGTAGTTGCGCCACGGGTGATCGGGGAACTTGCCGAGCGTGATCCACTGGCGCCAGCATTCGGTGGTCTGCCACATCTTCTCGGCGGCCTCGCCGAAGGTGCGCGGCGCGGGCAGTTCCGACCAGGTGAGCGCGACGAAGACCTCGTCGCCCTCTTTCATCCTGGTGCGGGCGCGCGCCTCGCGCCCCTCGAGTCCGAGACGCAGATCGGTGGTGAGCACCAGGCTCGGCCCGGCGCTGGGCTCGTCGCCGCGCACCGCGGTCGCCTCCTCGTACACCTTGCCGGTGTACTCCCACCGTGCGCTCGCCCGGTGGTAGTCGAACGCGGGCTCGCAGCTCACCTCCAGCTCCACGGTGCCGTTCACGCATTTCACCGTGCGCAGCAGCAGATGCTCGGCATCCCAGTCCATCGGGGTGCGCCGGTGGGTCTTGCTGCGCTGATCGTTGTTGTGCCAGGGGCCGAGCACCAGTGCGTCGCGCACGATCAGCCAGCCGGTGCCGGTCTGCCAGGTGGTCTCCAGGATCATCCCGCCGGGCAGGTAGCGGCGGGCGGCGGGCACGTTGACCCCGTACGGCCCGACCCGGAAGTGCCCCGCGCTGCGGTCGAGGAGCGCCCCGAAGATGCTCGGCGAATCCGGCCGCGGAACACACATCCATTCCACCGCGCCGTTGCTGGCGACCAGGCAACTCGTCTCGCAGTCGGACAGGAAGGCGTAGTCATCGATCGGCGGGTACGCGCCGTGGCGGTGGGTTTCGGCCAAGTTCGTCGGCAGGCCGTCGGAGTCGTTGAGGGTGAGGTCATCGGAGGACGCCATACTCCATCTTCGGGCCGATGTACGCCCGTCGTCCACTGCGCGATTTCTCCGTCCGCCGATGTGGCCGACGGCCTCGTGGAACCGGCCGGCGTACCGACTAGGCTGGAGCCGTGCATCGCATCGCAGGTTGGTGGGACGGCTTCGAGCTGTGGGTGGCGGGACTGCCGTTCATCCCGCAGTTCCTCGTGGTGCTCGTGGGCATGGTCCCGATCAGCTTCGCCATCGCCTACGGGCTCGATCGCGTGCTGCGCGCTGTGCTGCGCGTGCTGGATCGCCGCTACGGCGCCCATTCCGCCCCGCCCCGCCCCGCCCCGGCCGCTGCGGCGGCGGTGCTCGAACCCGGGCAGGCCGCCGCCGATCGCACTCCCGTGCAGAGCGGGGCGCGCTGATGCCTCGTTCGCGGGTTCAGCTCGCCCTCATCGCGCTGCTCGTGCTGATCGTCGTCGCCTGGTTGATCACCCGCTGACGGTCAGTTCCCGCCGCCGCGCCAGTCGCCGAACCGCTTGCCGAGCTTCGCGACGGTGTCGCCTACCTCGTGGGCGACCGTGCTCGCCGCCGCGCCGACATCCCGGCCCAGCGTGCGCACGGTACGGATGAGCGGATCGTCGGACTGGTCGAAGTTCGTGCGGTAGGTGCGGGCGGCGGCCTTCATCTCGTCGGTGATCCGGGTGGCGCGATCCTGGTCACGGCGCGGATAGTCGCCCGAGAGCACGCGGTCGTAGTCGCCGCTCTGGATCCAGCGGCGCAGTTCGGCCGCGCGCAGCACGGAGAACGGGTGGCTCTGTAACTCCAGGTTGAGCAGCTTCAGCACGCCGTCGCGCAGATCGCCGGACCGCTCGTAGTCGTCGGCCTGGGACAGGAACGCCCCGTGGTTCATCTCCTTCACCAAGGCGCCCCCGGCCGTCTTCATGTGCACGCGTACCGAAGCGTCGACATCCTGGCCGCACAGCAGCCCGGCCCGGTCGCCGGACAGCTCGGACTTGCGGCTCCACTCCATCAGGGCCGCGACGATGCCGCGCAGAGCCCACCCACCGACCGGCAACCAGCCGACGCTCGCCGAGACCCGCAGCAGGTGCATGAGCATCGTGCGGTACACCGCGTGGCCGGACAGCGCGTGCCCGAGTTCGTGGCCCACTACGAAACGCAGCTCCTCGGTGTCCATCAGTTCGAGCAACCCGGTGGTCAGCACAATGAACGGCCGGTCCATGCCGATGGTGAAGGCATTCACCTGTGGGCTCTGCAACACGAACAGCTCGGGCGTCGTGGGGGCGTCCAGGATTCGCACACAGTCCTCGCGCAGGTGGTGCAGGGTGCGGAATTGCCGCTCGTCCACCCGTACCGCGGTGGCCAGATACAGCAGTCGGTGCTGGCGTTCTTGCAGCAAACCCGACAATGTGCGCAGCACCACGTCGAACCCCGGCAGTGACCGCAGGGTAACCAGGGCGGTGCGGTCGGCCGGGTGCTCCCACGTGCGGGTGCTGATGCCGGGGAATGTCGTGCGGACGCGATCCGGACTGGTGGTCATAAGGTGAAACCCCCTCTTCCTGGGCTCTTCGATTCGAACTCCGCCTTGCGCTCTGCTACAGTCTGCCCGTGTCTTCGAGCGCAGTCCCGCAGGTCCGCCATGAATTGGCGTTGATTGCTGTCGGTGACCTCGCGGTCGCGGACGTCTACTGTCGCTGATCGCGACCGGGCACATCCGCGTCTCGTTTGTCAGCAGACTGGCGCGCTTCTTGCAGATGTGCTTTCGCTTCCCGACGGCCCGTTGTGGGCCGGTAGTCGCGCCGCTGCCGTATCGCTCGATCGGCGGGTCTGCTGAATCGATAAGTTTGTCGCCGCCACCGATGTGTTACCGGAGAACTGGCGGTCCGCACGAAAGGTCCACCCCGATGGCTCGCAAATCCTGGCTTTCGCCGCGCCGACGCTACAGCGCCGTTGCCCTAGCCGCCCTAGCGGCGGTCGCGCTGACCGCGTGCGGCGGCGGAGCCAGCGACACGGTCGGGGCGGGCGCTTCCGACGGCAGCGGCGGCACCCTGAACCTCTACGCCTACGCCGTGCCGAAGCCCGGCTTCGACAAGGTGATCCCCGAGTTCAACAAGACCGAGCAGGGCAAGAACGTCCAGATCCAGCAGTCCTACGGCGCCTCCGGCGACCAGTCCCGCAAGGTGAAGGACGGCGCCGAGGCCGACGTCGTGAACTTCTCGGTCGAGCCGGACATCACTCGCCTCGTCGACGCGGGCCTGGTGGACGCGAGCTGGAACGCCGACGCCACCAAGGGCATCCCGTTCGGCTCGGTGGTCGCGATCGTCGTGCGCAAGGGCAACCCGAAGGGCATCAAGGACTGGGACGACCTGCTGAAGCCGGGCGTCGAGGTGGTCACCCCGAACCCGTTCAGCTCCGGTTCGGCCAAGTGGAACCTGCTCGCGCCGTACGCGGCCAAGAGCGACGGCGGCAAGAACCCGCAGGCGGGCCTGGACTACCTGAGCAAGCTGGTCTCCAAGGAGCACGTGAAGGTGCAGCCGAAGTCCGGCCGCGAGGCGACCGAGACGTTCCTGCAGGGCACCGGTGACGTTCTGCTGAGTTACGAGAACGAGGCGATCTTCTCCGAGCGCAACGGCGATCAGATCGAGCACTTCGTCCCGCCGGTCACGTTCAAGATCGAGAACCCGGTCGCGGTGCTGAAGAACAGCAAGAACCAGCAGAAGGCCGTCGCCTTCCGCGACTTCCTGTTCACCACCGCGGGCCAGAAGGCCTGGGCCGCCGCCGGTTTCCGCCCGGTCGACCCGAAGGTCGCCGCCGACTACGCCAAGGACTTCCCGACCCCGCAGAAGCTGTGGACGATCGCCGACCTCGGCGGCTGGAAGACCGTGGACAAGGAACTGTTCACCCCGAACACGGGTTCGGTAGCGGTGATCTATGACAACGCCACCAAGTGACCGGGTGACCCCCGTTACACGGGATACTGGACGATCGTGACTACGAGCAGTAACGCCGGGACCGCGCAGGCAGCTGGTCCCGGCGTCTCCGAACCCGTGCGTCCCGATCGCCGCTGGAACTGGTCGTGGCTGCGCGTGACCGGCTCGGTGGGTCCGCTCGGCATCGCCACCGCGGTGCTGTGGCTGAGCATCATCGTGCTGCTGCCACTGGCGGCGCTCACCGTGACCAGCTTCGAGGACGGGTGGTCCGGTTTCTGGGACGCCGTCACCGCGCCCGCCGCGCTGGACTCGCTGCGCATCACCGTGCTGGTCTCGGTGGTGGTGGCGGTGGTCAACGTGGTCATGGGCACGCTGATCGCCTGGGTGCTGGTCCGCGACCGGTTTCCCGGCAAGGGTGTGGTCAACGCGCTGATCGACCTGCCGTTCGCGCTGCCGACTATCGTCGCCAGTATCGTGCTGCTCTCGCTGTACGGTCCGCAGAGTCCGATCGACATCCACCTGAACGCCACCCAGCCGGGCCTGGTGGTCGCGCTGGCGTTCGTCACGCTGCCGTTCGTGGTGCGTTCGGTGCAGCCGGTGCTGATCGAGGCCGACCGCGAGGTGGAACAGGCGGCGCTCTCGCTGGGCGCGAACAACTGGACCACCTTCCGCAGGATCGTGCTGCCCGCGCTGGCTCCCGCCATCATCAGCGGCGGCGGACTGGCCTTCGCCCGCGCGATCGGCGAGTACGGTTCGGTGGTGCTGATCGGCGGCGCGATCCCGCGCAAGACCGAGATGGCCTCCCAGTACATCCAGAAGCAGATCGAGATCGATCGGCCGGTGAACGCGGCGGCCGTGTCGGTCGCGCTGCTGGCCATCTCGTTCGCGACGCTGCTGGTTCTGCGGCTGCTCGCCGAACGCAGCGCGCGCAAGGAGCAGGCGAGCCGATGACAAACAATCGCGCAGCGCTCCCCGTGTCGCCGGGGCGCGGGCATTCCCCTGGGACGGAGCAGGGTCGATGAAACTGCATCCGCTGACCCGCATCTCGTTGCGGACGGTGGCGCTCGGCTACTTGTTCGTACTGCTGGTGCTGCCGCTGATCATCATCCTGTGGCGCACGTTCGAGCGGGGGATCGGCGCGTTCGTCGACTCGATCACCACGCCCGCGGCGATCTCGGCGTTCCAGCTCTCCCTCCTGATCGTCGCGATCACCGTCCCGGTGAACGTGGTCTTCGGCATCGTGACGGCGCTCGCGCTGGTGCGTGGAAAGTTCCCGGGCCGCAACCTGGTTCAGGGCATCGTGGACCTGCCGTTCGCGGTCTCGCCCGTGGTGGTCGGCGTCTCGCTGATCCTGCTCTGGGGCGCGGGCGGCTGGTTCGGCGGTCTGGAAGACCTGGGCTTCAAGGTCATCTTCAACCTACCGGGCATGGTGATCGCCACCATCTTCGTGACGCTGCCGTTCGTGGTGCGCGAGGTCGAGCCGGTGCTGCACGAGATCGGCGACGACCAGGAGCAGGCCGCGGCCACCCTGGGCGCGTCCAAGTGGCAGACCTTCTGGCGGATCACGCTTCCCGCGATCCGGTGGGGCCTGACCTACGGCGTGGTGCTCACCGTGGCCCGCGCGCTCGGCGAGTTCGGCGCCGTGATCATGGTGTCCTCCGCGCTGCCTGGCAAGTCGCAGACGCTGACGTTGCTCGTGCACGGCCGGTACATCAACGACCACAACACCTTCGGCGCGTACTCCGCCGCCACCTTGCTGATGGGCATCGCCCTCGTCACCCTTCTGCTGATGACCCTCCTCGAACGTAAGCGGGGCACAAAGTGATCACCGTGACCAACGCGAACAAGAACTACGGCACGTTCGCCGCCCTCGACGATGTCAGTCTGGACATCCCCTCGGGCGAACTCACCGCGCTGCTCGGCCCGTCGGGTTCGGGCAAGTCGACGCTGCTGCGCTCGATCGCCGGGCTGGAGTCGCTGGACACCGGCGTGGTCAGCATCGCGGGGCGCGACGTCACCCGGGTGCCGCCGCAGAAGCGCGACATCGGCTTCGTGTTCCAGCACTACGCGGCGTTCAAGCACATGACCGTGCGCGACAACGTGGCGTTCGGCCTGAAGATCCGCAAGCGCCCGAAGCACGAGATCAGCAAGCGCGTCGACGAATTGCTCGGCATCGTGGGACTGGACGGCTTCCAGCACCGCTACCCGGCCCAGCTGTCGGGTGGCCAGCGCCAGCGTATGGCGCTGGCCCGCGCGCTCGCCGTCGATCCGCAGGTGCTGCTGCTGGACGAGCCGTTCGGCGCGCTGGACGCCAAGGTCCGCGCCGACCTGCGGACCTGGCTGCGCAGGCTGCACGAGGAGGTCCACGTGACCACCGTGCTGGTCACCCACGACCAGGAGGAGGCGCTCGACGTCGCCGACCGGATCGCGGTGATGAACAAGGGCCGCATCGAGCAGATCGGCACTCCGGAGGACGTGTACGACCGGCCGGCCAACGAGTTCGTCATGTCGTTCCTCGGCGCGGTGGCCCGGCTCAACGGACATCTGGTGCGGCCACACGACATTCGCGTCGGCCGGGATCCCGGCATGGCGCTCGCCGAGCACGAGGGCACCGCCGATTCCGCGGGCGTCACCAGGGCGACGGTCGAGCGCGTGGTGCACCTCGGCTTCGAGGTGCGCGTGGAACTGCGCAACGCAGCGACCGGCGACCTGTTCGCCGCGCAGGTCACCCGCGGTGACGCCGAGGCGCTGCGACTGTCGGACGGCGAGACGGTGTACGTCCGCGCCACTCGGATCCCGGAACTGCCCGCGCACTAAGGGTTTTCGCGAACCGGTCGCATACTCGTCGACATAGGGAGTGTGGCGCTGAGAAGTTGCCACACTCTCTCCCGTTGCCGTGTCTACTGCTATCCGGCTGCGCTGCGGAACGGTTGCCGACGGGGAAGCGAGGTGTGCGCCAGGCGGCGGTCGTAGCGGCGTCGGGCCGGACCCGGCATGCGATGCGAATATCGACGACTGTCGCCGGGTCCGGCGCCCCGTCCATTCGGCGAATTGTCGGCACGGATCCGTCAAGGGGAGTCTCCCCATGTGGAGCGCGGTCGCTCGGCGCCGTGCGCGTAAGAACCCGGATTCCGGCAAACATCCACCGGGCATGATCTATCCCCGCGTGTCGCAAGGAAATCCGACTGGACGGCATGTGTAGTGCTGGTTGGCCTGGTGAGGGCGTCGTAGCCCGTGGATTCGGATGCGGCGAGGCACAGGCGGCTTGCGGACAATCGGTTGTCCGGACTTGGCACGAAGATCGCGGAGTGGTTGCCTAAACGGCGTTCGAAGCAAATCGGCACGGCGATCGGGTGGATTGCGATGGCGGTTGGTCTCGGGTTGAGCATCGGTACGGTGAACACGGTTTCCGTTCTCGCGGAGGAAGGTTCGGCCAAGGCTCCGCCGGGGCGACGCAAAACGCAGCGGGCGCAGACCATCACGCGCCGCACCACGCTGACCTTCGACAGCACCGGCGTGGCCAGGGTGGGCATGATTCCACGGCACGGCCGCGCGGTCACCGAATTCGCCGATCTCACGCAGCGTTCCAGCACGTGGGCGCGGGTGGGCAACCGCGCGCTCGCCCCGGCGGACCTCGTCGCGACGGTGGCGAAGTGCCTGACCGACGAGGCGCGGCAGGACCATCCCGGCTGCGGAAGCGGGCTCGGCATCGCGGTGGCCTATCCGGCCCGCTATGCCGACGAGCAGGTGGACGCGTTGCGCGCGGCGCTGGACGGCGTGGAACTGAAGCAGGCGGCGCTGGTGGCCGAACCCGTCGCGGCGGCGGCCTGGCTGGAGGCCGACCGTGGTCCGCTCATGCCGGGTCTCGCCCTCGTCTACGACCTCGGCGGTGCCGGGCTCGACGTCACGCTGGTCCGGGTGGGTGCGGGATGTCCGCGCAATCCGATCGTCGGGGTCTCGCTGCGTTCCACCGAGTTCGGCGGACGCGCGTTCGGGGCGTTGATCGCCGAGCAAGCCGGGCCGGGCCCGCACTCGTCTTCGGTCGCCGAGTCGGTCGCCGACACGATCGCGGGCGAACTGCGCGTCAAGCATGTCCGGGAGTCGCTGGAACTCGTCTACCGCTGCTTGCGGGTCGCGGACGTCACCATGGCCGACGTCGACCGCGTGCTGGTGGTCGGCGGGGCGGCGCGACCGGCGGAGGTGGCCGAGGTCTTGGCGGCGGAATTGGCCAGGCCGGTGATCGTCGCCGCCGATCCCGGGCGGACCACCGCCGACGGCGCCGCGATCCTCGGACGGAGGGCGGCGGCCGCGGCCGAGGCGGCGGCCGAGCTGCGCCGGGTCAGGCGCAGGCGCGTCCGTCGTCGTGCCGCCACGCGGGCCCTGATGCTGTCGCGCCGGACCAGGCGCAGGCTGGGCCGGGTGGTCGTCGTCACGAGTATGTCGGCCGTATTCGGTTTCGGGACTTCGATCCTGGCGGTCGGTGACGGGGTGCTGGTGAGTTAGGCCCCGGCACGGACCGCGATGAACAGGGGCCGTCCGGCGGTGCGCGTGATGAGGGCGCGCATCGCCGGACGGCCCTAGCAACTGCTGGGTTGACGTAACTCTCCGTTGGTGTAACTATGGGATACAGTTAAACGGTTCCATCGAGGAGAGGCAGTGACGACGATGTCCGCAGCCGTGACACCAGCCGTCGATCCCGATCTTGAAAAGGCGCAGGAGTACGCCGCGAAGCTGCTGCTGCTCTCCGAGGGATCGGTCAACAAGCACTTCGATCCCTTCGAAGACATCGACTGGGACAACCCCGACTTCGCCGCCGACGCCGGCGAGGAGCGCTGGATTCTGCCCGTGTCCGCCGACACGGTGGCGCGCCACCCCTGGTATCAGGCGTTGTCGACCGAGCAGAAGATCGCGGTCGGCAAGTACCGGCAGGCGAACATCGCCAAGGTCGGCCTGCAGTTCGAGTCGATCCTGATCAGCGGCATGGTCATCCACAACTTCGGCCTGCCCAACGGCTCGCCGGAGTTCCGGTACTGCTCCCACGAGATGATCGAGGAGCACAACCACACCCTGATGTTCCAGGAGATGGTCAACCGGATCGGCCTGGACGTGCCCGGCATGGGCCCGCTGGTCAGCAAGTTCAAGTACCTGGGCGCGCCCGTGGCGGCCTGGTTCCCGAATCTGTTCTTCATGGCCGTGCTGGCCGGTGAGGAGCCGATCGACCACATCCAGAAGCAGATCTTGCGCTCGGGCGAAGAGGTGCACCCGATCATGCGCGGCGTGATGGCCATTCACGTCGCCGAAGAGGCGCGGCACATCTCCTTCGCGCACGAGTTCCTGAAGAACCATGTGCCGGAAGCGAAGCCGGCGCAGAAGTTCATCCTCTCGCTGGCCATGCCGATCGTCATGCGGATTCTCGGCCGCTCGATCGTCACGCCGCCGCGGTCGTTCTTCACCGAGTTCGACATCCCGGAGAAGGTCCGCAAGGAGCTGTTCTATGGCTCGCCGGAGGCCAAGCAGGTCTTCAGCGATTACTTCTGTGACGTGCGCGCCCTGGCCAAGGACATCGGATTGATGAACCCGGTCGCCAAGGCGGTCTGGAAGGCGCTCGGCATCGACGGTCCCAGCACTCGGTACCGATCGGAACCGCTGCGCGCCGCGAACAAGGTCGCCTGAGTCGCATGCCGTACGTCGTCACCCAATCCTGTTGCAGCGACGCGTCCTGCGTGTACGCCTGCCCGGTCAACTGCATCCATCCCACGCCCGACGAACCGGACTTCCGGACGGCGGAGATGCTGTACGTCGACCCGCAGGCGTGCGTGGACTGCGGCGCCTGCGCCACCGCGTGCCCGGTCGACGCCATCGTGTCATCGAAGAAGCTGACCGCTGAGCAGAAGCCGTTCATCGAGATCAACGCCGATTTCTACCGGCAGGCGCGACCGCGCCCCCTGCTGGCGCGACCGGTGCCCGCGGCACGGATCCACACCGAGCGCACGCCGCTGCGGGTGGCGATCGTTGGGTCGGGTCCTTCGGCGATGTACGCCGCCGACGAACTGCTGACCCAGCCCGAGGTGTCGGTGACGGTGTTCGACCGGTTGCCGGTGCCCTACGGGCTGGCCAGGCACGGCGTCGCACCGGACCACGAGAAGACCCGCAAGGTCGGCGAGCTGTTCGACGTCATCGCGGCCCAGCCGGGGTTCCGTTCGTACTTGAACGTGGACGTGGGCGCGCACGTTTCGCATGCCGAGCTGCTCGAGCACTTCCACGCCGTGATCTACGCCGTCGGCGCGTCGTCGGATCGCAAGCTCGGCATCCCGGGTGAGGGCCTGGCGGGCAATGTCTCGGCCACCGACTTCGTCGCCTGGTACAACGGTCATCCCGACTACGCCGACCGTGCCTTCGACCTGTCCGGCCGGCGTGCCGTGATCGTCGGCAACGGCAATGTCGCGCTCGACGTCGCGCGCGTCCTCACCAGCGACCCGGCGACGCTGACCGGCACCGACATCGCGCCCTACGCATTGCGGGCGTTGCGCGAGAGCAAGGTCGAGGAGGTGGTCGTGCTCGGGCGGCGCGGTCCGCTCGAATCCGCTTTCACAGTGCCGGAGTTCGTCGGCTTGCTCGGATGCGACGTGGACATCGTGATCGAGGGTGAGCTGCCCGAGCTCGGCGCGGAACTGCCGTTCCATGTCGAACAGAAGCTGCGGCTGCTGCACAGTGTGCGCACCCGGCCGGTGGGGCAACGCAAGCGCATCGTGTTCCGCTATCTGGCCGCGCCCACGGAGATCCTCGGCACCGATCGGGTGACCGGTCTCGCAATCGGCCGCACCGAGCTGGTCACCGATCCGGACGGCCGCATCAGTGCCGTCGAGACCGGGCAGACCGATCGGCTCGACGCGGGCCTGGTGCTCACCTCGGTCGGCTACCGCGGCGTGGCGGTGCCGGGCCTGCCGTTCGACGAGCAGGCCGCGGTGATCCCGCACCAGGACGGCCGGGTGCTGGAGCGCCCGGGCGGCGCCGTGGTCACCGGCACCTACGTGACCGGCTGGATCAAGCGCGGGCCCACCGGCTTCATCGGGACCAACAAGTCCTGCGCGCAGGAGACGGTGCGGCAGTTGGCCGCCGACTTCAACGCGGGCCGCCTGACCGAACCCGCCGGCGGCGCGGCGGAACTCGATCGGCTGGTGCGGCTGCGGCAGCCCGCGGTGCGGGCCGGGGGAGCGGTGGAAGCTCGCCCAGGCCGGGTCCGCCGCTTGCTGGCGCGCGCCTGACGAACCCCGCCTCGGGATACCCCGGCCGCGCCGGTATCCCGAGGCGGTCCCACGTCCAGAGGTCACCGTGCGGTGAAGCCGCCGTCGATGGCGAGTGCCGCACCCGTGACGAAACTGGCTTCGCCGCTGAGCAAATAGGCGCAGAACGAGGCGATCTCCTCCGGCGTCGCGATGCGGCCGAGCGGGTGCAGCGCCGCGATGGCAGCCACTCCTTCGGGCGTCGCGCCCATCGAATTACGGAACGCCGGGGTGTCGACCGCCCCGGAGACCAGTGCGTTCGCCCGCACTCCCTGATCGGCGGCTTCGAGCGCCGCCGCTCGCGTCAAGCCGACCACTCCGTGTTTGGCGGCGACGTACGGCGCCACCGAGCCCATGCCCACCACACCCAGATTCGACGCGTTGTTCAGGATCGCGCCGCCGCCGGAGGCCGCCAGCGCGGGAACCTGATGCCGCAGGCCGTAGAACACGCTGGTGAGATTGAGCTCGAGATCGGCGCGCCAATCCGCCTCGTCGATCTCCGCGACCGGGCCGAAGGCGTGCACCGCGCCCGCGTTGTTGAACGCGGCGTCCAGGCGGCCGAATTCGGATACCGCGGCGTCGGTCAACCGAGCCACGTCCTGTTCCACCGTGACGTCGGTCGGCACGAACAGCGCGCGCCCGCCGGCCGCGCGGATGTCGGCGGCCACCTGCTCACCCGCGTCCTTGCCGCGTGCGCCGAGCACGACCGCGGCGCCTTCGCCCGCGACCCGCAGCGCGACGGCCTTGCCCACGCCCGAGGTCGCGCCGGTGACCAAGACGACCTGCTCCGCGAACCGTGTTGCCATCGTTCGATTTCCTCTCCACTCTCGCGATCGCACCTCCGTGGTGTGACCCGATGTCGAGTCAAGCCGGACGCGAACGAGGGTGCTGGCGGTAATTGGACATCTAATTGATGTGTCAATTGAATGCCGTCCCGTGGCGGCGTGCCGAGATGCACGGATTTGGCAAGGATTTGGTTACCTACCGGTGAGTGTCCGTCGAGCGGTGTGCTTTCGGTGGGGCAAACCGGCGATCGGTCGGATTTTCTCCTCATATCGAGGTCGCTGTGTGGTAGCGGAAACGCTGTGGGCTCAGTCTGATTCGTGATGTCGAGCGGGCTGGACGCGGGCGTCCACTCGTATCTACCTGGCAATTCGGACGATTATTGCTATCGGTCGAACATTCCGTATCAATTGCGCATCCACGCCGACGCGAAACAGCTAACCTGTGGTGGCTGTTTGGAAGACGACCGCGGCCACAGGGGAACGCCATGTGATGGACGTGGTCACGGTGCGTTGACGGGATAGCGAATGACTACAGGTCTGGGTTTCAGCATCGGTGCAGTGAATTCCGTGACGGCTTCGGTCAGCGCGGATCGGCCACGACCGGCGGTGCGGTCTCGCCGCACCGCGGTGACCTTCGACAGCGCGGGTGGACTGCGCCTCGGCGGGATTCCGCAATTCAGCATGGCGGTCACGGATTTCGCCGATCTGAGCCGTGATCCGGAGGCCGTGATCGTCGGCGGCCGCATCTGGTCGCCGGCCAATCTCGTGGCCGCGGTGGTCAACGAGCTCAGGGCGGTCGAGCCGAACGCGTCCGAGGCGGGCGTCGTGACCACCTACCCGGCGGTGTATTCCGACAAGCAGGTCGCGTTGTTGCGCCAGGCGCTGGACCTATCCGGGGCGAGCGACGTGCTGCTGGTGCCCGAGCCCGTCGCGGCGGCGGAATGGCTGGAACACGAGCACGGCCCGCTGGATACCGATTTCGTCTTGATCTACGACCTCGGCGGCACCAGCCTCGATGTGAGCATCGTGCGCGTGGGGCCCGACTGGGACAACCATCCGATGATCGGGAAGCCGACGCGCTCCCACGATTTCGGCGGCAGGCCGCTGGGGTCGATGATCGCGCGGTACGCCCCGGACGTCTCGCGCGCCGGACTGTCGATGACATCGATCGTCGACATCGACGGACTGCGTACCGCGCATGTGCAGGACTCGCTCCAATTGGTCCGCGACTGTGTGCGGGAAGCGGGCATCACGCTCTCCGATATCGGGCGTGTGCTGCTGGTGGGAGGGGCGTCGCGGCCTGCGGAGGTAGCGCGCACGCTCGCCGAACTCGGCCGGCCCGTGCTGATTTCGGCCGATCCGGGGCACACGATCGCCGCGGGCGCCGCGCTGATGGCCGCGCGCACCATGGCGCTCGGTGCGTCGGACCGCCGCGCCGCCGCGCCTCGCGTGGCGGTGTTCTCCAGTGCCGCGGTGGTCTCCGCGGTGGCCATGTCGGCCGTGACCGTCTTCGGCGGATCCATGGTTCCCGAGCTGGCGCCGATGCTCGAGCATCTTCCCCAAATCAGTTTCCCGACCGATAGTCTGCTGGTCGACGTCGGAAGCGAGCACCTCGCCGACGCCTGGTCCCGGATGGCCGTGCCCGCCGCATCGAACTCGGGCCGGGCGCTGCCCTCGCTGCTATCGCAGCCGACTTCCGCGTATACCCGATTCATCACACCTGTTCCGCGCAGCACCGGTTACGGTCCGTCGGTGGCCGAGTCCAGGATCGGATCGCACCGGGATCCGCGAAACTGCTGCGCCCCTGGGGGCCTGCGCTACCGGGGATATGGCGATCCCGCCTATTTCGTGAATCCATTGCCGTTCGCTCCGGTGGTTCGTCCCGTGCCCGGAGACATCGTGCAGCCGCCCGTTCCCGGACCGGCTCCTGGTCTGCCGCTGCCGGGGCAGGCCCCCGGGTCTGATCTGCCCGGACAGCCGCCCGCGCCGGGGCAGGTGTCCGCTCCCTGGTCGGGCACGCCGGGCTCCGCCGGTCCGGTATCGCAGAACGGCTCGAAGCCTGCGGAGCCCGGTGGGACGGCACCAGGGAGTTCTGCGGGCGGTCCGTCGACCGGAAGGTCGGACTCACCGGGCGGCGGTACGGCAACGGGCGAGCACGGCGAACCCTCCGCATCGAATTCGTCCTCTTCCGGGACAGCGAGCCCCGGGAGTTCCTCGTCCGTGGGGACCGACGGAACATCCACCTCGTCCGGCGGGAGCGCGTCGAGCGGTGGCTCGACGAACGATTCCACCGCGCACGAATCCTCCGACGACTCGCCGGGCGGGTCGACCGGTGGATCGTCGTGGGGAGGGTCGTCCGGGCACTCCACGACGCACGGATCGTCTTCGGCTGGGCCTGCCGGTAACTCGTCGTCGGACGGGTCGGCCGGTAATCCGTCGAACCATGGCTCGTCCTCCGGCGGCTCGGCTGACACTTCGTCGGCCCACGGCTCGGGGGCGTCGGCCGGTAATTCATCGAGCGGGCGGCCGGGCGGCGCATCGTCGGCGGGCGGCCACTCCGGTGGGAACCCCTCGGGCGCTTCGTCGTTCGGCGGCTCGCCGGGCCGATCCGGCTCGATCGGTGGGTCGGCAGGCGGGTCGTCCAGAGGAGGCGCCGGAGGTGCGGGCGGTGTCGGCGGCGGAGGGCGCGGTCGATAGCGGCCCAGCCCGGGACGGCGAATTGCCCAGTGGCGGTGCGGGTCTGGTCGCGCCGGATTCGACGGCGGGTGCGGCGGCCGCGAGGCACAATGGGTTGATGGCATCCGGGGGTCCCCAGCTGATCGCGCTGGACGTAGACGGGACGCTGCTGGATACGGGAACACCGATCAGTGCGCGGGTGGTCGCGGCGGTGCGCGCGGCCGTGGCGGCGGGTGCGCATGTCGTGATCACCACGGGACGCACGCTGCTGACCACACGTCCGGTGCTCACCGAACTCGGTCTGCGCGACGGACATGCCCTCTGCTCGAACGGCGCCGTGCAGATCGACGTGGCCAGGGGCGAACCGGTGGCGATCCAGGCGTTCGACCCGGCGCCCGCGATCACCGCGCTGCGCGCGCTGTTTCCCGCGATGATCTTCGCCGTGGAGAAGGTCGGCATCGGCACCTGGGCCACCGGAGCGAGCCCCGGCGAATTCTCGCTCGGCGAGTACCTGCTCGTCGACCATCACGCGTTGAGCAGCGAACCGACCCCGCGACTGAACGGCTGGCTGCCGGACGGTTCGCTGGAGGAGATGTTGCTGGCGCTGCGCTCCTTGCGCGTGCCCGGCGCGAGTTGGGTGCACGGCGAGTTCGGCCCGTGGCTCACCGTCTGCCGTCAGGGCGTGTCGAAGGGTTGGGCGCTGGAACAGCTCCGCATCGCCCTCGGTGTCCCGGACGAAGCGACGCTGGCCATCGGCGACGGCTACAACGATCGGGAAATGCTGCGCTGGGCGGCGCACTCGGTCGCGATGGCGAACGCGCCCACGGACGTTCGCGATCTCGCGGACGAAGTGACCGGCCATGTCCTCGAGGACGGCGTCGCCACCGTCCTGGAGCGCTGGTTCCGTCCCTGATCTTCCGATCGGGTCCGTTTCGAGCGAGAATCGCCCGGAGTGCGCGGCGTGGTGTCCGTCGAGAGGATACGGGCAGCACGCCGCCGTACTGCTGCATTACGCGGGACCGGTCTCGGCGAGTACCTCGAGGTAGTGCGGGTTGGACATGAGGCCGAGGACGTTGCCGAACGGGTCCACAACGGCGGCAGTGACGAAGCCCTCGCCGTTGCCGCGCGGGGTGATGGGATCGTAGACGGTCGCGCCGAGTTCCAGCAGCCGGTCGAACGTTGCCCGCACGTCGTCGACGTGCCAGTTCACGATCGCGCCGCCGGGGGCGTTGCGCGCTCCGGCGGGCGCGTAGGCGCGGTTCACGATGCCGAATTCGTGCTGGTAGTCGCCGATGCGGAACTCGTAGTAGCCGTTGGGCACCTGGTAGTAGGGCTCGGCGCCGAAGAACCGCGCGTACCAGTCCTTGGCGGCCTCGAGGTCGTCGGCGTAGAAAGTGCTCGTCGCCATTCCGCGCAGCATGGTGGTCTCCTTCGAATCGTTCTCATCCGTACTCGTAGATCCATCATCCGAGTAAAAGTGCGCACCGAATGAGCACTTTTGACGGCAGAATTGTGCGTATGCGAGCGGACCGATTGGTGGCGATCCTGCTGATGATGCAGACCCGAGGACGGGTGACGGCCGCGCAGGTCGCGGCGGAGCTCGAGACCTCGGTCGCCACCGCGCGCCGGGATCTCGAGGCGCTGTCGGCCGCAGGGGTGCCGGTGTATCCGCAGCCGGGGCGTGGCGGCGGCTGGTCGCTGGTGGGCGGTGCGCGCACGGATCTGACGGGGCTGACGGCGGGCGAGGCGCGGGCGCTGTTCCTCTTGGCGGGTCCCTCCGCGGGCGCGGTGCCGGAAGCCAAGTCGGCGCTGCGCAAGCTGGTGCGCGCGCTGCCGCAGACCTTTCGCGGCGAAGCGGAGGCGGCGGCCGATGCGGTGGTGATCGATCCCGCGCGCTGGGGTGCGACGGATCGCGAGCTGCCCCCGCTGGTGTCGCTGCTGCAACGCGCTGTCGTGCAGCGGGAAAAGGTCCGGCTGCGCTATGCGAACCGGACCGGGAAGCGGTCCGAGCGTCTCGTCGATCCCTGGGGTCTGGCTGACAAGGACGGTGTCTGGTACCTGATAGCCGGAACCGAGCGGGGCCGGCGGACTTTTCGCGTCGATCGGATCTCCGAGGCGTCTTGCACCGGTGAACCGGCGCATCGCCCAGCGGATTTCGATCTCGCCGGCGCCTGGGAACAGGTGGTCGAGGAGATGGAGCAGCGGCGCGCGACCCTCGCCGCCACCGTGTTGATCTCCGAGCGTCTGTTGCCGATCCTGCACGACCAGCAGGGGCGGAACTGCGTTGTGGACGGTCCGGTTGCCGACGGCCGCATCCAGGTTCGCGTCACCGCTCCCACCGCCTGGATGCTGGCCCAGCAGCTGGCGGGCTGGGGCGCCTCGATCGAGGTCCTCGACCCGCCCGAGGTCCGCGCCGAATTGGCCGGCCTCGGCGCCGAACTGGTCGAACGGTACGGATCGGACGGCCGGTCCGGCGCGGCACCATGACACTGTCCTGGGTAGATCGCAGGCATCGAACGCGGGTTGCTCCGCCATCGCGGCGGACCCGGGTTCGGTCGCTGCCCGCAAGGGCCTGGCCGGAGACGGGGCGTGTCGTCCTCGAATACCGCCGTGATCCTGGAACGGAGCGGTCGCGTCGTTCGCCTCGATCGGCGCCCGCAGCGCATTGCGCTCGGTTGTCCGCCTTTCGAGATGTGGTGGAGGCACCCGACCGCCGGCGCCTCCGCCACGTGTCCGATCAGCGCGACACGAGAACATGTCCGGCCAGCGTGCGCACCATGTCCGAGGCGAGCACGGCGTGACCGCTCATGCTGAAGTGGATGAGGTCGGCGCTCATAAGGTCGGGCCGCAGGCGCAGCGGGTGGTCCCATAGTTCAAGCAGGAGCGCGTCGTAGCGGGCGGCCTGTTCGCGGACCAGGTCGTTGAGCGCGGCCATCCGGTCGCGCATCGGACGCATCGACGCCATGCGCTCGATATCCCAGACGTCGGCGAGGGTGAAGGTCACGATCCGCGCTCCGGTGCGGGCCAGCGTTCCGAACAGCGTGTCCAGGTTGGAACGCAATTCGGCGAGGTCGCCGCCCGGCAGGAACAGGTCGTTGCCGCCGCAGCTGAGATGCACGAGATCGGGCCGGAATTCGAGTACGGAGGGCAACTGCTCGGCGATGACCTGGGCGGAGGTGGCGCCGATCCGGCCGGTGTTCAGGTAAGCCAGATCCGGGCGAACCGAAGTGAGCACGGCCGCGACGCGGTCGGCCCAGCCCGCGAATTCGTAACCCGGGCTCGGATCGCCGACGCCCTGCGCGATGGAGTCGCCGAGCACCGCGTAGCGCTGCCACGGGGCTTCGGCGAGCAGACGCCGCTGTTCCGCGGGCGGCAGCAGCAGCGGATCGTTCTCTTCGGTACGAATATCGTTGTCGCTCAAGCTGATTCCTAGTTGTCGACGGAGAAGGACGGAGTGCGGGCCGGTAGCGCGGCCAGGCAAGCGGCCACGGCGGCGATGCCCGCGCACACGGCGAAGACGATGTGGAACGCGCCGAGTGGATCGTCGGGACGTGCCGCGAACACGGCGGCGAGCACGGCCACGCCGAGCGCCCCGCCCACTTGCCGCGCGGTCAGATTCATGCCGGTGCCTGCGGCGAACTGCTGCGGCGGAAGAGCACCGGCCGCCGCGGTGCCCAGCACCGTGACGACGAAACCGATGCCGCCGCCGCCGAGCACACCGGCCGGAATCCACGCCGACCACAGGGCTGGAGTGGCGCCGAAGGCATCCGTGCTCATCCACGCGGTGCACGCCACGAACATCAACGCACCGAGCACGCCGAGCCACCGCCTGGCCGTCGCCGAGCCGATCCGGCCCGCGACGGTCGCCGTCACCATCGACGCGACCGCTCCGATGGTCATGGCTCCTGCGGAGCCGAGCACCGAGTAGTCCCAGATCGCGTCCAGGAACAGCGGTCCCGACAGCAGCCAGGCGAACATGGCCGCGCCGAAGACGAACGAGGTGGCGTTGGCCAGAGCGTAGGACTTGCTGCGCCACAGGTCGACGGCGATCGCGGGTTCGTGATGGCGCGCCGAACGGATGAGGGCGGCCACGACCAGCAGTCCGCCGCCGATCAGCGCGGTCAGTGTCCCCGCCGAGGTCCACCCCCAGCGCTGCCCTTCGGTGACGCCCGCGACCAGCCCGCCCAGCCCGAGCGCCACCGCGAGGGTGCCGAGCGGATCCGGCAGCGCACCGCCGGATCGACGGTCGTCGGGGGCCGGAACGCGCGCCGCCGCCATGACGAGCAGCAGTGCCACCGGAACGTTGATGACGAAAACCGCCCGCCAGTCGAATCCTTCGACCAGCGCGCCACCGAGTGCGGGACCGACGACAGCGGCGAACCCGCCCGCGGCCGACCAGGCTCCGATGGCCGCGCCGATCTTCTCCCGCGGCGTGGCGGCGAGCACCAAGCCGAGAGCGGACGGCACCATCAGCGCCGCGGCGCCGCCTTGCAGCACCCGGCCCGCGATGAGCCAGCCCGCTGTCGGGGCGAGCCCGCACAGCAGGGAGGTGAGGGCGAAACCGGCCAGCGCGCCGAGGAACAGCCTGCGGCGGCCGAGCGCGTCGGCGAGACGTCCGGCCGGGGTGAGCAACGCGGCGAAAGCGACCGCGTAGCCGCTGACGACCCAGGTCAGCGTGGCGGTCGCCGTGCCGGGGTAGTCCCGGGCGATCGACGGGAAGGCGATATTGACGACGGAGAGATCGAGAAAGGCGATGAAGGCGGCGCCGCAGGCGATCAGCAAGGTGCGCGTGGCCGCGGTCGCGGTCGGTGGGCTGTCGAGCCGCACGGACGCGTCGGTCATGGGAAGTCCTTAGTCGGGGATACAAAACGCACGATCGTTCGTTCAAATAAAATACGACCATACGTTCGTATGTGCAATAGTGAAGTGGAAGAATGGGCCTCATGACCGAGTCCGTCACCACACGCGACCAGCCGCGCGGCACCGATCAGCGCCTGGCCAAGGGCGCGCGGGCGCGTGCGTCGATCGCCCGCCACGCCGCCGACGTGGCGTCTGTCGAGGGCCTCACCGGCCTCAGCATCGGCCGCTTGGCCACCGACCTTGGGCTCAGCAAGAGCGGCATCGCCACCCTTTTCGGCAGCAAGGAGAGCCTGCAGATCGCGGCGGTGAAATCCGCGCGGCAGGTCTTCATCGACGAAGTCATCACGCCGAGCCTGAGCGAGCCGGCCGGACTACCGCGCCTGCGCGCCCTGGTCGAGCGCTGGCTGGGTCAGGTGGCCGACCCGGCATTCCCCGGCGGGTGCTTCCGCGTCGCGACACTCGCCGAGTTCGACAGCAGGCCGGGACCCGTGCGTGACGCCATCGCCGAAGACCGCAGGGACTGGCTCGCGTTCCTGATCAAGGAGATTCGCCGGGCGCAGGACCAGGGCCGTTTCGGTGCGCGCAGCGCCGACGCCGTCGCGTTCGAACTGGACGCGGTGATCGCCGCGGCGCACACGGCGCGGCAGATGGGTGACGAGTGGGGCGTCACTACCGCGCGCCACCTCGTGGCGGATCTGCTCGGCCCGGGCGACTAGTCGGCCGGTGAACCGTTGACCAGGTAGTCCAGGTAGGAACCCGGGATCGGGGACAGTTCAACGCCTTCGGCGTCCACGATGTGCGGCCGGATGGTGCCGGTGGGCGTGATCTCGGGGCTTTCGATCAGCACCGTGGTCGCTACCGGAAGGGCGAAGAACTGCACCGCGAACGGCATGGCGGTGGCCAGTTCCAGCAGGGTGGTGTAGTACGACGACCGGTGCGCGTGGTCTTCGAAGCATTCCACCGACCAACCGGAGGACTCGGAGTCGTCCGGCTCGGTGCGCGCCAGCACCAGGACCGGTGATTCGAGTCCGCACGACGAGATGGTGGCCCGCTGGTCCTCGCCGGGAAAGTCGAGGCGATCGGTGAGGCCGACCCCGGCCGCCACTTCGCGCTGGTACCACACATCGCGCAGGGTGCGGTCGATCTGCTCGGCCCAGGTCTGCGCGTCGGTGCGTTCGGCCAGCCCCAATGTGCCGTCGTCGCGACCGCGCACCCGGACCAGATTCCAGCCGATCCGGATCGTCTCGCCGGGGTGGTAGCGCGTGCCCGCCGCGACGGTGGACTCCAGATACGACAGCAGCCAGTTCTCCATGCCGGGCAGCCGCGGCTCGGTGAAGAGAATGGTGAACTCGGGATGTCCGTGGCTGGCGCAGGAGGTGGTGCGGAACGACTCGGCCATGCCACGTTCCTAGCACGCGACAGCGTCACGCGGGCACGCCCGCCCGGGAACCGCCGCGAACGCCCGGTCAGGCCGAGAGCGCGCGAGTATCCGCGATCGCCGCGTGATAGCGATCCAGGATGACCTCGGTGAGGGCCGGATGCGCGCCGAGCACATCGGCGTGGATCGCCTCCGGCGCCGCGTCGACGAGGCGATCGGTCAGTAATCCGGGTGCGAGGAACCAGGGAGCGACCAGCACGCGCTCGGCGCCGCGAGCGTGCAGTCGCGAAATCGCCTCGGTGACCGACGGTTCGGTGGTCGCGAAGCAGATCTCGGTGCGCCAGCCGGTGCGGGCGGCCAGGCGGGTGGCCACCTCGGCGGTCCGGGCGTTGGCCGCCGCCGACGACGATCCGACCGCCGCGACCGCGACGCCGAGGCGCCGATCCGCGAAGCGGTGCCCGGCGCCGGCGGCGAGGACACGGTCGCGCAGCGTACCGACCAGTCCGGCGTCCACGCCGAGCACGTCGGCTTGGGTCAGGCGCAGCCCGAGATGGCGGGCGCGGGCCGCGGCGAGCAGGCCGGGCAGATCGACCCTGGCGTGGAAGGCGCTGCCGAGCAGCAGCGGCGTCACCACCGCGTGCGTGTGCCCGTCGGCGGCGACGGCATCCACCACCTGTTCGACCGACGGGGCGGTGAGATCGAGGAACGCCGTCCTGACGTCGAGGTCCGGACGAGCGGCGGCGACGGCGCCGACCACCTCCGCGACGGTTGCCGCCGACCGCGGATCGCGGCTGCCGTGGGCCACCGCGATCAGCGCGGGCGGTCGCGCCGGGCTGCCGTCGAGCCCGGGGGCGATCCGGGAAGTCGCGCAGCCCGGACTGCCCGCCGGGGCGACAGCGCCCAGGACCGGCGGGGCGCCGAACAGGGCTCGCGACACCGCCATGTCAGGCCCCGGTGCCGACCTCGACGGCGGTCAGCACGTCACCGACCAGACCGGCCGCCAGCGTGTTGCCGCCCGCCGGATCGATCAGCAGGAAGCTGCCGGTGTGCCGGTTGGCTCGGTAGTCGTCGGCCGCGATCGGCTCGGCGACCCGCACCGAGATGCGCCCGATGTCGTTGAGCTCCAGCGACTCCGGGTTCGGGTCGGCCGCGAGGCGCTGCTCGTCGAAGCGCTCCAGCAGCGCGCCGACGATCGCCTGGGTGGTGCGGGTGCCGTGCTTGAGCAGCAGCCGCGCACCGGGGCGCAGCGGCTTGTCACCCAGCCAGCACACCGTGGCGTCGAAGGTGTCGATCGGCTCGGGCGCGTCGGCGGCCGCGGCGATGATGTCGCCCCGCGAGATGTCGACCTCGTCGGCCAGGATCAGCGTGACGCTGCGTCCGGCCTGCGCCACCGCGAGCTCGCCGTCGGGGGTGTCGATCCGCTCCACAGTCGTGCGGATGCCCGACGGCAGCACCACGACCTCGTCGCCGGGAGCGACCGCGCCCGCCGCGATCTGTCCCGCGTAGCCGCGGTAGTCCGGGTGCTCGGCGGTGCGCGGCCGGATCACGTACTGCACCGGGAACCGCAGGCCCAGCTCGTGATCGCCGGTGCTGTCGGCGTCGACCGGCACCGATTCCAGGTGCTCGATCAGCGACGGCCCGTCGTAATACGGGGTGTTGTCCGACCGGGTGGCGATGTTGTCGCCGTGCAGCGCCGAGACCGGGATCTCCAGCACGTCCTCGCTCGACCAGCCCAGCGTGCTGGTGAGTTCGTTGAACTCCGCGGAGATGGCGGCGAACACCGCGGCGGCGTCGTCCACCAGATCGATCTTGTTCACCGCGAGCACCAGCTTCGGCACACCGAGCAGCGCGAGCACGGCGGCGTGCCTGCGGGTCTGCTCGATGACGCCCTTGCGCGCGTCGACGAGCAGGATCACCAGCTGCGCGGTGGACGCGCCGGACACGGTGTTGCGGGTGTACTGCACGTGCCCGGGGGTGTCCGCGAGCACGAATGAGCGGCGCGGAGTGGCGAAGTAGCGGTAGGCGACATCGATGGTGATGCCCTGTTCGCGTTCCGCGCGCAACCCGTCCACGAGCAGCGAGAGATCCGGGGTGGCGAGACCTTTGTCCACCGACGCGCGGGTGACGGCGTCGATCTGGTCGGCCAGAACGGATTTCGTGTCGTAGAGCAGGCGTCCGACCAGAGTGGACTTGCCGTCGTCGACAGAACCGGCGGTGGCCAGCCTCAATAGGTCGGACATGTCAGAAATAACCCTCTCGTTTGCGGTCTTCCATCGCGGCTTCGGAGACGCGGTCGTCGCCGCGGGTCGCACCACGTTCGGTCAGTCGGGACGCGGCGACCTCGGCGAGGATCGCCTCGTTGTCGGCCGCGTCGGAAAGCACGGCGCCGGTGGAGGATCCGTCGCCCACGGTGCGGTACCGCACCGACCTGGTCTCCAGCACCTCGTCCTCACGCGGGCCGCCCCACACGCCCGGCGTCATCCACATGCCGTCGCGTAGGTACACCGGACGCTCGTGCGCGTAGTAGATGCTCGCCAGATCGATGTCCTCGCGGGCGATATAGCGCCAGATGTCCAGCTCGGTCCAGTTGCTCAGGGGGAACACGCGCACGTGCTCGCCCGGCGCGTGGCGCCCGTTGTACAGGTTCCACAGCTCGGGACGCTGCCGCTTCGGGTCCCACTGGCCGAAGGCGTTGCGCAGCGAGAAGATCCGCTCCTTGGCGCGCGAGCGCTCCTCGTCGCGACGGCCGCCGCCGAACACGGCGTCGAACCGATGCTCGCTGATCGCGTCCAGCAGCGGGACGGTCTGCAGCGGGTTGCGGATGCCGTCGGGGCGCTCGGTGAGCCTGCCGTCGGCCAGGTAGTCCTCCACCTTCGCCACGTGCAGGCGCAAGCCGTAGCGCTCGACCACCTTGTCCCGGAACTCCAGCACCTCGGGCAGGTTGTGCCCGGTGTCCACGTGCAGCAGCGCGAACGGCAGCGGCGCGGGCCAGAACGCCTTGAGCGCAAGATGCAGCAGCACGGTGGAGTCCTTGCCGCCGGAGAACAGGATCACCGGCCGCTCGAACTCGCCCGCCACCTCGCGGAAGATGTGGATCGCCTCGGATTCCAGCGCGGCGAGAGTATCGAAATCGGTGATACCGAGCGAACGTTCGCTACGAATCGTTTCAGTCATGATTGGTGCAACCCGCATTCGGTCTTGGCGAGGCCGGCCCAACGGCCGCTTCTCGGATCGGCTCCCGGCTCCGGCTTCCGTGTGCACGGAGCGCAGCCGATGGACGGATACCCCTCCTCCACCAGGGGATTGACGAGGATGCCGTGCTTTTCGATGTAGTCCTGCATCTCGTCGTCGGACCACGGCGCGATCGGGTTGATCTTCACCAGGCCGAACGCCTCGTCGAAGGAGATCAGCGGTGCGTTCGCCCGGGTCGGCGCCTCCACCCGGCGGATGCCGGTGACCCAGGCGTTGTAGCCCGCGAGCGACTTCTGCAACGGGACGACCTTGCGCAACCGGCAGCACTCGTTGGGCTCGCGGGCGAACAGATCCTTGCCCAGCAGCCGATCCTGTTCGGCAACGGAGTGTTCCGGCCGGACGTTGACCACGTTCACCCCGTACACGGCCTCCACCGCGTCCCGGGTGCCGATGGTCTCGGCGAAGTGGTAGCCGGTGTCCAGGAAGAGCACGTCGACGCCGGCGCGCACGCCCGCGGCCAGGTGCACCAGCACGCCGTCCTGCATGTTGGAGGCCACGATGTAGTTCGTGCCGAAGGTGTCCTCGGTCCACCGCAGGAGTTCGGTCGCCGAGGCGCCGTCGAGTTCGGCGGCGCCGCGCGCGGCGATGGCGCGGAGCTGGTCCTCGGACAGCTTTTCCGCGAGTTCGGTTGTCACAATTGATCTCCCGTCGACACTTATCTCAGGTCGGCCTCGTCGGCGCGGACCGCCCACTGGGCGAACCGTTCGCCGTCCGAACGTTGCTTGACGAAGTTGCGCACCACCCGGTCGATGTAGTCGCCGAGTTCCCCGGTGGTCACTTTGTGCTGGCGCAGCTTGCGCCCGAACGCGCTGTCGAAGCCGAGGCTGCCGCCGAGGTGAACCTGGAATCCCTCCACCTGATTCCCGGTGCCGTCGTCGACCAGTTGGCCCTTGAACCCGATGTCGGCGATCTGCGAGCGGGCGCAGGAGTTCGGGCAACCGTTGATGTTGATCGTGATCGGGACATCCAGCTGCGCGTTCAGATCCGCCAGCCGTTCCTCCAGCTCCGGCACCAGCGCTTGGGAGCGCTTGCGCGTCTCGGCGAAGGAGAGTTTGCAGAACTCGATACCGGTGCAGGCCATCAGATTCCGCCGCCAGAGCGAGGGCCGCGCCTGCAGGCCGAGGGGTTCCAGCTCGTCGATCAGCGCGTCGACCCCGTCGTCGGGAACGTCGAGCACGATCAGCTTCTGGTACGGGGTGAACCGGACGCGATCGGAGCCGATCCGCTCGACCGCGTCGGCGACCTTGGTCAGGACGGTGCCCGACACCCGGCCCGCGATGGGGGAGAAGCCGACCGCGTTGAGTCCGTTGCGCAGCCGCTGCACGCCGACGTGGTCGATCGGCTTGGTCGGCTGCTCGGGCGCGGGGCCGTCGATCAGCTTGCGCTTCAGGTACTCGTCCTCCAGCACCTGGCGGAACTTCTCGATGCCCCAGTCCTTGATCAGGAACTTCAGGCGCGCCTTGGTGCGCAGGCGGCGGTAGCCGTAGTCGCGGAACACCGATACGACGGCTTCCCACACGTCCGGCACCTCGTCCAGCGGCACCCACACGCCCACCCGCTTGGCGAGCATCGGGTTGGTGGACAGCCCGCCGCCGACCCACAGGTCCAGACCGGGGCCGTGCTCGGGATGCACGACACCGACGAACGCGACGTCGTTGATCTCGTGCACCACGTCCTGCTGGCCGGAGATCGCGGTCTTGAACTTGCGCGGCAGGTTGGAGTACTCCTTCTTGCCGATGTAGCGGCGCACGATCTCCTCGATCGCGGGCGTCGGGTCGATGACCTCGTCCAGCGACTCGCCGGCCAGCGGAGATCCGAGCACCACGCGCGGGCAGTCGCCGCACGCCTCGGTGGTCTTCAGGCCGACCGCCTCGATCCGCTTCCAGATCTCCGGGACGTTCTCCACCTCGATCCAGTGGTACTGCACGTTCTCCCGGTCGGACAGATCCGCGGTGTCGCGGGCGAACTCGGTGGAGATCCCGCCCAGCGTGCGCAGTTGCGCGAGGTTCAGCGCGCCGCCGTCGCAGCGGATGCGCATCATGAAGTACTTGGCCTCGAGCAGATCGATGTTCTCGTCACCGGTCCAGGTGCCGTCGTAGCCCTGCTCGCGCTGGGTGTACAGACCCCACCAGCGGAACCGGCCGCGCAGGTCGCCCTTGTCGATGCCGTCGAAGCCGGTCTTGGCGTAGATGTTCTCGATGCGGGCGCGGACGTTGAGGGGGTTGTCGTCCTTCTTGGACTGCTCGTTCGGGTTCAGCGGCTCGCGGTAACCCAGCGCCCACTGACCCTCGGCCTTGCGGCGCACGGGATTGCCGGTGCGCACGCGCGGTCCGGTCGTGGTCGCCTCGGGACGCGGCCGATCCGGGCGGACCCGGCGTTCGGAGGCCGGGCGTTCGGGGCGCGCGCGGCGCTCCGGCTGGGATTCGGGCGTGGGCTGATCGGTCGGACCGGCGTCGGTGCTCGACGTCATGGGGTCGCTCCTGCGGGGTGGGTGGTACATCCTGCTGAGGGGCGCGAGGGGCTGACTCACGCCTGCGGTGTCAGCGGGCCGATGAAGTCGGGATCGCCGGGGACCCGGGGATCGGGCGCGCTGAACTACCGGAGGGAACCGGGCAGACAGCAGGCGCTACAGACGCGCTTGTAATCGACGTGGCGACGGGCCACCAGTCGAATCTCCAAAGCGCGCATGCGGCCTATTGTGCCACGTCAGCGATGGCCTTCCGACCCTGCGTCTGGTATTTCCCGTGAATCTGCGGGAAATCCCCTGGACGTTCGACCCAGTTTGTGACGGCAGTCATAGTCACGAGCCCCAACCGGGCGCGTGATACGGCGACCGCGCCGTCTGTGACACTGCGCACCTCGCTTGACCTCGAGCGAAGTGGAGGTTGGACGCTCGGCGTCATGAGTACCACAACTGTCGACGCCACCGGCGAGCTCGAAGCCATCCGCGCGGTGGTCGCGAGCGTCCAACACGCCCAGCGCAACGAGCTCGTCGACGAATTCGTCGCGCTGTTCCGGGAGGACGCGATCTGGACCACCGGACACGGCAAACGTCTCTTCGGACGGGCGGCCATCGCGGAGTTCACCGCGCAGGTGCTGCCCGGGGCCACCGCACACGGCACGGCGACCTACGAGGTCGAGCACGTGCTGTTCATCCGCCCGGACGTGGCGGCGGTGAAGGTCCGCCAGCGCTATTTCACCGACGCGGGCGTTCTGGAGAGCGAAGGCAGCCCGATGTACGTGATGTCCAAGGAGGACGGCCGCTGGTTGCTCACCGCGAACCAGAACACTCCGGTCGTGGCGGACTGAAGGGCCCGGTAGCGGAGTCCCGGCCGTCGGCGCGGTCGCGGCGACGTTCACACTGGACAGGTGAGTTCTTCCGCCGCTACCGCGCGTACCGACACTTCCGCGCCGGTGCTACGCGACTTCGGCGACGGTCCGTTCGGGATCTACGTGCACGTGCCGTTCTGCGCCACGCGGTGCGGCTACTGCGACTTCAACACCTACACCGCGGGGGAGCTCGGCAGTTCGGCCTCGCCGCAGTCGTGGCTGGCGGCGTTGCGCGGCGAGCTGGCGACCGCCGCGCAACAGTTCGCGGCGTTGCCCACCGCGACGCCGGAAGTCTCCACCGTCTTCGTCGGCGGAGGGACGCCCTCCCTGCTGGGCGGCGACGGGCTCGCCGCGGTGCTGGACGCCGTGCGTGCCGAGTTCACCTTCGCTGCCGGGGCCGAGGTCACCACGGAGTCCAATCCGGAATCCACCTCGCCGGAATTCTTCGAGCGCATCCGGGCGGCCGGGTTCACCAGGGTGTCGCTGGGCATGCAGTCCGCCGCGGCGCACGTGTTGAAAGTGCTCGATCGCACGCACACCCCCGGCCGCGCGGTGGCCGCCGCGCTGGAGGCGCGCGCCGCTGGATTCGAGCACGTCAACCTCGATCTGATCTACGGAACACCGGGTGAGCGCGATGTCGATCTGGACGCCAGCCTGGACGCGGTGCTCGGCGCGGGCGTCGACCACGTATCGGCGTATTCGCTGATCGTGGAGGACGGCACCGCGCTGGCCAGGCGGGTGCGCCGCGGCGAGTTGCCCGCGCCGGACGACGACGTGCTCGCCGCACGTTACGAGCGCATCGACGCCCGACTGCGCTCGGCCGGATTCGGGTGGTACGAGGTGTCGAACTGGGCCGTGGGCGACGCCGCGGTCTGCAGGCACAACCTCGGTTACTGGGACGGCGGCGACTGGCTCGGCGCAGGACCGGGCGCGCACAGTCATGTCGGCGGCGTGCGGTGGTGGAACGTGAAGCACCCCGCTCGATACGCCGATCGAGTCGGCGCGGGCGGGCTGCCCGCCGCGGGCTGGGAGGCGCTGAGCGCGGACGAGCGCTACACCGAGCGGGTCATGCTCGCCGTCCGGCTGCGCACCGGCCTGCCGCTGGCCGAGCTGGCGTCCTCCGCGCGCACCGCCGTCGATCGCGTGGTCGCCGACGGCCTCGCCGTGCGCACCGCGGACGACCGGCTCGTCCTCACCGACCGCGGCCGTCTGCTCGCGGACGGCGTCGTCCGTGAACTGCTCGACTGATCCCGTGCCGGATCACGGTCGGGTCAACGCGATGCACTTTATGTCTCGTTCCGGTAACTCGGTGCGCACCGGCCGCGTAGTCTGCGATCAACCCCAAGGAGACTCATGGCTTCGGCACCACGTATGACCCTTATCCATGAACCAGGCGAGTTCGCGGAGGCGCGAGCAGCGGAGAAAGCGGAAAACGCGCGCCAGTGCGCCGTCGCCGCCCGCACTGTCGCCAGCTACGCGGAGAACGCCGCCGACTGTGAGTCGCTGCTGGCGATGCTCGGTCTCGATGCGCTCGCGGGCAAACAGGCGAAAACCTGCGGCTGACCATTACGCCTCGTCCGGGGCGAGGGCGGTGCTGCGCCATTCCCGTGGCGTGAGCCCGTAGGCGGCGCGGAAGCGCCGGGCGAAATGTGACGGATCGCGGAAGCCCCAGCGGCGCGCGATCATCGCGATCGTCCGATGCTTCTGGTCCGGACGAGTCAGATCGCCGTGTACCCGCTCGAGACGCTGGCTGATGATTCCCTGCTCGAGGCTGCACTCCGTGTTCGCGTAGATCTTGTAGAGCTGCCGGACCGACATGTTGTGCGCCTTGGCGATCTGTTCCGCGCCGAGACCAGGATCCGCCAGATTGCGCCGGATATAGGCGCGAATCCGGGACAGCAGGATGTCGGAGGGGACGACGGAGCCGTCGTCGGCGCACGCCGACAACAACAGTGCCCGGATCAGCTCGATGCTGGCGCAACCCGACAGGGCTGCCGCGGGGTCGGCGCTGAGCGCGTCCGCGTCGGCGGTCAGTTGGACGATGTGGTTGGCCACCAGCCGGTAGTGCGGGCTGTCCTGCACTCTGGCGGCGGCCTGACCGATCAGATCGGCGGGCAGGCCGAGCTGATCGAGCGGCACGTGCAGGCAGGTCGACGCCCCGTCGCCGCGCCGGCTGAAGTCGTAGGGCGCGTTCAGATCCATGACGTGCAGATCGCCCGGTCGCACGACGCGACGGACGTCGCCCTGCTCGTACCGTCCGTCGCCCGCCTGCTGCACCGCGACCGCCAGTACCGGCGCGGGGGAGGTCCTGACCTGCTTCGGTGTCCGGATCAGCTGGATGCCCGAGGTGCTGGCACGCACGATGCGCGCCTCGCCGAACCACCACACGTCGAACGTGGCGTGCACACGCTCGTCCGGCCCGTCCAGCACGACATGGGACGGGACCGATGCCTCTTGTACTGCCGCGGCCACCGCGTCCGCCCGCTCGTGCGGCGCGATGGTGTCCGAATTGAACACGACCGTCATCACAGCCTCCGTCGCAAATGAGACAGATTCGGCAATCCTCGCATGGAACCCGCCGACCGGGCCGTGCATTCTGAGCCGACGATCGTGCACGCAGAGTCGTTTCTCCGGCGGCCGCCCGTCATACGCTGTCGGTCGACCAAGATCGATCCCCGGTTCACCCGACATCCGTCCAGATCGAAGGGAACTGTCATGCCGACGATCACCACCACCGATGGCGTCGAGATCTACTACAAGGACTGGGGTGCCGGACGTCCGGTGGTGTTCAGCCACGGCTGGCCGCTGAACGGGGACGCCTGGGACAACCAGATGAAACTGGTGGCGAGCAACGGCTATCGCGCCATCGCCCACGATCGGCGCGCGCACGGACGCTCGAGCGACGTGTGGGACGGGCACGACATGGACCACTACGCCGACGACCTCGCCGCGGTGCTGAACGAGCTGGACATCAAGGACGCGATTCTGGTCGGGCACTCGACCGGCGGCGGCGAGGTGACCAGGTATCTGTCCCGGCACGGCACCTCGCGGGTGGTCAAGGCGGTGCTGCTCGGCGCGGTCCCGCCGTTGATGCTGAAGACCGCGAGCAATCCGGAAGGGACGCCGATCGAGGCGTTCGACGACATCCGCGCGGGCGTGGCCGCCGACCGCTCGCAGTTCTGGAAGGATCTGGCGATCCCGTTCTACGGCGCCAACCGCACCGGATCGAAGGTCTCACAAGGACTGCGCGACCACTTCTGGCTGATGGGCATGCAGGTGGGGCTCGAGGGCGCGTTCGACTGCGTCAAGGCGTTCTCCGAGACCGATTTCACCGCCGAGCTGCCGAGCATCGAGATCCCGGTGCTGGTGGCGCACGGCGACGACGACCAGATCGTGCCGCTCGCCGCCGCGGGCGCCAAGACGGCGAAATTGCTGCCGAGGGCCGAGTTGAAGGTGTACCCCGGCGCTCCGCACGGCCTGTGCGGCGACTACGAGAAGGCGTTCGACGCCGATCTGCTGAACTTCCTGAAGAGCTGAGGAGCCGAGACCCGATGCCGAACAAACGCTACCTGCGCCGTGCTGTGGCCGCGCTGGCCCTCCTGCTCGCCGCCACTACAGCGGCCGGGCCGGCGCGAGCGCAGTCGCTGCCCACCGTCGTGCTCGTGCACGGCGCCTTCGCCGACACCACCAGCTGGGACGGTGTCGCTGCCGTGCTGCGCGAGCGCGGCTACCGCGTGGTGACGCCGGAGAATCCGCTGCGCGGGCCTGCCTACGACGCGGCCGCCGTGCAGCGCACGCTGGACACGATCAGCGGTCCCGTCGTGCTGGCGGGGCACTCCTACGGCGGCTTCGTGATCAGCAACGTGCACGATCCGAAGGTCGAATCGCTGGTGTACATCGCGGCTTTCGCGCCGGTGGAAGGCGAGGTGGCGCAGGCCGAGCTCGACCCGATCCGCTTCCCGGGCAGCCAGCTGCTGCCGCCCGCGCTGCAGGTGAAGCTCGTCGACGACGTCCCGGGTGTCGCCGGGAAGAACCTGGACGCGTATGTCGCACCCGCCAGCTTCCATGACGTCTTCGCCCAGGACGTCGGCCCGGAGACCGCGGCCGACATGATCGTCCATCAGCGCTCCATCGCCGTGAAGGCCAATCTGGAACCGTCCGGGCCGCCCGCGTGGTCCGGCACTCCGAGTTGGTATCTGGTCTCCGCCGACGACCGGGTCATCCCGCCGTCCTCCCAGCGCTTCATGGCCCAGCGCATGGCGGCTCGAACCGGTGAGATCGAGGCCTCGCACGCCTCGCTGGTCTCCCGGCCCGACGCCGTGGCCGCGGTGATCGACGCCGCCGTTCCGCGCTGAGCGTCGCGCCGCTCGTCACGTCCCGTTGCAGGCGAGAGATCCGGTTACCGACAATTAGACTGGATCGACGGACGAACCGTGGTCGGCCCGCGATGTGCGGCGGTCACGGGACGTCGGCGCCGGGTACGGCGTGACGGGAGACGAGAGCGAGGAGGTGCGGCCGATGTCGAGCACCGAGGATCGGCGCTTCGAGGTCTTGCGCGCCATCGTCGCGGACTATGTCGCGACCAAGGAGCCGATCGGGTCGAAGACGCTGGTCGAGCGGCACAACCTGGGTGTTTCCAGCGCGACGGTGCGCAACGACATGGCGGTGCTCGAGGCCGAGGGCTACATCACCCAGCCGCACACGAGTTCCGGCCGCATCCCCACCGACAAGGGCTACCGGCAGTTCGTGGACCGGATCTCCGAGGTGAAGCCGCTGTCCTCGGCGGAGCGCAGGGCGATCCTCGAGTTCCTGGAGTCCGGCGTCGACCTCGACGACGTGCTGCGCCGGGGCGTCCGCTTGCTCGCTCAGCTGACCAGGCAGGTCGCCGTCGTGCAGTACCCGACGGTGTCGGCGTCCACGGTGCGGCACATCGAGGTGGTGGCGCTCAATCCCGCCCGCCTGCTGCTGGTGGTGATCACCGACACCGGCCGGGTCGACCAGCGCCTGGTGGAGCTCGGCGCGCTGGTCGACGACGAGGATCTGGCCGCGCTGCGCGGCATGCTCGGCGGCGCGATGGACGGCAAACGCCTGGCCGCGGCCTCCGCGGCGGTGGCCGAGCTGCCCGAGCACGCTCCGTTGCGGCTGCGCGACGTGCTGGTGCGGGTGTCCACGGTGCTGGTGGAGACCCTGGTGGAGCACCCGGAGGAGCGATTGGTGCTCGGCGGCACCGCCAACCTCACCCGCAACGCCGCCGACTTCGGTTTCCCCGGCTCGCTGCGTTCGGTTTTGGAGGCGCTCGAGGAGCAGGTGATCGTGCTCAAGCTGCTCGCCGCGGCCCAGCAACCGGGGACGGTGACGGTGCGGATCGGGGAAGAGACGCAGGTCGAGCAGATGCGTGGCACGTCGGTGGTGTCGACCGGCTACGGCGCGGCGGGCGCCGTGCTCGGCGGTATGGGGGTGCTCGGGCCCACCCGGATGGACTACCCGGGCACGATCGCATCGGTGGCGGCCGTCGCCCGATACATCGGCGAGGTCCTCGCCGAGCGCTGACGCGACGACGCCACTGCTACGCTCGATCTTTCGGCCGGATAAAGTTGAGTGCACAAGACTAATGCTGTTGTCGGCGCGCTTCACAGCGGCGCGGGCACCGGCGGCACTGTCGAGAACGACCAAGGACTAGAGAACTCAAGTGGCACGGGACTACTACGGACTGCTCGGCGTCGCGAAGAACGCGACCGACCAGGAGATCAAGCGGGCATACCGCAAGCTGGCGCGTGAGCTCCACCCCGACGTCAACCCCGACGAGGCGGCGCAGGCCAAGTTCAAGGAAGTGTCGGCCGCCTACGAGGTGCTGTCGGATCCGGAGAAGCGGCGCATCGTCGACATGGGCGGCGACCCGCTGGAATCCGGCGGTGGCGGGGCCGGATTCAACGGCGCGGGCTTCGGCGGGCTCGGCGACGTGTTCGAGGCGTTCTTCGGCGGCATGAGCGGATCGGCCGGTGCGCGCAAGCCGCGCGGTCGCGTCCAGCCCGGCGCCGACTCGCTGATCCGCACCCGGCTCAGCCTGGCCGAATGCGCGGTCGGCGTGACCAAGCACCTGACCGTGGACACCGCGATCCTGTGCGACATCTGCCAGGGCTCCGGTACCAACGGCAAGTCCAAGCCGGTGCGCTGCGAAACCTGCGGCGGCGCGGGTGAGGTCCAGTCCGTGCAGCGGTCCTTCCTCGGCCAGGTGCTGACCTCGCGCCCGTGCCCCACCTGCCGCGGCGCGGGCGAGACCATCCCGGACCCGTGCCACAAATGCGGTGGCGACGGCCGGGTGCGGGCGCGCCGCGAGATCGCGGCCCCGATCCCCGCGGGCGTCGCGAACGGCATGCGGGTGCGGCTGGCCGCGCAGGGCGAGGTCGGCCCCGGCGGCGGTCACGCGGGCGACCTGTACGTCGAGATCGTGGAGCAGCCGCACGACGTGTTCGTCCGGGACGGGGACGATCTGCACTGCACCATCCGGGTGCCGATGGTGGACGCGGCGCTCGGCACCACCGTCGTGATCGACACCATCCTGGACGGCCCGACCGAACTGAGCATTCCGGCGGGCACCCAGCCCGGCGAGATCTCGGTGCTGCGCGGGCACGGAATGCCGCGGCTGCGCTCGAGCGCGCGTGGCGACCTGCTGGCGCATCTGGACATCGTGATCCCGGCCAAGCTGGACAGCAAGCAGACCGAACTGTTGCGCAAGTACAAGGGACTGCGCGAGCGGGAGCGCGCCGAAGTGATGTCCGCGCAATCCGAGCACAACAGCGGCCTGTTCGCGCGGCTGCGCGCGTCGTTCAGCGGGCGCTAGGTGGCCGCGACGGTCTTCTACCTCGACGAGGTGCCCGAGCCGGGCGCGGTCGCGGTGCTCGACGGCCCGGAAGGCAGGCACGCCGCCACGGTGCGCCGCATCCGGGTCGGCGAGCCGATCACCCTCTCCGACGGGCGCGGGGTGCTGGCCGCATCGGAAGTCGTTGCCGCGCAACGCGACCGGCTCGAGCTCGCGGTGCGCGAGCGAGTGCTCGCGGCACCTCAGACGCCGCCGGTGACCGTCGTGCAGGCGCTGCCGAAATCCGATCGCTCGGAACTGGCGGTCGAGCTGATGACGGAGGCGGGCGCGGACGTCGTCGTCCCCTGGCAGGCCGCGCGCTGCGTCGCGAACTGGGAGGGCAAGGCGGCCAAGGGAGTCGAGAAGTGGCGGGCCGCGGCCCGCTCGGCCGCCAGGCAGTCCCGCCGGGCATACATTCCGCAAGTCGCCGACCTGCACCGCACCCAGGATTTGCTGGAGCTGGTCCGCGCGGCGAAGGCCCGCGGCGCGATCGTCGCGGCGCTGCACGAATCCGGCGCCGCCCGTTTCACCGAATTGCCTTTCGCCGAGGCCGCCGAAATCGTCCTCGTCGTGGGTCCGGAAGGCGGGCTGGACGACGCCGAACTCACGGCGTTGGCCGAAGCGGGCGCGGACATCACCTTGCTCGGCCCGACCGTGCTGCGTACATCCACCGCGGCAGCGGTTGCTCTCGGGGCGCTCGGCGCACTGACGCCGCGTTGGTGAGGTCTCGCGTCGACGCCCGATGCGATACCCACAGCAGCAGTGCCGCGATGACCATCAGCGATCCGATGCCGCAGACCAGCCCGAGCCACCCGGAGCGGGCGTAGGCGATGCCCGCCGTTCCGCCGACGAGCGCGCTGCCGAGGTAGTAGGCGAACAGATACAGCGACGACGCCGCGCCCCGGTTGCCTTCGGCCATCGCCCCCACCCACGCGCTCGCCGCGGTGTGCGCCCCGAAGAAACCCGCGGTGAAGAGCAATACGCCGAGCAAAACGGTGCCGATGTGGTCGGGAATCGTCACCACGAGCCCGATCGCCATGACGGCCAGCGACATCGCGAGCACCCAGGATCGGCCGATCCGATCGGTCAGCAGGCCGGATGCCGCCGAGGCCGCCGTTCCGGCCAGATAGAGCACGAACACCAGCCCCACCAGTGCTTCCGGCAGCCCGAAGGGCGCGCTGGTCAGCCGGTAGCCGAGATAGTTGTACATCGAGACGAACCCGCCCATCAGCACGAACGCCAGTCCGAACAGAGCGAGCAGTCCGCGGTGACGCAAGGGGCTGCCGAGGTCGCCGAGGACCGTCCGGATTCCGGCGGGGCGAGGCACGAAGCCGCGCGAGGGCGGCAGCAGGCGGACGAACCACACGGTGCAGGCCGCGGCGGCGATCGAGGCCACCGCCTGCGCCCACCGCCAGGACGCCACGTCCAACGTGAACGCCGGGATCAACCGCCCGGCCAGCCCGCCGATAGTGGTACCCGCGACGTAGATGCCCATCGCGGCGCCCAGCCCGTCCCCGCCGATCTCCTCTGCCAGATAGGCCATCGCCACCGCGGGCACACCGGCCAGCGCGATGCCTTGCAGCGCGCGTCCGGCCAGCAGCAGATCCAGCGAAGGGCTCAGCGGCAGCAGCAGTCCGAGCACCGCCGCCGCGACGGCGGAACCGATCATCACCTTGGTCCGGCCGATCCGCGACGAGAGCGCGCTCACCGGGATGATGGCCAGCGCGAGGAACCCGGTGGTGAGCGACACCGCCAGTGCCGCCAGCGCGGGCGTCGCGCCGAACGCGGCCGAGAGACTCGGCAGCAGTGCCTGGGCGCTGTACATCGAGGCGAATGTCGTCAGACCGGCCGCGAACAGCGCGATGGTGATCCTGCGTTCGTGGGCGACGTCCCTCGCCGCTTCGATCCGTGTCGTGGTCATCGGGTCCTCCTTTCGTCCAGCATCGCCAGGCGGTTTTCCGGAAGGAAATGAATAATGAGAAGTGAGTTCATTCCCTGAGCGCATATAGAGAGGTCGGGCAGTGCTTGGCGAGGATCTGGAGTGGTTCACGACACTCGCCGAACTCGAACGGGTCGGCGCCGCCGCGGAGCGGTTGCACCTGGCGCAGCCGACGTTGTCGCGCATGCTGGCTCGCTTGGAGCGCAGGGTGGGAGTCGAACTGTTCGACCGGCACGGGAAGCGGATCGTCCTGAACGAATACGGTCGCATCTACTACGAGCACGCCCGCCGCGCGCAATCCGAGCTGGACGCGGCGGAACAGGTCCTCGCCGATCGGGCCAACCCGGCCGGGGGCGTCGTGCGGCTGTCGTTCCAGCACTCTTTCGGCGGCTCGCTGGTGCCGCAGCTGATCAGCGGCTTCCGGCGCATCTCCGGCCGGATCACGATCACGCTGTGGCAGGGAGCGGCAGCCGCGGTGACCGAGCGAGTGCTCGCGGGTGAAAGCGATCTGGGCATCGTCTCGCCGCGCCCGGCCGTCGCAGGCGTCGGCTGGCGCGCCGTGCTGCGACAGCCGCTGGTACTCGCGGTGCCGCCGGAACACCGGTTGGCCGGACGGCGGCAGGTCCGCCTCGCGGAGGTGGCCGACGCGGAGTTCGTCACCATGCACCACGGATTCGGGATGCGGCGCATCTTCGATGAACTGTGCGCCGCCGCGGACATCCGG
Source organism: Nocardia sichangensis (assembly GCF_047200615.1). NCBI lineage: Bacteria > Bacillati > Actinomycetota > Actinomycetes > Mycobacteriales > Nocardiaceae > Nocardia > Nocardia sichangensis. The sequence continues at coordinate 192,461 of NZ_JBJZOK010000013.1, forward strand.
CCGCGGATCGCGTTCGAGTCGAGCGATCTCGTCACGGTGGCCGGGCTGGTCTCGGCGGGGTTGGGGGTGGCGATCCTGCCGCGCGAAGATCCGCTGTCCGCGGGCCCGCTGTCCGGCCCGGTGACGGTCCCGCTCGCGGACGCGGGCGCCGCGCGCGCGGTCGGGCTGATCTGGCCCGCCGCTACCACACCACCCGACGCGGTGCGACGCTTTCGTGATTTCGCCGAGGATTGGGCGCGGCGACGTGGGGGAATCCCGTGAGGGGCCGGTTTTGCCCACGGCTTATTCACTGGGCGGTGTCGGTGGGGCGGGTTAAACTTTCTCCATACAGCAGCAGTCGAGACCGGAAAGCAGGCTATAGCCACTTTTGAGAACACAAGGCGAGATCGGCGACCCCACCACCCCAGCGGCAGGCATCGGCGCCGGCGACAACGGTTCGGGTCCCGCAGCGCGCACCGTGCGCTCGAGCATCGAACTCGCTCCTGAATCCGTGTTCCCCTTCCTCGGTTCGGCCGACCAGAATCTTCGCGAACTGGAGACGCTGCTCGACGCGGACATCCACGTCCGCGGGAATTCCGTGACCCTCACCGGCAAGGCGGCCGACGTCGCGCTCGCCGAGCGGGTCATCGAGCAGCTGGTCGCGCTGACCGGGCGCAACCGCGTGGTGACGCCCGAGGCGGTGCGGCACACCGTTTCGATGCTCACCGAGGGCTCCAGCGAGTCCCCCGCGGAGGTGCTCAGCCTGGACATCCTGTCCCGGCGGGGCAAGACCATCCGGCCCAAGACGCTGAACCAGAAGCGCTACGTCGACGCGATCGACGCGAACACCATCGTGTTCGGCATCGGTCCCGCCGGTACCGGCAAGACCTATCTGGCGATGGCCAAGGCGGTCCAGGCGCTGCAGACCAAGCAGGTCAACCGGATCATCCTCACCCGCCCCGCGGTCGAGGCGGGCGAGCGGCTCGGCTTCCTGCCCGGCACGCTGAACGAGAAGATCGACCCGTACCTGCGCCCGCTCTACGACGCACTGCACGACATGATGGACCCGGAGGCCATTCCCAAGCTGATGGCGGCCGGTGTCATCGAGGTCGCGCCGCTGGCCTACATGCGCGGACGCACGCTGAACGACTCCTTCATCATCCTCGACGAGGCGCAGAACACCACCGCCGAGCAGATGAAGATGTTCCTCACCCGCCTCGGGTTCGGCTCGAAGATCGTGGTGACCGGTGACGTGACGCAGGTCGATCTGCCGACCGGCGCCCGGTCCGGTCTGCGCGCCGCCAGCGAGATCCTCACCGAGATCGAGGACATCCACTTCGCGGAGCTGACCAGTAGCGACGTGGTTCGCCACCGGCTGGTCTCGGACATCGTCGACGCCTACGACCGCTTCGAGGCCCAGTCGCGCCCGCAGGTCGCCCCGCATTACGGCGGCAACCGAGCGCAGCGCCGCGCGGCGAGCCGGGCGGACCGGCGGTAACTCGTCTCGCCGGGCGGGGCTCCGCTCCGCCGACACGATCGACGGGATCGTAGGCTGTTCGGGTGAGTATCGAGATCGCCAACGAGTCGGGTATCGACGTGCCCGAAGAAGAGCTGGTCAGCGTCGCTCGGTTCGTGATCGCCCGGATGGACGTGCACCCCGCCGCGGAGCTGTCGATGGTGCTCGTCGATCTCGACACCATGGCCGACCTGCACATGCGCTGGATGGACCTACCCGGCCCGACCGACGTCATGTCCTTCCCCATGGACGAACTCGAGCCGGGCGGGCGGCCCGACAGCCCCGAACCAGGCCCATCCATGCTCGGCGACATCGTGCTGTGCCCGGAGTTCGCCGCCGGTCAGGCCCGTAAGGCGGGGCACTCCCTGGATCACGAACTCGCTCTGCTCACCGTGCACGGCGTGCTGCACCTGCTCGGCTACGACCACGCCGAGCCGGACGAGGAGAAGGAGATGTTCGCGTTGCAGGCCAGGCTGCTCGAGGAGTGGTACGAGAGCCTGCGGGAGGCGCAGCGGCGCGCCGAACTGGCCGAACGCGACGCGCGGTTGCTGGGTAAGGCGGGTTTCACCACACCGGGTGAGTCCCTGGGTCCCGCGTGAATGCCCTGACCCTCGTCCTGCTCGCGGTCCTGCTCATCTCCGTGGGTGGGGTCTTCGCCGGGGTCGATTCCGCCCTGAACACGATCTCGCCCGCCCGCGTCGAGGACTTGGTGCGAGCCGACCGGCCCGGCGCCGTGCGGCTGAGCCGGGTCGTCGACGACCGGGCCCGCTACGTGAATCTCATGGTGCTGCTTCGCATCCTGTGCGAGATCGGCGCGACGGTGCTGCTGGCAGCGGGACTGATGACGGTCTGGGGCAGGAACTGGGCGCTGCTGATCACCGCGCTGGTGATGGTGCTGGTGTCCTACGTGGTGATCGGTGTCGGCCCGCGCACGCTGGGCAGGCAGCACGCGTATTCCATCGCCCTGGCCGCGGCCCTGCCCCTGCAGTTCATCGGCGCGCTGCTCGGCCCGATCAGCAGGCTGCTGATCCTCATCGGTAACGCGATCACCCCCGGTAAGGGTTTTCGCAACGGGCCCTTCGCTTCCGAGATCGAGTTGCGCGAAGTGGTCGAGATGGCCGGTGAGCGCGGAGTGGTGGCCGACGACGAACGGCGGATGATCCAGTCGGTTTTCGAACTCGGCGACACAGCGGCGCGTGCGGTGATGGTGCCGCGCACGGAGATGGTCTGGATCGAAGCGGACAAGACCGCGGCGCAGGCGATGTCGCTGGCGGTGCGTTCCGGGCATTCGCGGATCCCGGTGGTCGGCGAGAACGTCGACGACATTCGCGGCGTGGTGTATCTGAAAGACCTCGTGCCGTTCGCCGAACGCAGCCGCAAGGTACGGGTGCGTGAGGTGATGCGTCCCGCGGTGTTCATGCCCGACTCCAAACCGCTGGACAGCCTGCTCGACGAGATGCAACGCAGGCGCAACCACATGGCGTTGCTGGTGGACGAGTACGGCGGCATCGCGGGTCTGGTGACCATCGAGGACGTGCTGGAGGAGATCGTCGGAGAGATCGCCGACGAGTACGACGTCGACGAGACCCCGCCCGTCGAGGATCTCGGCGACGGGCGCTACCGCGTGTCGGCCCGGCTGCCGGTGGAGGATCTCGGCGAGCTGTTCGGATTGGAGATCGAGGAGGAGGACGTCGACACCGTCGGCGGCCTGCTCGCGCACGAACTGGGCCGGGTGCCGCTGCCCGGTTCGAAGATCGAGGCGCACGGGTTGGTGCTGCGCGGTGAAGGCGGACCGGACGCGCGCGGCCGGATGCGGGTGAACACCGTGGTGGTACGCAAAGCGCGCGAGAAGGTCCCCGCGGGCAAGACCAACGGGGACAATCCCAATGGCAAGCGCAAGGCGAACGGATCGGAGCGGGATATCGCGGCCGATCGCGACGAGGACGGAGACACCGAATGACCGAACTGGACGCCGAGGACAACAAGCTGGTCGTGCTGGCCCGTGGTGCGCTCGGCCGCACCGGCGGGGCGAGTGGAGCCGCGATCCGCGATACCGACGGTCGCACCTACGCCGCGGGCGAGGTCACGCTGACCGCGTTGCGGTTGACGGCGCTGCAAGCCGCCGTGGCCGCGGCGTTGTCCAGCGGCGCGGAGGGCTTCGAGGCGGCCGTGGTGGTCGGCGGGCGGTTGTCCGACTTCGGTGTGACGGCGGTGCGGGAGGTTTCGGCGGAGGCGCGGATCATCTTCACCGATCGTGACGGCGCGGTGTTCGAGATCGTCGACGACTCCGCCGACGCGGCCGACGCGGTGAGCGCCGACTCCGGCGAGGTCCGCGGTGGCTGACGCGCGGGAGAAGGGCGAATTCCGTTCCGGGTTCGTCTGTTTCGTCGGTCGGCCGAACACCGGCAAGTCGACCTTGACCAACGCCCTGGTCGGCGCGAAGATCGCGATCACCTCGTCGCGCCCGCAGACCACCAGGCACACGATTCGCGGCATCGTGCACCGCGAGCACGCCCAGCTGATCCTGGTCGACACACCGGGCTTGCACCGCCCGCGCACCTTGCTCGGCCAGCGCCTCAACGACCTTGTGCGCGATACGTATTCGGAAGTCGACGTGATCGCGCTGTGCATCCCGGCCGACGAGAAGATCGGTCCGGGTGACCGCTGGATCGTGCAGCAGATCAAGCAGATGGCGCCGAAGACGACGCTGCTCGGCGTGGTCACCAAGATCGACAAGGTGAGCCGCGAGCAGATCGCCGAGCAATTGCTCGCCGTGGCCCAGTTGCTCGGCCCCGAGGCCGACGTGGTGCCGGTGTCGGCGGTCAAGGGTGAGCAGGTGGAAGTCCTCGTCGACGTCATCGCCTCGAAGATGCCGGAGGGCCCGGCTTTCTACCCCGACGGCGAGCTCACCGACGAGCCCGAGGAAACGTTGATGGCCGAGCTCATTCGCGAGGCCGCGCTCGAGGGTGTGCGCGACGAGTTGCCGCACTCGCTGGCCGTCGTCATCGAGGAGGTCCTGCCCTATGAGGAGCGCGAGGACATGCTCGACGTGCACGCCTTGCTCTACGTCGAGCGGCCCAGCCAGAAGGCCATTGTCATCGGCAAGGGCGGTTCCCGGCTGAAAGAGGTCGGCACCAACGCCCGCAAGCAGATCGAACACATCCTCGGCACCCGGATCTACTTGAATTTGCACGTGAAGGTGGCCAAGGACTGGCAGCGCGACCCGAAACAGCTGGGCAAACTGGGTTTCTGACCGGTTCGGGCGTCGCTGGGGCGTGCGTGGAAGTCTTGGAGGCGTCTTCGTTGGCGTGGGGCGTCCGGTCGGCTGCCGATGATTCCGTGTGATCCACCGATGTGTCGGCTGTACTCGAGGCGAGTGCCGTGTCAGTGGTCGTGTCAGAACGGCGTCAGCTCGGTATCAGCCGGGCTCGCGACAGTAGTCACATGAACAGCACAGCGATCGCGACTTCCACCACCACCCTCTCCGACCAGGACAAGAGCACGCTGCGGACCGCCGCGTACGGCGCGTTGTCGCTGATGGCCGCCACCGGCACGCCGCACGTGGCCGCGACGAACGGCTCCATCGCCCTGACGTCGGCGACCGGCCTGGTCGGGCACGTGCTCGCCGCGAAGTCCAAGGACATCCAGTTGAAGGGCAAGACCGTCGCCGAACTCGCCGACCAGGTACTGCCTGCCCTGACCTCGGCCGTGCACCTGCTCGAGCGGCACGATCCGGCCGAGGCCGACAACTTCCGCGGCACCGTCCGCATCGCCGTCGACGCAGCAGCCCAGCCGCACCACGGCGAGCCCGGCCCGGCCACGGCCGAGATGGCCCGCAAGATCATCGCGGCGCTCGATGCCGCCGGGGTGGCCGGTGCCGACAACGGAACGGTTGCCGCCGGGCCGGATCGCCCGCAACTCCAGAAGGCCCTCGATGAGATCGTCGCTTCTGGTTTCGCCGGAATCACGCTGCGCGTGCACGACGAGCGGGGCGAGTGGGTCGGCAGCGCCGGGGTGAGCAGGCTGGGCGAGACCGCGAAGCCGCCGACCGATGGGCACGTCCGGATCGGCAGCAATACAAAGACTTTCACCGCGACTCTGGTCCTGCAACTGGTGGCCGAGGGCAAGATCGGATTGGACGACCCGGCGGCCCACTACCTGACCGAGTTCGAACTCGATTCGCGGATCACGGTGCGGATGCTGTTGCAGCACACCAGCGGGGTGTTCAACTTCACCGGCGAGTACTACGAAGACGGGACCGTCGTGCCGGGGATCCCCGCCACCACCGCGGGCAAAGAGTGGGTGGACAACCGGTTCGAGACCTACCAGCCCGAAGAGCTGGTGCGGCTGGCGCTGTCCAAGCCCGCGCGGTTCGAACCAGGCACGGGCTGGAGTTATTCCAACACCAACTACGTGCTGGCCAGGTTGCTGATCGAGAAGGTCACCGGCCGCCCGGTCGCTCAGGAGATGCAGCGGCTGATCTTCGGGCCGCTCGGGCTGTCGGGCACCGTAGCCCCGACCACCCAGACCGAGCTCCCCGAGCCGCACGCCCACGCCTACTACCGATACGAGGACGCCGGGCGGGAGAAGACGGTCGACGTCACCAGCCAGAACCCCTCCTGGATCTCCAGCGGCGGTGACATGATCTCGACCACCCAGGACCTGCGAACTTTCATTTCCGCGCTGATGAGCGGCAAGCTGCTGCCTGCCGAGTTGCTGGCCGAGATGTGCGCACCGCACCCGACAGGCATCCCGAACATGGGCTACGGCCTCGGTGTATTCGTGCAGGACACCGGCCTGGGCGGCACGGTCGTCACCCACAACGGCGGCGCAGCGGGTCACGCGGCGCTGATGTACAGCACACCCGACGGCAAGAAGACCCTGACCGGCACCCTGAACTACGCGGACGACGCCGCCATGTCCCTGGCCGTGCCGTTCCAGCAGGCGACTCAGAGGCTCGTCGACGAGGTGTTCTGCGGCGGCCAGGCCGATCCGGCGCAGCCGACGGACTGAACTTCCCGCTGCGCATGCCGAAACGCCCGGACACGGACGCCGAGTTGTCGATGGTCCGGGTCACCACCACGGGGCGGGGCGGTGGCGGTGCCACTGGAGTTCGGATTCGAGTTGGGCGGCCAAGGAGATCAGGAGGGGTTCGGAGTTTGCTGTGCCCATCAGTTGGGCGCCTACGGGGAGGCCGGTGTCGGTGAAGCCTGCGGGGACGTTGATGCTGGGCCAGCCGAGGACGTTCCATGGCCAGGTGTAGGGGCAGGCCGCGGTGATGAGGTTGTTGGTGGCGTTGACGCCGATGCCGTCGATTTCCTCGGCGCGGGGCGGTGGGGTGGCGGTGGTCGGGGCAAGGACCACGTCGTAGTCGCGGAAGAAGTGGCCGATTCGCTTGTGCAGCAGCGGTTCCAGCTGCCGTGCCGCGTAGAGGGCGGGGCCGTCGAGCGCGCGTCCGATTCGGGCGTTGGCGGTGGTGCGCGGATCGACTTCCAGACCGGGCATGCGGTCGTACACCCGCCGGACCCCGGCGAGCGAACGCGGGAGGAAGGAAGCGCCGATCAGGATGCCGTAGTGCAGGTCCGCCACGGTCACGGTGTGTCCGAGCGCTCGCAGTGTGTCGGCGGTGCGGCGCACCGATCGCTCGACCTCGGGATCCAGCGCGGTCCTGGTCGCGGTGAAGGGGATACGCAGCGACAGGGCGATTCGCAGCTTTCCCGGATCCCGGCCGACGGCGTCCGACGCGGTGATCGGCTCCGGGGTGTGCAGATCTCCCTGGTGCGGACCGGCCGCCGCATCCAGCAGTAGCGCCGCGTCGGCGACGGTACGCGCCAGCGGACCGTTCACGGTGAGCCCGTAGAACGCTTCGGCTTCCGGCCAGGTGGAGATTCGTCCGCGCTGCGGCTTGATGCCGACCAGGTTCGTCCAGGCCGCAGGGATGCGGATCGAGCCCGCGCCGTCGGAACCCAGAGCGGCGGGGACCAATCCGGCGGCGACGGCAGCCGAAGCTCCGCCGGAGGACCCGCCCGGCGTCCTGCCGCGGTCCCACGGATTGCGGGTGTGCCCGAACCACGCGGCACTCGTGAACGGCCACTGTCCGAGTTCACAGGTGTTCGTCTTGCCGACGATCACCGCGCCCGCGGCACGCAGGCGCCGGACCGATTCCGCGTCCTCGGTCTTCGGTGCGAAGTCGCCGCCGCAGCCGAACGCGGTCGGCTCGCCCGCGACATCAGTGTCGTCCTTCACCGCGACGGGCACGCCCAGCAGCGGCAGTCGTTCTCCCGCGGCCAGCCGCCGGTCGGCGTCGGCGGCCTCCGCCAGGGCCCGCTCGCGGCGCACGATCCGGAAGGCATTGAGCGTGCCCTGCGCCGCGTCGATCCGGTCCAGTGCGCCGCCGACCGCCGCGGTCGAGGTGATCGCGCCGCTCGCGATCGCGGCCGCCAGTTCGGCCAGGCCCAGTTCCCGCGTGCCGGATACGTGGGCAGGATCGGACACCGTCATGTGAGCTCCGTCTCGTCGTGATCTACAGACGGTAGCGCCATATTGGTCAATCGTCCAGATCGTCGCAGGGGACGAGCTCGGCGGGCAGCAGTCGCCAGGCGTACCCGGTCGGGAACCGATCGAACAGCTGGCGTATCCAGTCGTGTCGGTTGCCGCCGTCCTTATCGACCTCGCCCGGTTTCGATCGCGCACCGAACGGCGACCTGTGCGATCGAACCTGCTTGCTCGGCTGGGTCTTCCAGATGACCCACCACAGGGGACGCGGAATCGATCCGGCGCCTGCGTGCCGCCGCGGAGAAGATCGGCGGCAGCGGGCCTGTGCTCTGGCCGAGAAGGTCCGAGTACTCATGTCACGGAATGTGCTTGCACTCACCGTAGGGCACGCCCTGGGTGAGGTCCGGCCGGCCGAACATCCGGCCGACCAGAGCGTTGAACGCCGCCACCGACAGCCGGTCCATGTCGTTGCAAAGGAAGTCGTTCTTGGTGCCCGAGACATTCTTGGACTTCAGGGATTTCGCCCACTTCTGCGGCGTTCCCCCGCACCCGACATGCACCTGGTAGTCGCCGCCCTTGTCGAGCTCGAAGGAGTAGTCGACCTTGGAGTGGCCGCCGAGCCGGACCGGAAGCTTGGTCCGCGCCCATCCCGATTTCGACGTCTTGGCCTGAACCCAGACTCCTACCGGCGACGCGCTGTTGATGCAGCCGATCGTGCCGCTCACGGTGGTGGACGCCGATGCGCTCGGCAGTCCGAGGGCGAGGAACGCCGTGGAAGCGGAGACGAGAACGGCTACGCGGAGGGTCTTGCGCATCATTCGAACCTTTCGATGGGGGGAACGGCGGACTCCGATCGCGCGGAGCGCGCCGCGACGACGACTTGTTCCGGCCGCAGCAGGCGTTCACCCATGAGGTATCCGTGCCGGACTACCTGCAGCACCGTGCCCGGTGATCTGCCGGAAGCCTCGGCGACGGCGACGGCTTCGTGAACCTCGGGATCGAAGTCGGCCGTGGCGGGCACGCGCCGGACGCCACGACGTTCGAGCAGTTCGTGCAGTTCGCCGACGATGCTGCCGAGCACGGCGTCGTCGTCGTTCAGTGCCGTCACGCGATCGACGAGTCTGAGCAGCTCGCGAAACAGCGGGGCCAGGAGTTGTTCGGCGAGCCCGCCGCGCGCGAGTGCGAGCTGCTCGTGCAGGTCGTCCAACGCCCGATTCTTCGCCTTGTCCTCCAGCAGCCTGCGCTGGAAGAGATCACGCAATTGCGCGATCTCCCCGGCCAGCGCGGTCAGCGGATCACCCGCGTCCGGAGCCGCACTCATATGCCGCGCTTGGCGATGTCGTATCGCTTCGAGTTGTGCTTCCAGACCGGCATCCGGTGGGTCAGCGTGTAGCCGGCGATGACGCCCGCGACGATCAGCAGGCCGATGCCCTTCGCCGGAATCAGCGCCAGGCCGATCACCAGGGCCACCGCCCACGCGCCCGCACCGCTGTGGAACCACTTGGCCACGGCGGCCCGCTCGGCGAGTTCGATGTTCTCCTGCAGCGAGGCGCGCAGCGGCGCGTCGTCGAACCGGAGTTTCAACGCGCGGCCGGACATTTCGTGCGTGACGGCGATCTGGGCTTCGGAGGTGATGCAGTACGCCCCGCTGCGGAGCTCCGACCACATCCCCAGGTTGACCTGCTCCAGCGCGAGCGCGAGGTAGTACTGGAAGATCTGCTCGTTCGGATGGTGCCGGACCACGTCCTCCATCAGTTCCAGCGCCTTGTCGTTCTTGTGCTGCTGAAGGTAGACGTTGGCGATGGCGGTGCGGTACAGCGGCTCGCCGGGCGCGAGACGCAGCGCCGTCTCGTATTCGCCGAGCGCTTCGTTCAGCGCCCCGGTGGCGAGAAACGCTTCGGCGTAGTCGAAGTGGTATTCCGGGCTGTCGGGCTTGAGGCTGATGGCCTCCCGGAATTCGAAGCCGGCGTCCTTGTAGTTGCCCATGACGAACGACGAGTTCGCCCGCACCGCCCACGCTTCGTGGTTCGCGCCGTTGACCGAGATCGCCTCGCGGGCGCAGTAGTACGCGGACGGAGCGTTGCCGCGCTCGAAATACTCGCGTGCGAGACTCAGCCAGTCCCGGCCGCCCTGCACCACGGGCGCGGGCTGATTACTCGCCGGACGATACTGCCTGGCCTGCTGGTCGAATTGCCGCCGCTGGTTCGGGTCGAGCAGCACGCGCTCGGCCTGACCGAGGTGCCGTACCCGAGCTTCGGCCTGCGCGCGTTTGACGGGATCCGACTGGCCCGCGCGCTTGTTCCACATTCTGCGCTGCTCGCGGATGGCCGTCTTGATGGCATCCGGGTCGGCGGTCTCGGCGAGGCCGAGGATTTCGTAGTAGTTGACGAATTCTTCGGTTGTCGTGGTCATGCTTCAATTCACCTCGAGGTCTTCGTTCTTCGTGCGTGCGACGCGGATTTCGCCCTCGCTGAGGTTGGCGACGTTGTCGACCTCGAACGTGCCGAGCGATTTGTCCGCGGTGAGGTCGGTGATCTCGACCTGAATGGTCTGGTCTATGTCGTAGTGGAATGTGATCTGGACCGGAGCATTCGCCGGATAGGGCGGAATGGCGAAGAGCTGCCCGCCGTCGGGCCACTTTCCTTCGGTGACGAACCGGACGTAGTCGAGATCCTCGTCGTCGCCCTGCGTGACGCAGATCCGCAGTTCGGTCTGGCCGTCGGCGACGGTGCCGAACACTTTGCTCGCCTTGGCTGGGATCTTGGTGTTGCGGGGGATCACGATGTTGTTCTTCGGTTCCCGGTTGTCGTTCAGGGCGACCGTGCCCAGCGCCTGCGAGGTGACGTCGAGGATGACCGGCTTCGGCGCCGTGCTCGAGGACGTCTCCGCTTCGGCGCGGATCGCAGCGCCGAGCGCCACGAGTTCGTCGGGGTTGCCCGCCCGCAACGGCGGCTTGCCGGTCAGTTCCTCCAGCATCGCCGCCACCATGGGCATGCGCGTGGAGCCGCCGACGAGCAAGACGTGATCGAGGTCGGCGAAGCTCAGGCCCAATTCCTCCACGAGGGAATGGGTCAGGTCGCGCGACTGGTTCAGCAGGTCGCTGGTGAGGTCCTCGAACGTTTCCCGCGTGACGGTGAGCGTGTGTGTGACGCCGTTGTGGCTGAGCACGACTCGCGTGGATCCGGCGGAGCTCAGGGTGCGTTTGGCGAGTTCTGCTTTCTCGCGCAGATCGGCTTGGGTCTCGAACGCGTCGTCGAGATCGCCGCCGCCTCGAGCCATGTACTCCTCGTTGAGGTGTCGCATGAGCCGGTTGTCCCATTCGAAGCCGCCCAGTTCGTGCAGCCCATCGGTGCCGAGCACGTCGAACACGCCGTCGCGGATCCGCATCACGGTGACGTCGAACGTGCCGCCGCCCAGGTCGTACACCATGACGGTGCCGCTGCGGCCGAGGTCGAGCCCGAAGGCCAACCCGGCCGCGGTCGGCTCGTTCACCACGCGCAGCACGTTGAGTCCGGCGATCGTTCCCGCGTCCCTGGTCGCCCGGCGGCGCGCGTCGTCGAAGAACGCCGGGACCGTGATCACCGCGTCGGTGACCTGCCCCTGCCCCAGGATCAATTCGGCGTCGTCTTTCAGCCGTTTGAGAATCAGCGCCGAGACTTCCTCGGCCGAATAGGCGCGATCATCGGTGGTGACGAATCGCCAGTCCGGATTGCCCATCTGCCGCTTGACGAACTGCACGACATCCAGCGGCGCGGTCGCCGCGGACCGTTTGGCCATCGAGCCGACGAGCACGCTGTCGGAGTCGAAGAAGACCACCGAAGGCGTGATCCGCTCGCCGTCCCGGTTGACCAGGATCTCCGGTTTCCCGCCCGCGCCGACGACGGCGACCGCTGAATACGTGGTACCGAGATCGATACCGACGGTGTGTGCCACTGATTGCCCTCCCGATGCATCTGGTGACGATGCACGCGAATTGATACTGCGAAAATTCGAGACCGGAACGATTTTCCCCGCGGTCTCGTCGGATAAGCCGCACGACGGGCGCCGGACGGTCGGCGAGAACGATCAGGGATTCGGTGCCTTCCATTCGTATTTGCACATCTGGCACTGGTATTTCTGCCACCCCTGACGATCCTTCTCGCCGATATCCATTCCGGTCTTCTTGCTGCACTGTGGACACACTTCGGCCATTGCTGGTCCTTCCGGTAGGGGGGAACGGTGCGACAGGCTCGGGTGGCGCACCGGATTGAAAGCATATAAGTCGCCGTGGGTGATTGATCAACGAACTTCGCGGTGATTTCCGACCCGTATTCCGGCCGGTGGGCCGATTTTTGCCGCTTCCGATGGGTGTCGCTGGAATATTGCTCGAACACTCGTTTTCCAGCAAGATCTTGCAGTACCCGAGTCGTCCGCCGAGGAATCGAAAAGCGATGAGGTCATCGACACGTCGGCGATCGGTAGTCTTCGAGCGCCGGATCGCCGGCTGCGGCACTCGTCAACCGGCCGGGCGAGCAAGATCTTGCTGTGCGATACGCATTACGAAACCTACCGGTTCGATAGACATTTGGAGTCTTGCCGACGAGTGTCGGCAGCGATGAAGATCGCGCTATGGAACCGAACTTACGAGTGCTTGTCGCCTCGCCGTTGGGCGGAATCATCGCCCCTGTGCTGTCGCAGTACTTTCCGGCGTCGACCGTCGCGGTCGCCTCCGACGTCGACGAGGTGCGCGGTCGAATCGTGGGACGTTTCCGGTTCGATGTGGTCATCTCGGATCTGATCTGGAACAAACCCGAAATGGAGTACCGGTTCGACGGTTTGGATGTTCTGGACTTGCTCCGGGAAACCAAACGGCAGAGCGAGGTCCTGCTCGCGGCTCAAGGGCACAGCATGGAGAGCGATCATCTCGACGAGGCGCGGCTGCGCGCGGACGAGATCGCCGAGTTCTACGACAAGTCCTCCGGCGTGCCCGCGCTGCTGGATGCCATTCAGCGCGCCGCGACCGGCCGCAGCGACCAGGTCGCGCCGCCGCCGCAAGGGCCGCCCGCGTTGTGCGCGCTGTTCACCGAACAGCGTGGCGAGACGGCGGGCCGGCTGGCGGGTGCGATCGCGGCCAAGTCGGCGTGGGACTACAACTCTCTCGCCCAGGTCGCTCGTGTCGGTCTCAACACCGCAAACAAGGCGACCAATACTTATATCGGCCCGATCATCCTCGCTCGGAAGGAGTTGCCGGAGGGCACGCCGTTGACCCAGGGCGCGGTATTTCGCTGGTGCGGCGAGCACGCGCACTACCTCATCAGCTGGTGCCGCCGAAATGGGCACGCCGATGTCCTCGGTCCGCGATTCACCTGACGGCACAGCCCGCTTTCGGCACTCCCGGTCCGGCATCAGCGCCCTGCCCGTTCCGCTCGGTGGCGCGACGGCGGCATCCGCCGCAGGGAACGACGTCGACGGCGTCGGCTCGATGACGTCTCCGAGCGGTGCGACGACGAGAAGTCGCATGAATCGGTTCCCCTCTCATGGTCCCCTGGGTGGAGAGTTCTCTGTCGCGTCGGCGGTGCTGGAACAGGAATCAAGTATGGACCTCGGAGAGACGGTCGCGGGGGGATCATCGATGTGGGATCTGGCACTCCGAAAAGCTCACCTGGTACGTAATAGCTTGGTCGACAGTCTTTTTCACCGATGCTTGCCTCGGTACCGTCCTAGCTCGCAATATCTTGCTCGCAGGATCCGTGCAACCGAGCGCCTTCTGCTGCGCAACGCACTCCACAGGGACCGCGACGGACTGGCCGCCGCGGTCACGCTCGCGGAAGCCTTGGCCGGTCTGGCCGGGCGGTTGATCGCCTGCGGCAGCGGATTGTCGTCGGGCCGGTACCGAGTAGATCTCGAGACGCTGTTGCCGGGTGCCGTCTTGACGCCTCCCATCGGCAAGGTCTTGCTGGCACGTATCCATATCGAGCCGAATGGAACCCGGGTGCCGTGACAGCCGGTCAGACCTGGTACGGCACCCGGATTGTGATCGGCTCGGCGGCGGGCGAATGCTTGGCTGGCGAGGTGCGATGCGCCGAGTGCCAGCATTCCAACCGGGACGACTACGCGTTCTGCCGCAGATGTGGCGTGCGTTCACGCCGAAGGTACGACGCGGTGGCAGCGGAGGCGGTGGAGGAATTGCGGTCTTCCCTGGGCGATCTGCTCGACCGGATCAGCCGGTGTGACATCGATCTGGCGCAACGGCAGTTGGTCGAGGAGACGACTCGGCGGGCGGCGGCCGAGGCGGCGAAGGAGCGACCGAATCGGATCGTGCTCACGGGGGTGCTCTACGCGGTCGGGGAGTCGGTGGCGGGCGTCGCCTCTCTGGCGACCGCGGTGACGGCGTCGAAGGACGCGGTCAAGGCGGTGTTCAGCTGATCCGCCGCGCACTGCGGGTCTAGACATACATACGGTATGTATGTAACAGTGGTCGGGAACCGAGACCACTGGGAGGACCCATGGCAACCAGCACAGCACTAGGCCGCACCCACGATGTGGACCTGCCCGGCGGCCGTATCCGCTACCACGAGACGGGTGCGGGCGCCCCTGTCGTCTTCGTGCACGGCTTGCTCGTCAACGCGGACCTCTGGCGCAAGGTGGTGCCCGCTGTCGCGGCGGCCGGGTACCGCTGCCTGACGCCGGACTGGCCGCTCGGCTCGCACGAGATCCCGGTGCCGGACGCGGAACTGACTCCGGCCGGTGTCGCCGATCTCATCGCCGCGTTCCTCGAACGCCTCGACCTCACCGACGTCACCTTGGTCGCCAACGACACCGGCGGAGCGATCACGCAGGTGTTGCTGACCCGCGACCGCTCCCGCGTCGGCCGGGTGGTGCTCGCCTCGGTGGACAGCTACGAGGGCTTCCTGCCGCAGCCGTTCACCACGCTGCCGCTGCTGGCCAGGATTCCCGGCTCGCTGCGCCCGCTGACCGAGTTGCTGCGCATCCGCGCGCTGCACCGGCTGCCGGTGGCCTTCGGCTGGGTCACCAAACGGCCGGTCCCGCCGGAGATCGTCGACTCCTACCTGCTGCCGAGCCGCGACTCCGCCGCGATCCGGAAAGATCTGCGGCGCTTCCTGAAATCGGCGCATCGCCGATACACCCTGGAAGCCGCCCGTCACTTCGCCGAAGTCGACATTCCGGTACTGCTGGCCTGGGCGCGGGAGGATCGGTTGTTCCCCGTGTCGTTCGCCGAACGCCTGGCTCGCGACCTGCCGGACGCGACGCTGAAGCTCATCGACGACTCCTACACCTTCCTGCCGGAAGATCAGCCCGAGTTGCTCGCCGAATCGATTCTGGAGTTCACTCGGCTGCATGCCACGCCGTAGCCAGGAAGACCGCTCCCGAGCGACCAGAGCCGCGCTCGAACAGGCGGGACGCCGCCTGTTCACCGAGCGCGGCTTCGCGGGCACCTCCGCCGAGGAGTTGGTCACCGAGGCCGGCGTCACCCGGGGCGCGCTGCACCACCACTACGGCGACAAGCGCGGACTGTTCCTCGCGGTGCTGGAGCAGATCGAGGCGGAGATCACCGAGGAGATCGAAAATGCCATCGCCGCAGTAGATTCCGACGATGTGATGGCCGGGATGGCGGCGGGTCTCGCGCTGTTCCTCGAGATCTGCCAGCGCCCGGCGATGCTGCGCATCGCCCTCACCGACGCCCCCGCCGTGCTCGGCTGGCAGGCCTGGCGCGAATTCGAATCCGCCCACGGCCTAGGCCTGATCACCGCGCAACTCGAACGTGCCCGCGCCGCCGGGTTGATCGCCGACGCCCCCGTTCCCGTGCTGGCCCAGCTCGTCGTCAGCGTGGTCAGCGAGGCGTCCCTGATCGTCGCGCACGCCGAAGACCCCGACCTCGCCCGCGCCCAGACCCAGCAATCGGTGCTGCTGCTGATCTCGGGGCTGCTGCGAGCCGCCGGGTGAACGCGGCCGATAGCGAGGTACCGCGGGTCCGCGGGGGAGCGATGTCGCCTCGCTGGAAATCCGCGCGCAGGTCGTAACCGCCTGCCCCGTTCTGGCCAACCGGGGTCTTATCCTGCGCATGTGACAGAGCAACCAGCGCGCTCGGCGCATCGGTTCCGACGGCGTGCGACGCCGCTGGCGGTGTGGGTAGTGCTGGCGGCGTGCGGTGCCGCGACCAGGCCGTTCAGCTGGCAGGCAACCGCGATGGTGGCGGTGGCGGCACTCGCGGGGATGGTGCTGGCCTTCCGCGTGCGAATCGAGCGACCCCCGTCCACTGCCCGGCTCAGGCGCGGCACAGCCGTGTGGTCGGCACTGCTGGTCGCGGCGTCGGCATGGGAGGTCTACGCCCTTCTGCGGCAGCCCGCCCTGAACCGGCCGAGCCACGAACACCCGACACTGTCCACGCTGCTGGACCCGGCGCTCGAACAATGGCCGCTGCGATTCGCCGGATGGCTGTTGTGGCTCGCAGCCGGATGGTGGCTGGTCTCCGGATGAGCGATCGAACCACCGTCCTCCTCGGATTCGCCCTGCTCCTGACGGCCGCGCTCGCCGCAGTAGTGATCACGCGCCTGCGCCGGGACCTGATCGCAACGCTGGGAGAGACGATCGCCTACCTGACCGGCACCCGGGCGACGAGAATCGCCGCAGTACTCGTGTGGGCATGGCTCGGCTGGCACTTCCTGGCCCGGTGACGGCCGGTCCATGCGCCGAATCGTTCACGCGTGACCACAGCGGGCCCAGTCGCGATGCCGGGTGAAGTCAGCGCCTATTGCGCCGCCGCGACTCGGCGCGCCGAAGAGTGACCGCCTCGAAGCGACGGAGGAGCAAGTGGCCGCCGCACGAGCGATGCAGGCGGCGAACACACCGGGTTGATGCGTTGTCAAACCGACACCGGTGCCCGCTTCTCCGCGCCGTCGTTTCGCCGCCCGGCTCGCGTGTGCGCGGCCGCCGCGTACGCGACGAACGGCCAAGCGGGCGCATTCGGGCCGAGCCGACAGCCAGCCGTTACAACCCGCGTGCATCGGGTAGTGAGCTTCGATACGACGCGTCCAGCGCACCCCGACCACGTCTTTCGAGCGAAGCGAGACCGAGCCTGTTCCGTTCGCGGCTCGGCTCGCGTTGGCGGGGCCGCTGTGTGGACGACGGTGTAGTAGCCGACATTCGGCCACTACACCCTGCGTGCATCGGGTAGTGAGCTTCGATACGACGCGTCCAGCGCACCCCGACCACGTCTTTCGAGCGAAGCGAGACCGAGCCTGTTCCGTTAGCGGCCCGGGGGGGGGGGGGGGGGCCCCCCCCGCCCCCCCCCCCCCCCCACCCGGCCCCGGGCCACACCCCGCCAGAAA
>NZ_JBJZOK010000014.1:0-207420 GCF_047200615.1 Nocardia sichangensis
AGGTTTGGGTCGGCATTGACAGCCTTGTCGGGAGATCGGTGTCCTCCTTCTTCGGTCATCGTGCGATCGCATAGGTCCAAGTTTCCAACGGCGCCTGGGTCCTAGTTGCTGGTGTGATCAAACGACAACTCGTCCAACAACGCCGGGACTTCAGTTCGCGGGCACGGCACAAGAACCGCCGATCCAATCAGCCCAACCTCCCGCGCTCCACCCTGTACGAACACGACGGAAATGGCATCCGCAGTGGCTTCTCGCCCGGCTGTCCCGCACATACAGATCAACACAAATACATGCCCGCGTGGGCGCCCGCTACACGCGCTGGACAGTCCCCGCCCACGCCAGTACTGCCGTGGGCAAAGACTGGCACGGCCTGACCGCTATCGGAATCGCGACAGCCAACGCCGGAACCTGGCCTGAACAAGAGCTCGCTGCACTCACCGCCCGCCTATGCCAACAGGCCGCCTGCTGAGACGACCGAACCCAGAGTCCCACACCACCACTACATCTCGCTGAACGACCTGACGACGACGACCCGCAGCGGGCCGAACAGCCCGAAGGCACCGATGAGGAGGACTAGGAAGAATCCAAGCCCAGGCTGTGCCGCCACCTCTGAGCAAGCTTGGCCGAGGAGCGTTGTGCTCTTCTCTGAAGTGAGCGACGCCCGCCCAACCGTCACATTGGCGCGCAACGCGTGAAAATCCCTTGCGCCATCAGACTTTCGACGGATTCCACGATGTGGGCCGCGGCCGATCGGTCACGCAGCAGGGTGCCGAGTTCGATGTTTCGTAGCATCGCGGTGCCGGTTATATTCGCGCTGCCGATCAGCGCGGTCATCCGATCGATAACGAGTGCCTTCGCGTGCATGGAAGCGCCTGGCGGACGTTTCTCTGCCGGCCAGCACAGCCTGCGCGCTGGGAGGTTGGGGAATGGAACAGAGAAGCCGGTGAAGCCCGGGTTGTCCACCGGACGCTCGTACAAGAGTTGGATGAACACGCCCCGGGTGGCGGCTCGGGCCATCGCTGCCGCGAGAGTCGGCTCACTGTGCATCGCGTAGCTGATCAGCAGAATTTCTCTCCGCGCCTCGTCGACCAGGCTGGCAATGACACTTGAGGTGAGCCGGGACACGCTGCCTGGAACGTCGGGGCCAGTCCAGACGATGTCGGCGGTTGCCGCGGAATTGGCAATACCGGCACATGCACCGCGAAGGACCCCACTTACTTCGGCGTCCTGTGCCCTGTCCATCGTTGACAAAACGACTGAGCACGCGTGACGGAGTGCCCCAGCTGACCGCCTCCGGAGAGATCGAAGTGAATCGAATCCACTGTGGGCCGCGGTGGCAATCATCTCGACCTCCGACGGAGGCAGGCTCGTCCCAACTTCGACGAGCGCCCGGAGATCCTCGGGAATCACAGCGGAAAGACCAGCCCATCTCTACTTATGTCAACAAGCACACCCCGGTCGAGCCACCGGTTGTTGGTCTCGCAACTCGTCTCCGAAATGAACAAACAGGCGTGGCACGCGGCCAGGTGCAATGTCGGCGACTCCGAAGTCGGCACGTGTTCGCTGCACAAGGGGTCCGATGAGCAACGCATGGCGTCGTGCATGGCGCCGTCAAGCAAGCGCTTGAGGTGCTTTGTTTCACCGAGGGAGACCAGACCGCCCAGGGTTCCCTCGCTATCGCTTGCCGCTGTCGACAGCAGGAGACCTGCTGTCGGCGCGCCCGGTCGTCCTAGATAGAGGCGCTCCTGGATGCTCGCCGAAGAATAGCCGCATTCGAGGGAGACCTGTCGGATCAACAAATGGCTCAGCGTATGTAGCAGGACCATCCGAGCGATTGGAGGAGCGGGTTGTGGCTGCTCTCCGACTGCGGACTTCCACGCGTGGTATGCGCCGCGCAGCGCGACTATGCGTGGATGCTCCTCCGCCTGTGATTCCCATTGCCTGATTCGAGACTCGTTGAACTCAAGGAAGATTCCTTCTCCGCGCTTTTCCACGGCCGGTACCCATTTCGCTGGACCGTTGCGTAGCTTCACCAGGTTCTCGGGTTGCAAATTCCGGCGTTCGGGTGCGTTCAGCCGAGTGAATCCGACCAAGGCTTGGATCTCCCGTAGTCGGGAGACACGGACAACCTGGTCAATGATCCGTGAGTATCCTTGTGGAACATCACTATTGGGGACAGCGCGAAAGTCTTCATCCTGTTTTTCTGTCGTCGGACGCGACAGCAACTTCCACTCGGCATCGAGCAGGTCTGCGTCGTGAGATTGAGGAGAGTCGCCAAGCGTTCTCCGTTTCTCGATCGCCTCCCAGAGCTGGTCGATCGGAACGTCACGTAGCGACCGCAATTCCTCCATGCCGTTAACTATCTGAGATACAAGCTTTTTCGGTAGTTCGGCGAGGAGATCCCATTGAGCGGCGATGATTTCCTCGATACCGTCGGCCTGGGGCAGGTGGAGCGCGCTGGCTGTCACGCTGAACCACAGGTTGCTCGCCCCGAGGACGATCATCCGCAATGGATTTCCGCAGGCTTCGAAGGCTTGTAGGTGCGGGTGTCTGCCACGGCAGTCAGGTAAGTTCGCCGAGCCGTCTTTGCCTGAAGCTCGCTGAATGTTTGCGCTGGCACCGCAACTCTCGCAACTTATGGTCACGACCGGCTGCAGCGTGCTTGCAGAGTCGTGCATCCGGAGCTTCGTGACGCCGCACGGGCCCTTCGTGCCACTGGCATGGACGAACTCGCTGTATGGGAAGTCGTCCAGGTGACCATCTGAGCACACCACAAGGAATCGCGCTGGCACGCATGCGCGCTTCTTGGCATCAGCACGATTTCCCTGTTTTACGCAACCGGAATGCACGATCTTGGCCAGGTCGGGCCTTCGGCCCCAGCGGTGGACCACCGTGAACTGTTCCGACCCGTGCAGCGGCCCAAGACGGAAACATGCCGGGCAACGAACCCATCCTGGGAATGGCGCGACGGGCACACCGACGCGGGTCCACGGATCATCGTCTGCATGCGGATCCCATGGCGCGCTCTTCAGCGCGCTCACTTGGTCACCGAGGACACGGCGAACCTCTTCGAGCAAGCGAGGCTCAATAAGGACCTCTTGCCTGACCGCGCTCCAAGAATCGGCTCCGCGCACGACGACGCTCATCGACGGAAGATCTACCACTGCCCCGATTCCGGCGGTCGTCACCAGATGGCTGGGTCGGATACTGCCGATCCGAGACGGATCAGTTGTTGGCTTGGCGCTGCGATTCATCATGACTGCTCCCCACCACCATATGTCCAGGCCGGAGCATCCATCACGCTGGAATCCACGCTCTGCAACTGGAGTAGCACCTCGGCCTCGACTTCCCGCATGCTCATCGGCGCTGTAAAGCTTTCCCATGCACCGGTTCCGGGCTCGACCAGCAGACCAGCGACATCGGGTGCCTCCTTGTACCCGAGTATGCCGGTGGGCAGAACTTTCCGCTTCTTGGCCCACTTGTCCAGTAGGTTCTGAACCCGCCTACCGACTTCATCAACAGTCGGTTGATCATGGGTAACCCGGCCCGCCCGTGCACTGAGCAGGCCGATCAGGCGTTTCGCGGTTGAGCTGTCGAGCGAAACCCAGTTCGCCGCATCATTTTCTAGGGCCGACATGCTCGACTGTCGCACTGCGGAGACAACAATCGCCGCCAATGCCCGGTCCAACGCCCTGTCGCTGAACGGTGTTGTGGTCACTCCTTCCACCCGGGCGCCGAACGTCTGGTGCCCATAGATGAAAGTCTCAAAGTGTCCGAGGTCGCGTGGGCGCGACCATTGCAACATGGTGAGCACAAGTCCGGGCTTGGCCTTGTCGCGGCCGACGCGGGAGGTCGCCTGGATGTACTCGGCGGTGTTCTTCGGCTGGCCCGTTACCAGCATCAGACCAAGCCGTGGAACGTCGACTCCCACTTGGAGCATACTGGTTGCCAGCAGTACGTCGATCGGTCGGTTTCGTTCCCGGAACTCGGCTGCCAGGGTCTTGTCGGCCCGGAGCCTGTCCAGTGCGTCGGTGGAATCGAAACGGTAGTCGAATGAACGGTCCAACGCCGCCAATGTGCTGGTGATCCGTGCACTCGGCATTCGGCTGGTCAATTCCTGTTGCATCGGGCGACGGCGACGCGTGAGGACCTTGAGGCTGCCGAGGCGCTCGGCAACGTCGTCATCGACAAGTCGGTGCATGCCCGCCAATTCACGAGTCGATGTGAAGTAGTCCACGGCGGTCATATACGGGTCGGCCAGCTCGCGATACTTGTCGTACAAATACTGTCCGTGCTCGAGAACCGCAGACATAACCCGGATCTCGACTGCCTTGAGGCTTTCGCCCGGAGCGCAGATGCCTCGATACCTTCGAGCTGGATTCTCCGGTGAGGGCGTCGTGGTGGTCGAAAAGAATGTCTCACCGGCGTCCAAGACTTGAGGAGGAAAAATCGTCAGACCTCTGGCGAATAC
Source organism: Nocardia sichangensis (assembly GCF_047200615.1). Lineage (NCBI taxonomy): Bacteria > Bacillati > Actinomycetota > Actinomycetes > Mycobacteriales > Nocardiaceae > Nocardia > Nocardia sichangensis. The sequence continues at coordinate 4,472 of NZ_JBJZOK010000014.1, forward strand.
CTGCTCGGCTTGATCGGCGGCACGGCGCACGGTCGCCGTCGACGCAACCAGAACAGGCCGAATTCTCCTTCCGGCCTGAGGCCAGCTGCAGAGGTCGTCGATGACCGTCTCGTAGAGTCCAACCATCGACCCCAATGCATCACTGATCAGGTGCAACTCGTCTTGGATCACGAGATCCGGTGGGCGCAAACGTGTTGCCGGTGTCGGGCTCACAGCGGGATAGTCGCCCACAGCCGGGTGTTTGGACTTGCAAAAGCTGCCGAAGTCTGGGTTCTGCCACCCGTGGCGCGAGCATCGCATGTCCACTTGACCGAATAATGTCGCCGTCGCGGACCGCCAGGGCAGCTGCGCGAACTTGTCCACCGTTCCGATGATCAGTGACGGTGTCAGCCGGTACACCTCTTCATCGACGGTAAGAACAGGGAGACCCTCCCCGGGCGATTGTCGGCGGCTGAACGGGCATGCGCCCTCTGGGTCGGAGCAGTGGGTGAGAATGCGGCGCCGCCGCTCGTCGGCGCTGACGTCTCTACCCGGAGACAGCCGCAAGCCGCACCAAGGGCATGCAACCAACTGCAACACGCCCCCGACTTCGGCGTCGTACCCCTTCTTGCCCTCGATCTCGTCCCTAGCGTTCTCGAACGTGTTCGGTGTGACAGAAACTCCGACCCAAAGCCCCAACCTGAACGGAGTGAGCCCCCATCTTCCGTCGCCGCCAGCGATTCGCTCCCGCCGCAGCCACTCGCACGCACAGATGAGAGCGGCTGCTCGCTGGAACTGCTGGGCTGTCAGCAGCCGGAGTGTGTATCGCATCAACACAGCAACGCCATCGGTACCGTCTCGGGCCTCGCCACCATACCCGACGACGCCCTGCAGACGCCTGATCGCCAGTGTGTATGCAGTTAATCCGAGATATGCCTCAGTCTTGCCGCCACCGGTGGGGAAGAACAGCAGCTGGACCTGTCCGTCATCTTCCCCACGCTGTGCATCCTCGTGGGTGGGGTCCGTCAAACCCGGCAGACAGAGCAAGACGAATGCGAGCTGAAATGGCCTCCAGCTGCGTTGTTTCGGAACCTCGTACTGGCGAAGGAGCGTATCGAGTTCCAATTCAGGTTCAACGGCACGGCGCCGGGATACCTCACCGCGGACGCGTTGCAGTGCCATCGCTTGGTTCGCGAATCGAAACGCCTCACGCGCGGGCCCATTGTCCGCGAGCAGTTTGATGGCCCGCTCAAGCCGGTCGCCCACTTGGCGAGCATCGGCAAGAGCGTTCTCGCCTGCAGGTGCGTAACGGGAGATCTCAGGCTCGCCGAGCCTTCCCTCCTGTTCATTGAGCCACTTGCGATAGCCGCGCACCAGTGGCTTGAGCGCTCGAATCAGGTCATCACGTGCGAGGTCCGGGCTGCCTAGCCGGGCCATGTCGAGAATGAGTCCCGGCATCGAATCCGCCGCACCCGGAACCACCAGCGGAACCTCGGCTTGCGGGAAGCATGTCGTCGTCAGCCGCCATGCGCGAGGTTCTCCGGAGCGAACCTCGGCTGTTACGGCACATTGGCGACCATGCGCGTATTCGCGGCGTTCTCGGTAAAGCAGTTCGAGTGCCCGGCGTTCGTGATCGAACTGATCGGCGGTGTTCTCCGGCAGGTTTGGGTCGTTATGACCGAGAAATACCGACGTGTGGGAATCGAGCGCGGTCACGGTGAGTGAAACCTGGTACATTCGTGCGGAATCGATTCCGCTGTCCGGTATCTGCTGGTCATTGACTACCGCGACGTCGACGATGCGCCGCTCACCTCGGTGCCGAACCGTCCACTTGAGCACCACTCGCTCGAACCCGGGGTCTGGGATGCCGGATCCGTCATTGCTGACGCTCACGTCGATGTCGACCGAACCCCCGCAGGGTTCGCGTTTCCACACCCGGCGCGGCCTGCCCTGTTCGGTCTCGTGGATCTCTGAGGCCACACGGCTGTACCGACCCCAATTCGCCGTTACGGTGACGGTATCCACATCATGGGGCACGGAAAATGACATGCCCATCGATGAGGCCGCGCGGCTGCCCGACCGGACGGTAGCCTCGGGCGGGGTGTCATCGTCATCAGAGTGGTTGGCAGAAGGCTCGCTCATGTCGGTGATCGACGGGTCGCCGGGTGCTGGGGGTTCCGGCTCCTCCCTGTCGCCATCGTACGGCTGCGCAGGAACAGCTGTGTACGGCACCAAACGGCCCAACAAGTACCGTTCCGCGGGCATAACCCCCGGTAGAAGCTCCTCCTCGGGGCCATCCCACGGTCCATGAAGGTCACGCTCAAGGCGATCTTCGAGCTCGTCACGGACATCAACCGATGTCGTGGTGTCGTGGCTACCCGGTTTGCTGGTCATCTGCTCCCCGTATGTGGTTTGAGGTCTGCGTGAACGCTACGACATCGCACTGACAACGACCGCAGACATGGTCAAGAGGTCCTGTACGAGGGCCGATCTGGACCATAGCGAGTGGTCTTACTTGGGCTAATCGTTGTCCTCCAGCGCGTGCCGTTTCTGGTTCTCTGCTAACAGGCGGTCGAGGAGCTCGAAGCGAGCGGTCGCACCGAACGTCCACCGGGTACCGATTGTGGTCTGGTGATGGCCGATCTCAGGTTCCAGGTCGGACCAGCCGTACGCGTCGAGCATGGCGTAGTCGATAGCAGTGTGGATCTCGCGCAAGTTCGCAATCGCCGCGTCACTATCGGACGGGTCATGCACATGGTTGTACGTAGTAGTCAGGCCCCAACTGCGGCCCAGCATCAACTCGCGGCGTTCGGAGTCAAGGCGTTCGCCGAGTTCGTGTAGTAGCGGCCCCGGTTCGGGACGAGGGAGGGTCAGGAAAATATTCGACGGCGCGTACCGTGTTCGTGTTTCCAGCGTGGAGCGATAGCGGATAACCCAGCTGAGATGGATGTTCGATGACAGCACAGCCAGGGAGGCAAAGTCGTTGAGTGCCCATATCGCAGCTGCATGCGCGAACACTGGGCCCGTGCGAACACGGACCGGCATAACCACGCTGCTATGCAGTGAGATAGCTAGCACATGGTCGAGATCGGCGATTGCCGCGTACAAGCCCGGGCGATGGTCGCCGTATCGCCACCAATACTTACTATGTGCATCTCGATTCGATCTGTCGCGCTCAGGCTTAACCTTTTGCCTCAGGATTTCGATCAGATCCGGGTACGTCTCCGCACGTTCCAGCGGCCAGTCTCGGAAATTGATAACCCAACGACTAGCGGAGTGATCAGGTCGTTGAGTAAGGTCATTGCCAATTACATACGGCGATAACGCTTCGGCGTTGCGCGGATCGCGCTCGATTAGCACGGCCGCCTCGGCGGAACTCAGCGTGAACCCCAGCCCCTGGACTTGCGAGCCGATGAATGCTATGTCCTCGTTCTCGGCGAGTCGATACCTTGGTCCGCTCACCCTGCCGATCAGTTGTAGGTCCGCGCCAATCTCTGGCACCAGCTCACCGTCCAACAACCGCTCGCCACCCTTCGCGACCGGCGCGGCGCTTGCCCACACCTCCACAATCTCCACGTTCGCGCTCGATGGCCACTTGTGGCTGCTCAGGCCCATCCGAATAGTGATCCCCCGCTCAACCGCCTGAGCGAGACCGATCTCCAAGGTGCCGTCCTGAACGAGGGTATTCGTGCAGATGAATCCGAGTTGTCCACGCGAGTTCAGAAGCCGTTGCGCCCGTAGCACGAACCTGGCGGCAAGATCGGCGCTGCCTCGCTTGCCAGCTCCGTCATACCGCTGTAACCACGCGAGATAGTCTTTCCCCGCAGCGCCGGATATCTGTTTGCCACTCATGAAGGGGGGATTGCCTACGATAGCGTCGAAACCTGGGTCGTGGTTGTCGGCCAATACTTCGGGAAAAATCAGCGGCCAATGTAGAGGTGCACGCTCGGCGATGTCTGCCGGTCGCCCGACCTGGATAAGCGCGTCCGCCGCCTTACGCAACTCGCCAATTCCCGAATCGAGCCGGTTGCCGATCTCGATTCCGGCCGCGATGAACGCGCTGTCCGCCTTCCGTGCCGCCGCAGACGCATTCGTCAGCCCGACTCCGGTCAGGTAGTCCGCGACCGCTTGCACTTCCGCTGTGGCCTGCCGAGCTTGTGCGAGCAGCCGCTGTTTGAACTCAAGATCGCGGAGGCTGGCTACGTCGTGCGCGGCAATCTTGCGCCGCAAGTCTGCTGCGGCACTTAACGTTGCGTGCCAAGAGTCGGAGTAGTCGAAACCGGTCTCGTGTAGCCGGCGACCGGCGACCGGGTCGATATGCAGTGTGTCCAACTGCTCTGCGGTCACCACTCCGAGCAGGCTGTCACCTACGACAAGCCGATCGTCGAGAAAACCAAACGGCCGCTGCGGGTCCATGGTGACCAGCCACAGCGATAGCTTCGCCATCTCGACCGCGAGTGGATTGATATCCACGCCGTAAAGACAGCGGTCGGCGATCTCGCGCCGGGCGGCAAGCAATGTCGGCGGAACTTCCGCGTCGGCGAATCCTGCCGCCGACCGACGCTGCTCGCGTAGCGCCCGTTCTTCACCCTCAGCGCCGCGTGCTTCGAGGAGCCGGTCCGCCAGATACCGGCACGCGGCTACCAGAAATGCTCCGGATCCCATCGCGATATCGGCGATGCGCAAGTTCCGTATCTCGTCGCTCGGTCGCGCCGTCCAACGGTCGCGGTCGGCAGTTTCGAGCGGTCCGGGCCGATAGACGAGCGGTTCCAGCGCGCCCGCCACGATCCGTTCGGCCAATTGTGGCGGTGTGTAGTGGGTTCCGGTTGACGCACGGCGTGTGCTGGGTGCGACGTAGCGCCTGCCGGGCAACGTCAGTACCGGGACTTCGCGTTCACGTCGTAAAGCGGGCGCGATCGCTCGAAGGACGGGGAGCGCTGAATTGGACTCACCGAGGCATTTGGAGAGGACGGTATCATCGAGCATCTCTCGCAGCAGCGCCTCGACCTTGCCCTCGGTCCAACCGGTGCGCTTTTTCACCTGCTCGGCTACCACAGGTGGCACGACGTCGACCCAGGTGCCAACTTCGGTGATGCCCACCTCGCACTGCAGCTTCGAGCGTGGCCAGTCTTTGTGTCGTTCCAGGTGCACGACGACCTCGGCCGCCGTGCGCACCTCGAGTTCCAGCAACCCTTCGTAGACGTATCCGATCTGCTCTACGCCGAGTGCCCGGAACGTGAGGCGCCGCTGCTCCTTATGCTTCCCCGTACCCAGTTCCACGTACTGCACCGCGCGGAGCATGCGCCGAACGGTCCGGTCGTCGATTGCTGGTGGCCGCGCGGTCGCGAATGGTTGGCCAGCGGCACGTCCCTCGAGCCACGGATGGGCATCTGGATCGAAGAGGCTGCCGCCGTAGGCGGGCAATCGGAGGTTCTCGTGGGCGACCCCACCGTGGAGGGCTCGCGAGGTTGCCAGCAGCCGGTGCCATGCGCCGGTCCGATGCTCGAGCGTCTGTTCTCCATACAGCGCTGCGTGTTCGCTCAGCTCGGTCTCCAGCGTGCCAATGCTGTATCCGGCGTTGTAGAGGTCGTCGTCACTGGGCAGCAGGCGACGCTCCTCGGCAAAGAGAATGAAGATAATTCGCATCATCATGGTGACGACACCGGAGTACAGCTCGTCGTCATCGACACCGTCGAGCAGCCGTCCTTCGGAGTGCGCGTCAAGCCGATCGAGAGTTGCCAAGAGCAACTCGACCGCGTCGCGCACCTGAACACCGAGCTGATCAGTGATGTCCTCCTGTCGCTCTGCGCTTTCCATGAGCAACTCGGGCAAACGGTCCTTGCCGGGAACCCCTAGGAAGCGTCGACGTTCGAGCAACGCGGCCAGCGCAGCCAGGCTATCGGGCTCCTCGCTGAATACACTCGCATCCCAGACCGCAGCCCCCATGGCGCCGCCGCGGGGTGCCCAGACGATGGCCCACCAGCGACCGTCGGTCACCAGTCCGATCGGCACATTGCGCGCCCTCAGCAAGACCGCGAGTCGCTCCACAGGACTCGCGGTCCATGAACCAATCGTGCTCCGCGACAACGGATGTATACCCCACGGCAACGCCACACCGAGTAGTCGGTATTCTGAATCAGTTGCGTCCCCGTCATCCTCAGCTGTGGGCACGTGAAAAGCGAAGTCGGCGCGCACCAGCTGGTTATGCTCATGCACCTGGGCTGTCATCGATTCGGGTAACTCGACAGCGCGTCGCGCGCCCCAGTCCAACACGTCGTCGAGTACGGCGTCGATAAACTCCCGCCGAGTATCGCCACCGGAACGCATCATGACCTCGGCAGCGACACGGATGCGAGCCCGGACCGGCGTCGGTAGGGCGGGCATCGAGTCGCCGAACACCCGCTTGAGTACCGGCAGCGTGAGGAACGGTCCCGATGTTTGCAACAGTTCCAGCCACGAATGAGGTTTGCCGCCCCCGCCGCGGCTCTTACGCACCTGCAAGCTCACGCGCCAACTCCGTCCGGCAGGATGACTGCCACAGCAAAGGGAAACACCAGCTCGCGCACGTTCTCATATCGCGCGGAAACCGCCGAAAGTTCCCGCTCGGTTTCCTCATCGAGACCGTCCAGCCGCGTCTGCCATGCCTCCCGGTCACGGACGACCTGGTGACGTTCGGTCGTGTTGAGATCATCGAAGCTCAGTTGCACGCTGCCATCACTGTCCACGGCCTTCTGAAGTGTCTGCCTCAGCTGGACGAACAGCCCACGGGTCCTGTCCAGTTCGTCGGTGCGACGGCGATCAAGCGCCCGCTCGAGGCTCGACAGCCGTTCGTTCGCACGTACCTGCACGTCCTCTGCGAGCAGAGGTTCCAGGCGAGCCCAATCGGCCGCCACCTGCTCGCAGACGTGTTGAGGGGCAAGTCGGCATTGATCCGGTTCCAACGCATTCTCGATGGCTGCACGAAGCTGCGCGTATCGCGGCTTCTCGAGTTCCAGCCGCTTACCACGACCGGTAAGGGCGAGCGCCCTGCCGGTCAACATGATCTCTTCATGCAACCGTGCGCCATCACTGCCCACGACCACTAGGCGCGCGAACACCGTCAGGAGCACATCCTCAATACCCGCTTCCACAGGGAGTGTGGCGCGAACTGCCGCAACCCGGTTCAGGTTCGATGCGTCCCCCCAGATCGCACTGCGGAGCAGGCGCGTCGAGTGGGCAACCAAGGGATGCTCAAGGTGGGCGTAGACAATATCTGGACTGGCGAGAGTCGCGTCGAAGGTCAGCGGCCGGAGCTTACCGGTGAGCGAGTCCTCAATGCCCTCAAGAGTGCGTTCCCAGCCGCTACGCAGCGGGGGCGGCTCGATGATGCCGGGCTCGCGATCGTGCAGAGCGGGTTGCTGTGCCAATGCCAGCGCTGTGTCGACCACTCGGCGGATGTTGGCGGGGCCAACGTGAAGGTCAGTCACGCTATGGTCGAGTTGTGCGCGCAGGCTGGCAATTTGAGCGCGCAAGTCTCGCTCGGCTCGGAGAAGGTGGGCACTCGGATGGGCTTTGACAGTGGTCGGATCGACAAGCAGAGGCCGTCCAAGCATCTTTGATTCGACAGCTTCTGCGAGTACCGGGTTTACGCTGCCAAGATCCTCTCGCTCAACCGCAACTTTCGTGGCCACTCGACTGAGGAATTCGAGATCGGCTTCGTAGGAGTTGGGGGCCGCGTGTTTCCAGTCCGCGCCGACGAAGTGACTAACAAGGACCTCGTGCGACTGGCCGTGCCTATCAACACGACCGATCCGCTGCTCGAGTCGATTCGGGTTGAACGGGATGTCGTAGTGAATTAGGCGGTGACAATGCCGCTGGAGGTCGATACCCTCGCTCGCCGAATCCGTCGCTAACAAGACCCGGATCGGGTGGCGGTCCGGAGGTGCTTGGAAGGCAGCCTTCAGGTGTTCGCGCTTGCGGTCGTCCATGCCGCCGTACAGCAAGCCGAGTCGGTCTCCGCCGAGACCATTCGCCTCGATGAGTTCAGCCAGCCATCGCTGGGTGTCCACGTACTCGGTGAATACGATCACGCGCTCATCTTTTTCGGCGAGCACCTCTAGCTCATCGAGCAGCCCCCGCGCCTTGCTGTCAGCCGGTCCAACGTTGCGTTCAGCCCATATCGCCAGAGCACCGAGTTCCGCTGCGACATCGCCGTCGGCCGGTGTGCCATTCCCGGTAGCCAGGAGGAATTCCAGCTCAGCTTGGGCGCTGGACTCGTCATCAACGAGATAATCGTCCCAACCCATGGCCTCCTGTAGGTAGTCGGGCAACTCGTTGTCAGCCGTAGTTCCATGCTCAATGGTCTGCCGATGCGCCTCCAGCGTTCGAGCGAAAGCAAGCGGAGAGGAAAACAATCGCTTCTTCAACAGCAGCGCCACTAGGTCGTTCGCGCGCACCCGGTCACCGGTAACCTTCGACCGCCGTGCGCGCAGGTAACGCTCCAGCAGCTCGTGGCCCTCGCGTTCGGAAGCCGCGTAGTCGATCTCAATCGCATGAGTCTTCCGGCCATGGAACAGCGGGCGACCGTTCTCGTCGGACAAGTCGTCCTTCAGTCGGCGGATCATCACCTCACTCAGTGCCTTGGGGTCGGGGCTAACTCCTCGCATGAACCGCTGCGGATCCAGCATCGCCAACAGGGCCTGCCAGGATTCGCGGTAGCCGTTATGCGGTGTCGCCGACAGGAATATCCGGTGCTGGCTGTACTTGCCAAGTCGGCGAACAGCACCAGTCTGGAGACTGTCGACCGCATACCCCGTGGTCTTTCGCGGCGCGGGTGGCGCGCAATGGTGGGCCTCATCGACGATCAACAGGTCGATGAAGCCGGAATGGCGGGTCTCATCGGTAAGGACCTCGTCGAGTAGCCGTTGCACTCGAGGTGTACGCAACCACTGCAGGCTGATGATCGTGCGAGGAAACACGGTGAAGGGGTTCGCCAGCAGACCGTGAGACCGGCGGAGCTCACGAAGGGCATTTGCGTCGAGGATAGTGAAACCGAGACCGAACTTGTCGGCCATTTCGTCTTTCCACTTGCCTGTCAACGAAGCTGGGCAGACCACCATCATCCGCTTTGCGCGGTGACGCAGCAGTAGCTCCTGTGCGACAAGTCCCGCCTCAATAGTCTTACCGAGACCGACATCGTCGGCGATCAGCAGATTCACCCGCGGCATCGCCAACGCCCGCGCAACCGGCGCCAACTGGTAGGTCTCGATGGTGATTCCCGACCTGAATGGCGCCTGCAGGGTCTTGGTGTCGGCGCTCGCGATCGTTCCCCAGCGCACGGCGTCCAAGAAGGCGCCGAGGCGCTGCGGATCGTCGAACCCGTCGAGCGTGACAGCGGGAAGTTTAGTAACTGGCAGGATTTCACGACCGGGTTCGATCTCCCAGACCACGGTCAACTCCCGGCCGAGATCCTCGTCGCTGACACTGCTCAGCGATACAAGCGTGCGACCAGGCAACGCGGTCGGGGAAAGCTCGTCGCACGGTTGCCTGCTGCGATCGACGTCTGATACGATCCACTGTTGTCCGCGAACACGGACCAAGTGACCGACTTCTGGGTCTTCGAGTGCCGCAGTCAAGACGCTCCTGTTTCCGTCGAGGTTGCCCGGTTCCGAAATTCGATTCTGCCAGAGTGGCCAGTCCCCAATATTGCGACCACCCGGTAGTCGAGCACGGCGTTGTCGACGTTCAGGTAGCCGGTGGCTCCGTTCGCCGGTGGGAGTAGGCCGCGTCGTTGAGCAGCGGTACGAAGTTCGTTACATCGACTGGGACGTGGAGTTGGCCGTAGCTCGTCTGGTCGCAATACGTCGTCACCTCGGCGAAGGTAGCGATAATGTCTTGTCGCGTTGCCGTGGGGTCGGCCGGCATGCTGTCAGTTGGGAAGCTGGCCACCGCGATTATTCTTGCCGTGCCGTTCCCGCCGAGGGAGCGCTACTAGCGCTGACGCCTGCATAGGAGTAGAGCGGCCCCATCGTCTCCCGAGGTCGCTTCGGCCACGGCAACACTTCGAGGTGACCGGGCGCGCAGCCACCCCCGTCAAGGGTTCCGCCGCGCCTACCACGATGCCGTGGCGAGGCTGGACGGCGCCAGGCCGCAAACACCCTTAGATCCACAGTCCCTCTCGGTAGTCAGGAGGCGGAATGCTGACTGTGGAACTTCCACGCATCAAGCACGATATCCATAATGTCCGGCTTTTGCGGTGTCCATCCGAGTTCCTTCTGTGCGAGTTGGGAGGAGGCGTAAAGGGTGGCGGGGTCGCCGGGTCGTCGTGGTGCGGTCTCGATATCGAACGGTATCCCTGTGACGTCGCGGATTGCATGGATGACGTGGTGGTTGGAGTAGCCGATGCCGTTGCCGAGGTTGTAGATCTTGTGTTCGCCGGGGTGGATGTTGTTGAGGGCGAGGAGGTGGGCGTGGGCGAGGTCGGTGACGTGGATGTAGTCGCGGATGCAGGTGCCGTCAGGGGTGGGGTAGTCGTCGCCGTAGAGGGTGAGTTTGTCGCGGTGGCCGAGGGCGGTGTCGAGGGCGAGGGGGATGAGGTGGGTTTCGGGGTTGTGGCGTTCGCCGATCATGGTGCCGTCGCCGCAGTCGTGTGCGCCTGCGACATTGAAGTAGCGCAGGGAGATCGCGCCAAGCGTGGAGGCGCGGGTGTAGGTGGTGATGGCTTTGTCGATGGCAAGTTTGGTGTCGCCGTAGGTGTTGACCGGGTTGGTGGGTGAGGTTTCGAGCAGGGGCAGATGGGTCGGTTCGCCGTAGACGGCGGCGGTGGAGGAGAAGACGAGTCGGCTGACGTGGGCGGTGTGCATAGCGTCGAGCAGGGCGAGGGAGGCGCGGGTGTTGTTGTCCCAGTGCCATTCGGGGTGGTGCATGGATTCGCCTGCGGCGATGAGGCCGGCGAAGTGCAGGACGGCGTCGTAGCCAGCGTTAGGGGTGAGGATTTGGGCGATGTCGTGGACGCGCAGTTTGATGAATTCGGCGTCGGTCGGGATTTGACGGTCGTCGTTGCGGGAGAGGTCATCGATGACGGTGACCTTGTGTCCGGCGTCGAGGAGCAGTCGTGTGACGGTGGCTCCGACGAATCCTGCACCCCCGGTGACCAGGATTTTCATCTGACCTGCACTTTCATGGCGAGTAGGTGGTCGTGGATGGTCTGTTTGTGCGCGCGGAAGTGGTCTTCGGGGCTTTCTCGGTGTGCGGTGCCGGTCCAGCCGGTGATGCGTTCCCAGGCGCGCTGCTTCACCGTAGTCAATGCGGTCGGGTCGGGTGTGGTGTGCCATGCGTCGGCCATGACGCGTGCGAGGGCGTGGACGGTTTGGTGGTGTCGGGCGACGATTCGGCCGCTGCTGGTCACGGCGTAGCGGGTGTAGTTGACCGCGTCGGGGCGTGGTTGTCCGAACTCGGTGTCGAAACGGGTGAAGGCGTGGTGGAGGTAGGTCCAGAATCGTCCTGGGTCCATCGGCGGCTGGGTGGGGTCAGCGCGCCAGCGCAGCTCGGCGCGCATCTGTTCGGCGAGGTGCGGTGCCATGTGACCGAAGTCGTGGTGGGCGTAGGCGCCGTCGAGCATGCCGGTGGCTCGCAGGATCTTTACGCACAGGCGGCTGATGAGCAGGTGGAAGTGCGTGGAAGCCGTTCCGGCAGACCATTGGTCGTGGAGGCCGAGCCAGAAGTAGGCCTGCGTGTAGTAGAGCAGTATTTCGTAAGCGTCGCGGACGTCGAGTGGGACGGGGTGGTGCTCAGGTAGACCGCGGTCGGTGACGGGCAGGCCGAGATTTTTGAAGTCGTGCCCGAGGGAGGTTTGGATGGCGCGGTAGTCGCTGAGCGGCAAGGTCATCAAATCCACTGTGGTGAAGTTTTTCTCGGCGAGGGACACGAGTTCGTGGATCTGGGTTGAGGGATGGTCTCCGTAGTGGACGTAGAGGAGGTCGACGTCGCTGATCAGCAGCGGCTTACCGTCATGGCGGATGAAGGTGGGTTCGCCGCGGGCGAGGGAGCCGCCGACGATAAGCCAGTCGTCGGCGGGTACGCAGTGCCCGAGCGTGCGGAGGTCTTCGGCGATATCGAGGGCTTCCCGGGCGACGGCGGTGGCGTGGGGGAGTCGGGAGATGATGCGTTGGGCCAAGGCGGTGGTGTCCACTTCATGCCTCCGGTTCGATGGAATGCGTGGGCATGGGCAGCAGAACGGGTCCGGGCTGGTGGGCGGGGACGGGTGTTTCCTCGTGCGCTTTTTTCGCGGTGATGTGGGGGCACAGTGATCCGCAGATGGTGCAGGGCGCGCCTTTGCGCAGGCCGTGGGTGATGAACGCGTTGCCCGCCAGGCCGGGGTAGAGGGCGTGACCTTGCTGGATGTCCCAGTCGTTGGCGCGGCGGGCCACGCTGATCGCGCGCTGCCGTGCGATTTCGGGTTTCCAGCCGCGCACGAGGTCGAGCGCTGTGATGGCGACACGGACCATGCGGAGGGAGGCTGCGGTGTCGGGCGCGGTGGGCATGGCGTAGTGCTCGTTGTGGGTGATGGAGGCGAACATGTCGCCGCCGCACTGTCCGGCCGCGGCGACGCCGAGGGCGTTGACGGTGTCGTCGAGGGTGACGCCGTTGTCGATGACCATCGGTCCGGCCAGCCACAGCGGCGCACCTCCGAGCGCTTCCTTGTAGGCGGGGATCAGTTCGGGAATCCGGTGCAGCGGCATGTGCCCGCCGCTTTCGCACACCACCTGCACTCCGGCGTTCAACGCGTCTTTGCGGAGTTCGGCCAGCAGGTGGATCTCATGCCATTTCAGGTCGTCGCCCGCATCGGCGGTGGCGCCGGGGCGGAAGATGTCGCCGAGGTCGAGGACGACTTCGTGGCGGCGGCAGATGTCGAGGATTCCGTCGAAGTACTCGATCAGAGGGTTGTCGCAGTGGTGGATGCGCATGTAGCGGGCCAGCAACCCACCGCCTCGTGAGGTCGTGGGCATGATCCGGCCGGATTTCTCGCTCATCTGCACGAGGGCAGGGTTGATGCCTGCGTGGATGAGGACGAAGTCGACGCCGGCGGCCAACCCGAGCTCGAATCGGTCCAGGAATTCATTGCGACTCAACTTCTTCCGGGGATCAGCGAACAGGTCGTATGTCAGGCATGCGCCGAGCGGTACGCCCATGACTTCCTTCAGATCCGCGCGCAGCGCCACCCCTTCGGGATTGGTGGTCAGATCCATGACAGCGTCGGGACCGGCGGCGAGGATGACCGCCATGCTTTCCACGATGGTCTGCCGGTCGCGGTCACGCGGCCCCAGTCCGACGAGAGCGGCGACTTTGCGGCGGGTGTCCTCACCGACGAGCAGCGGTTTGAAGGCCGTCATGTGCCGACTCGCGTGCGACCGCAGGAACACCAGGGTGCCGCTTTCGATCCGGCGGGCGGCGGTGTCAGGGTCGAGGTCTTCGGCCTGACAGGTGGCGATGAACTGAGGATCTCTTGCGAGGGTGAACATTGGCGTGTCCTTTCGATTAGGGATGTATCGGAGTGGTGGACCCGGTAGGCCGCGGTGCGGGCGGTTGGCCGTCGACGACTTCGGTAATCAGGTCAGCCCAGTCGACAGCCAGGGCGCTGACGTGGATCCATGCCTCATGCACGGCGGGTTCGGAGGCGTGCTCGACAGCCGCCAACGTCAGTTCGGCATCGACGTACGCGGCGGCCAGAGCATCCACTGCCGGTCCTATGCGTTCGGTGCCGCGTCGTGGCTGAATGTGGGTGCTGACCCAGTTGTCGATCAGCGTGACGACATCGTCTCGGCGGCGGTCGACTTCGGCCGTGCGTTCGGGGATTACGCGGCGTGTGCGGTGCAGATGCGCCAGCGCCTGCGCCCACCGCGTGATCAGATGGTCGCCCGGGTTGTGGCCCGTCACGCGGCGGAACGCCGCGCAGAGCTGGCGCCAGTCCGGAATCCGAGGAAGCCGAGAATCCGGCCCGGAGAGCGAGACATTCTGTCGCACAGCTGCTGTCATCTGCGATGAACGCGTGAGTATGGATGTGTGGCGTTCGGTGGACATGCTCGGGCTACACCTCGGTTCCGAACGAGTAGGCCATCGCCGCGAGATAGGGCAGACATCCGCCGCCATGGGCGGCATGAGCGTGGAGAATGAAGCGGGCGCGGTCCAGATCCAAATCAATGGGCTCCACCGCGCAGTCGCGATACTGCACGGCCCACAAATCTCGTGTGTCCTGCGAAATTCTCACGACAGCTCCCTGACAGTCGGTGGGTGGGTGGGCACGCCGATGCCGGGCCCAGTCGTACGCGCCCGAATCCGGCTCCGCCCGTTGCTGATTACTTGCAAGGGCGGAAGGGAGTCGACCGCATGCCCCGGCATCGGGTGCTGGTCCCAGATTCGCGGCCGCGGTTTGCCGTCCCAACGCCCGACGGGACTAGCCCCACTGGGGCTTGCGCATCGCACACAACTGGCTGGGATCAGGCGACGGGGTTATTTGTGCACGTTGACAGCCAATCCACCGCATACTGTGAGACAAACTGCGGTCAACTGACTGAGGTGAGATATGAATACTGGGGGACGTATCTGCCGCACATGCTGCACGGCGCTGCCCACAAAACACGCCGGAAACCTCTGCGCCGACTGCGCCTGCGCTGCCGGGTTCAAGCACGCGCTCACCGCTGACTTCTTCGACGATCCCACGGTCCGCGCGGCGCTGGCGGACCACGACTTCAGCGTCGTGTTCATCTCGATTCGCGAAGCAACCGGCCTCTCTCAACTTCAGCTGGCCGCGTTGCTCGACCTCACACAGTCCAGAGTGTCGGCCGTCGAACGCGGAGAACGCCGTCTGACCAGCGCCAAGCTGGTCGCCAGAATCGCCGATACCTTCGCGATTCCCGCTTCGCTGCTCGGGTTCGGCTCCGGGACTGCGAGTAATCTGGCCCGCGAGGAGGTGACGTGGGTGGAACGTAGAGACTTCATCACCCTGGCAACCGCAGCCGCACTCGGTTCCCATCTTCACCCGCAGCTCGACCGGCTGGGCAGCATCCTCCCTGACCGGCTCGAGCCAGTCACCCGACCACACATCGGATCCGCTGACATCGACGCGATCGAAGCCATCACCGAAGGATTCCGGCGATGGGACCTCGCGCACGGCGGCGGACTCTGCCGGACCGCGGCACTTACCCAATTGCACCAAGTCCGCGCCCTGGAAGGCGCCGCATGCGCCTCGGACGTTCGAACACGTCTGTGGATCGCTACGGCCGACCTGGCGAGCATGGCCGGCTGGCTGGCCTACGACATCGAAGAACACGACTCTGCCCGCAAACTGTGGACATACGCCTTGCAAACCGCGCACCGTGGAGAAGACCATCCGCGCAGCACCGACCTGACGGTCAGCATTCTGCTCGACATCGCCCACCAGTCCCTGCACCTGAAACGGCCTGATGAAGCACTGAAATTCGTGCAGCTCGCCTCATCAACTGCCGCCAATAGGCGCCATCCGGTCAGCACCATCACCGCCGGGTACATCGCCACGGTAATGGGGTGGGGCTGGGCATCCCTGAACGACTCCGCAGCCACCCAGCGCGCCCTGGGACTGTCCGAAGACCGCTACGCCGCAGCTGAACCCGACACCGCACCCTTCTGGGCATGGTTCGTGACGCCCGCGGAAATCGCCGCTCAACACGGCCATGCGATGTATTTGCTGTCGCTCTCCGACCCCGGATTCGCGCTATCGGCGGTCGAGCGTCTGTCGACCGCGATCCGTGGACACTCCAGCGAACATGCGCGCAGCCGCGCCGTGGCCTTGCCCACCCTTGCCGGCGCTTGTCTGCAAGCGGGTGATTTCGAATCAGCCATCCGACACGGGCGCGAGGCGATCACGGCGATCACGGAGCTGTCGTCACCCCGCTGCTACGTCCGCCTCCGCGACCTGGACACCATCGCCACCCAGCACGACAGCAATCCGATCGTCGCTGAATTGCGCAGCGATCTGCGGGCAGTCCTCGCCTCTGCCGCCTCATGACCACCGACAGCCAGCTTCCCGGCCGCGCGGCCGTGCGCGCCGCCTGTCAGGAGTTCGGCGTCGACGACCGCGACGCGCAACTGCTGCATCATCGGTCGAACGCAGTGTGGTTGCTACCGCACGCTGACCTCGTCGTGCGCCTGGCACCCGACACCGCATACCGGCGCGAGCGCGCTCACACCACCGTCGCCGTCACCCGGTGGCTGGCAGCCGAAGCCCAACGCATCGCCCTCACTCCAGCGTCGGGAATCCAGCCAGTCACCGTCAGCGGCGCGATCGCCACGTTCTGGCCCTACCGCCCCTCACCAGGTCGGCCGGGCCCGGCCGACCTCGGCACACTTGTGCGGCGCCTGCACTCGGTGGCGCGGCCGCCGTTCCCCGTGCCGCGATACCAGCCGCTGCGGCGGCTGTTCGAAGCCCTGGCCCTTGAAGACGAGCGGACGACACCCGCACTCACCGACTCTGACCGCGCGTGGCTGCGCGCCCGCGCCGAGGCACTGGTCGGCCAGTTCACCCAGACCGAATTCCCGCTCGGGGAGGGCCTGGTGCATGTCGACGTCCACAGCGAGAACGCCGTCTGCGATCACGGTGACTGGGTACTGATCGACTGGGACCAATGCAGCATCGGACCACGCGAACTCGACCTGGTGAACGGGTTGCCCGATCACTTCCACCAACCACAACATGAGCGGGCACGCTTCGCAGCGGCTTACGGCTACGACCTTCTCGACTGGCCCGGATGGGCCCTGCTGCGCAACATCACCGAACTGCATTCCCTCGGTGCCTACATCCGTCTCGCGCCGACCAAGCCCGCGGCGGCCGAAGAACTGCGACATCGGATCCGATCGTTGCAAACCGGGGACAAAGCCGCAGTCTGGCAGGGGGTGTCGTAATCTCGTGTGTCGTACTCGGCGACCATCGCGGTGGTCAGGCCGAGCGACTACCAGCTCGGTGTGCTCGGCGCTGAAGCAGCAGTACTACGGTCCGTAGTCGTAGTCGTAGTGGCTGTATTCGTAGTCAGTGCCTATTTCCGGAGTGTCGAATGGCTCTTCACGGCTCGCCCCGGTCCCGGTAGGGGCTGTTGGCTGCGCAAATGCCGGTCCGTGGTGCGTATTGAGGTCGAGATGGCGGCGAGCCCTGTCTTCGAGGTCGCGTTGCTGCGGTGTCAGCTGTGCGCGGCGTTGGTGTTCGATGAACGCGTCGTCGAGTTGGCGCTTCTCGCGAAGCGCGCGTTGTTCTGCCTGCGCCAGCTTGCATGCGAAGGCGCTGTCGCTGTGGAATGCGGCGGCCAGTTCGGCGGCGCGAGCGGCGTGGTTGTCGGCACGGTGGACGGTGGAATTCCAGTCATCGTGCGCGAGGGGCACGGCGGCTCGGGCGCGCCGGGCGGTCTCGCGGACGGCAAGCAGATCTTGTTCAGCGTCGTTGAGGACTCGGCGCAGGTAGTCGAGGTGGGAAGCGTGCTCCGCGCGGGCGGTGCGTGCGGACGCTGTGTTGGTTCGCCACCAGGGCATCTTTGGTGGGTTGTTCCGCGCGGTCGCCTGTTGCCAGTGAGCGAGGGTGAGGGCGTGTTCGGCGGCCGCGACTGCGGCCTGTGCGGTGCGGGCGGTGCGGATCGCTGCCGCGTGTTGATCGAGTTCGGCGTGAGCGCGGCGTACAGCGTCGGCGTCGCTGCCGCGCTCAGATCGCTGGCTACGTTCGATGATGAGACCCATGTCCAGGATCGGGTCGAGATCGAAATCGCGCCGAGCAGAATGGATCTCGTCTTCCAGTTCCCGATCGCTCATGCGGCGCCACTGATCGACCCGGAATTCAGAGACCGCGCGGGCGAGTTGGTCGGCGCGGCGGCGCTGCGGGTCGTCGAGCGTTTCGACCAGTCGCCAGCGCAGCGCGGCGGCGGGCTGTTCATCCGGTAACGGGCGCTGCGCGGCGGCGGTGCGGACGGCAGTCGCTACGTCCAGGCCGGTGTCGGCGGCATGGGACAGCTCCTCGGCCAGTTGTGGCCAATACGGGTCAGTCGTTATCCGTTTGTCGACTTCTTGGGCGAGCGTTGCCCAGCGGCGGGTGTTGGTGTCGAGGTCTCTGAGACGCGACCGCACTGCCGCATCCAGATGGAGCTGGGTGCGGCGTTCGTCAACTGGGTATTGCACCGGTCCGGTCAGGCGGCGGTCGTGGTCAGGGACCGCGTGTGCTGCCCGCCAGATGGCGAGTAAGGCGGTGAGGTTCGGATCGCGTTCGACGAGCAGTCGCGCCCACACTGGTGCAGTTTCGGGTCTCCAGGTGTGGGTCGTAGCGCCGATTTGGGCGGCAAGGTCCTTGATCTGCGCCGCGCGTACCCGCAGGTGTTCGCCGAAGTCGCAGTCGTCGCGCAGCACCGGCGGGATCACCGGTATCCATCCCAGCGGGCCGCCGTCGATAGTTCGATTGCCGATGCGCCACACGAGTACGGCGGCTTTGTCGTCGGCAGTGTCGAGTTCCCGCGCGGTGACGGCGTCTGTGAGCGCGGTGATAGGGTCGCGCCCGGTGAGGGCGATCATGGCCAGGTGCTGGCGCAGCACCGGCCACGCCGCCTCGTCGGTGAGGCCAGGCATGAGTCGTTCAGCGGCCGCGGTGACGACGGCGTGGTGCTCGTTGCCGAGGCGCGCGTCGGCGGCCGTGGCGAGTGCCTCGAGGTAGGCGTCGACGACTCCGGCGAACTGCCGCCGCGGGTCGGAGGTTTGGCGGGCCTGGGTGGTCGCGGAGACTTGGCCGCCGTCGCGGCCGATGATCTGGGTGAGCATGTCGATCGCGGTCGGTGGGTGCAGCGCGTTCCACGTTTCGGCGGGAGCGTCCTGGCCGTCGCCTGCCGTGGCGAGGTAGAGGTGTCCGCAGGCACGGGCGCGGGTGGCCAGTACATACAGCTGGAAGCAGTCCTCGCTGCCGGTCAGCACGCCATGGCAGGTGTCGGTGGTCAGCCCTTGCGCGGAGTTGATCGTGCGGGCGTAGCCGAGCTCGACGCATTCACGCACGTAAGCGGTGGGCAGGGTGACTTTGCGGCCGGATCCGATGTGGGTAACGGTGATCCGACCGTCCGGGTAGACGGCACGGACCTTCCAGCGGTAGCCGTTGCGGACGTGATCGGTTTGCGAGATCCGCAGCCGATAGTTGTTCTCCCTGGTCGTGATGATGTCCCCGATCGAGGCCGAAAGCCCATCCGACAGCAGCGTTTCCGGTCCCTGCAGGCCTTCGCGGCGGAGGCGTTCGTCGCGGGCGAGGGCGTTGAGCTGGCGCACCAGCTCGTTGGTCGGCGCCAGCAGCGCGACGTCGAGGCCTTGGGTGTAGTCGACCCGCCAGGCCCGGTACGCGGCGTGCACTACGGCGCCGAGGGTGCCGACGTGGACGCGGCCGTGGTCGGTGTAGAACGCGATCGCGGCCGTATCGCCGTGGCGTAGGGCGAGGCTGGTGGCGCGCTCGCTCGGGTTGTCGAAGCGGACGACGCTGGTGAGGGTGGCGGCGCCGGCGTGGTGGACGATGTCGCGGATCACTCCTCCGGCCTGCACGGAGGACAGTTGTCGGTCATCACCGACCGCGCGCACGCTGGCCCCGCGTTCGATCAGCCAGGACACGGTCGAATCCAGTTTCAGAGTGGGTGTTTTCGCGGCCTCGTCCAGTACTACGAGGGTGCGGGGTCCGATCGCCCGCACCCAGTCCGGTGCGTCGTCGAGGGCCCGCTCGCCCGACTGGATGTCGTTGATCACGGTGACGAGCATGTCTACGGTCTTGGAGTCCGCGCCGATCTCGCTGCCGAGGACACCGGCGGCTGGTCCTTCCGGTGCCAGCCCGAGCGCGGTGCCGCCTTCGGTGGTCCAGGCGCGCACCAGCGCGGCCATGGCGGTGGTCTTTCCGGTCCCGGCTGGGGCGATCGCGACGTGTAACCGGCGTCCGGAGGTGGCGAACTCGCGCAGCAACTGGACTTGGCCGTCGTTGAGCATCTGGCCGTTGTTGTTGGCGGCGTGCTCGATGATCGCGGCATCCACCGCGGCCGCCGGGGTGGTGCGCCCTCCTTGGAGCAGGCTCGCCGCGATCAGGCGTTCCTCGGCCGCGAGGATCTGTGGGCTGGTGTAGAGCTGGGAGCCGGAGGTGGTGAACTGGCTGGTTCCGTCGCGGCGGGTCAATGCCTCGACGGTCGGTGCGATGTCTTCGGCCTCTGGTGTGCCGCGGGCGATCGACCGCGGCTCGCTCAAGGCGGCGTCGGTGACCTGGGTGATGAGAGTGTGCCAGTCGGCCGGACTGATGCTGCCGCGCAGCTGGCGGGTGGCTTCGGCGCGAATGTGGCGGAATTGCCAGGTCGCCCGGGAATCGGAGACCACCTCCACGACCCGTGCGGCGGTCGCGGCCACCCACGCGGCGTCGGTGACCTCCCGCTGCGGGATCGGCTGTCCCAGTGCGGTCGCGACCATCGCATCGACCGCGCTCTCACCGCCGAGCAGTTGCACGGCATCACGTCGCCATTCAGCGCGTTGCTCAGCACGCGAACGGGCCGCCACCTTGTGGCCGCGGGTTTTCAAGGTGGCTTCTTGGGCGAGGTCGTGCAGTTCAGCCGGTGTTGGCTCGCGGCCACGCTCGGCTTGAAACCGCGTGGTGCGGGTGGTCAGCTCGGCGTCCACGGCGGCTGACCGCTTCGACCATTCCTCGGCCAGGCGCTCCTGGACGCCGACGATCTCCCGCACCGGCCGCTTCCCGCGCCGGCGTCGGCTGCTGCTGTGGCGTTCGGCGAACTGCACGTTGAGGGACTGCTCGAGGTAGTGCTCCAGCCGGGTGTTGAACAGCTCGGAGGCGGCGACGTTGTGCTGGTAGATCATCCTGCCGTCGAGTGCACCCCACTGCCCGTCGTGGCGTTTGACCGCGTTCGAGATCACCACGTGGACGTGCAGATTCGGGTCACCCGCGCGACTATCGCGGTGCTGGAAAGCGGTGGCGATCAGGCCACCGACGACGTCGACTTGGCGGCGGCTGTGCCGACCGACCCGGGTGAACACCGCGTGCTCCTCCAGATAGGCCAGGACATCGCGCAGGGCGGCATCGACGGCGGCCTCGATCTTCTCCGACACCTCGCGAGGCGCCAGCGCCCACAACGTCGACACCGACTTGACCGGCGAGAACGTGAGGTCGAACCCGGCGACCCGCTTCGACGGCGTCCGGCTGGCGCGAGCCACCCAGCCCGACAATTCCCCGTCATCGCGGGGTGGGCGGCCATATTCCTCGGCGAACATGCGCCCAGCAACGTCGGTGGTGATGCGGCTGCGCTCCTCAGCGGGGATCGGGGCGTAGTGGACGCGGCCGTGCTCGGCGTTGTAGGCGGCATATGCGTGGGCCCGCTCGTAGCGGTAGGAGTACTCCGCGGCCACGTGTTTCGTGAATGGAGCACCCAGCCTTACCAGGTGTACCGCGTGCGCCCGCGCCGTGCGTCGCGAGATGCCTTCTGCGGCGCGGGCTTCTACTTCGGCGGCGATCATCACCTCGGCGTTCGGATGCAGGCCGTGACCGAACAACGCCCGCATCTGCGCTTCGGTCACCGCCTCACCGGCCTCGATACCGACGTTCGGCAGGCCGGAACCCAGCCAGCGACCGGGGGATTCGCCGCGTTCGCTGTAGTAGGTCGAAAGGTCCTGCGGACCGCGATCGTTCACGTCCTGCGTGGCGATCGAGCGGAGATAATAGGTGTAGCCGTCGCCACTGCCGAGCTTCGCCAGTGACATCACACAACCCACCGTACGCGCCCCGACTGCGAAGTGGCCGTGATGTTTCCGCGACCAGAGAGCATGAGGTGTGACGGATTGTGATAGTAGGGCTCACCTTAAGTTTGGTCGTCTTGTTCGCAGATTGTTTGCGGTGTGCGGGGATAGCTTCGGGTGTTGCAGAGTTTGGATGTAGTTTGCGGGTTCTGAGGATGCAGTCTGGGTGGTGAGATGGACTCCGTGCCCGTGGGAAGGCTGAGGCGGGTGCACGGGGACGCGCCCGACACCGTCAGAGGGTTCCGGCAGCGATCGCCGAAAATCCAGCGAAGTTCGGTCTGTGCACTGGTAGGCAGTGAAATTTTCAGCTGGTATGAGCCGCAAGGTAGTTTCGCGCTCAGGCAGGTCCGAGGTGACGGTAGATGGTTTTATGTGGGGGGAACGTCGAAGGACTGGGTAACGAACGATGGTGAGTGTCGGTCAGGCGGAGTCGGCTCGGGCAGCCGTGTTCGCCGAGGTGATCATCCGGGGCGGCTCGGAGCATCAGAGGGCGGACGTCGTGGATGGGCGCCAGGATCTGTTCGACCAACCGCATTGGTTGGACATGCTGGCAGAACTGCGGAAGGCGTTGCCGAGGTTGCCGTCGTTGTCGTTGGATACAGCGGTGTCGGAGCAGGCACTCCCAAGTAGGGAGCGCGGTGTTCGAGGTCGAGGAGCGCCGCAGTTGGTCAAACGGCAGACTGTGCGGGACGAGTTCGCCGCCGGAAAGCCGGTTGCCCGTGTGGCGTATACCTTGGCCAGGCGCCACGGTGTCGAGGACCGGACGCCGTGGCCGGTGAAGGCGGTGGTCAACGCCAAGCTGTTGACGGTTCCTGTCGATAGCATCACCTCCGCGATGCTCACCGCCGAGTCGATGCCGCAAGTGGTGGAGGTAATAACGCGGCGGGCGCGGAATGAGTTGGATGTGCTCGCTCCTGCGCTGTTGTTGGAAAAGCAGAGCCGTATCTACCTGGACTCGGATGGGGCTCGGATCGGCAGATTGCTGTCGGATGCGGCGCGCAGCTACGGGGTGGTCGCACCAGGTCCGTACATGACGTTGTTGGCCCAGAACTGGTCGATGCTTTACTGGGCGCAGGCAGTCGCCACCGCCGGTCGGGTATTGGTCGACCCGGATGGCGACCATGATTTGTACTTCGCAGATGGGCTTGCAGGACAGGCGATCCTGTCTGACGCCGCGCGGTGCGCCGGATGGGACATGGCGCTGCCGTCGACGTGCGGCGTGCTGCTCGCGGTAGGGGATGTGGAGACAACGCATGGGGTGCTGCTGGCGTGGCGGGATACCGGCACATACGTGGATATCGTACGGATTCCGATAGCTACGCTGTGTCGACGTCTACGTAATCCGAACCTGAACAAGAGTATGTGGTCGATGGTGAGGATCGACCGGGAAACCGGAGTGGCGGACTCCTATGGGACCACGAAGGGCGTGGAGGAGCTGGGGCGTTTGACGCGGCTGTTGGCGGCAGCACCGACGGGGCCACGGACACGGCGTGTGCCGTCCCTCGGCGGTGCGCGTCGGCCTCGTCCTGCTGTGGTGGTGCGGTACACCGCGAAACCCGTCGGTCACCATGACAGTGAACCTCGGGCAGCGGTAAATCTGGAGGCGCTGAAATGGCGTGTTCGGGGCCACTACCGGCGTCAATGGTATCCATCGTTGGGGAAGCATCGAACAATCTGGATCTCCGAGCACTACGCCGAGCGCGGGAGCGACGGCGAGCTGGTGGATCGACCGGTGGTAACTAAGCTCAGCCAGCCGCACTCTTCTCAGATTGAGGTTCCAGTGGAACCCGCCGAATTTCCAACGGATGCGGCGAAATAGCTGAGCGTCAGGTGCAGCGAATTCTATTGCGCAGCAACTACTTCTTCCGTTGATGCGAGCAGAGAGCGAAACGTCCGGCTGGCTGTCGCGAATTCAAGTCTGCCGATGCTCAGGCGCACCTTCGCCCACAGGTGGTAGCGAAATCACCGGGAGTCGGCTTTCATAGAAGGCGGGAGAATCGGCAGGCCTGGAGGAACCATGCCCTTCGATCTCCACGGTCAGCTCTCTACTGACCCTCTTGGCGCCCGAGCTGTTCCTGGGCCTTTGCCGCCCGCGCCGCTATCGTTCACGACTACTCGCCCCAGCGCATCGGTCTTTGGTTCTCGGCGGAGGGATAGCCACGCCCGAACGCACGGGGCTCGCGATCGGTGCAGAACGAGATGCGGATCATCAACGGACAGCCGCCAGTTGGCGACCATAGTCGAGGACGTGCGCCGTGCGCTCTGATCGCGGCAACGCTCATGATGACGCTGCCCGAAGCTGCACGAAGGACCTCACAGTCTTCGCCCCGGGCGGCCCGCCTGAGCTGAACGCCGTAGCCCTAAAGTGTTGCTGGAGATTATCCTCCGACATGTCCGCGAGACTCGTGGCGAGACTGTCGATAGTCCCCGACCGATTCCAGCATCGAATCCACGGCCGACTTCCTCCGCCACAACTCCCGAGGATGGGGCGGTGCGGCGCGGTCGTCACCGAACACCGATGTCTTTCTCAACCAGCAGGAGGAATCGCAGCAATGATCAGGTTCGCTTTCGCCGGGCGGGTCTCCACCGAAGACCAGCAAGATCCGGAAGCGTCTCGCAACTGGCAGCTCGGACGAGCGAACGCTCTGGTCGGTCAGCACGGGCAGATCGTCGCGGAGTTCTTCGACATCGGGCAGTCGCGGTCGATTCCGTGGAAGCGCCGCCCCGCAGCCGGGCGGTTGCTCGAGCTGCTCAAAGAGCCCGAGCGAGGGTTCGACGCGGTCGTGATCGGGGAACCGCAGCGCGCGTTCTACGGCAACCAGTTCAGGCTGACGTTTCCGGTCTTCGTCCACTACGGCGTGCAACTGTGGGTGCCGGAGGTCGGCGGCCCGATCGACCCGGACTCCGAAGCACACGATCTGATCATGTCGGTGTTCGGCGGCATGTCCAAAGGCGAACGCAACCGCATCAAGATCCGCGTCCGCGCCGCCATGGCCGCGCAAGCGCAGGTCGAGGGCCGCTACCTCGGCGGCCGACCACCCTACGGGTATCGTCTCGCAGACGCCGGGCCTCATCCGAATCCGGGCAAAGCCGCCGACGGTAAACGGCTACATACCCTTGAACCCGACCCTGTCACCGCGCCGGTGGTGCAGCGGATCTTCAGCGAGTACTTGTCCGGCATAGGGATTTTCGCTATCGCGCAACGCCTGACCGCCGAGAACATCTTGTGCCCGTCGGCCTACGACCGCAGGCGCAACAGCCATCGCTCCGGCGCCGCGTGGTCCAAGAGCGCGGTGCGCGCGATCCTGGGCAATCCGCGCTACACCGGCTACGAGGTGTGGAACAAACAGCGCAAGCAGGAGTCCCTTATCGACGTCGATGACGTCGCCTTGGGCCATCACACCCGCTTGGCGTGGAACGCGAAGACGGAGTGGGTCTACTCCGACCAACCTGCCCATGGCGCGCTCATCAGCAAGGACGTCTTCGAGCAGACACAACTTCGGCTCGCCGCCCGAGGCCCGCAGTCGACGGGCAGGACCACTACCCGCCGCCAGCACCCGTACGCCTTCAAGGGACTGTTGTTCCACGACGCCTGCGGACGCCGCATGCAAGGCAACTGGAACCACGGGCTGCCGCACTACCGCTGCCGGTATCCCTCCGAGTACGCCCTCGCCAACAAGATCGACCACCCGACGACCGTCTACCTGCGCGAAGACCAGCTCAGCGCCCCGATCGATTCATGGATGGCCGACATCTTCCACCCCGACCGGATCGAGCATTCGCTGACCATGCTCGAAGACGCCCAGACCGACAAGACACCGGCCATCGAGAGTGCACGACGATCGCTTGCCGAACACGACCGCAAACTGTCCCGGTACCGAGCAGCACTGGAAGCGGGCACCGACCCGGCCCTTGTGGCGAGCTGGACCCAACAAGTTCAGCGCGAACGCCAGGCCACCGCTGCACAGCTCACCGCGCTGGAAGCCGAGCAACGGTCGGATCACCACTTGAACAAGGAGGAGATCCACCAGCTTGTGACCTCACTGGGCGGCCTGGTTCACATACTGAAGGCAGCTGACCCCACCGACAAACTCGAGGTCTACCGGCAACTCGGCCTGAAGCTCACCTACGACCACGAAAAACGGGTGGTCGTGGCAGAAACTGCTCCACAACCACCCGTGTGCGTAGTGTCTGTGTCCGGAGGGGGACTTGAACCCCCACGCCCGATAAAGGGCACTAGCACCTCAAGCTAGCGCGTCTGCCATTCCGCCACCCGGACCGGTGTGCCCAGCAAGATTATCGGATCATCTCCGTGTGGACCAAATCGCGGCTTGACCTGCGGATTCTTGAGCGTTTGCGGGCGAAGGGCGTGTGGGCCGCACCGGTGGAAGGAGTGCGGCCCACGCGGGGGATCAGAGAAGTTCTTCGAAAGTGCGTTCGAAGCCGAGGGCTCCTCGACCGTCGGCCACTTGGCGGTCGAGGAGGGTTTTCAAGGGGGCGACGAAGTCGAGGGTGACGTGGGCGTCGCGGCTGGCGCGGTTGATCGCGTCGAGTGCGGCTTTGTGGAAGGCGATGGACTGGATGGGGTCGGTGTAGGTGGCGGTGTCGATGACGGCGCCTTGGTGCGGCAAGGATTGGGTCATCGCGCTGAGCCATGTGGCGGCTCGCCGGCCGAATTCGGCGGCGGGGACGCCGACCGACCGCATCATGGCCGCGCCGTGCAGGAAGCCGCCGAACATGGCGTACATGGCCGCCAGCAGGGCGAAGTCGTAGGTCGAGGCGAGGCCCGCGTCGTCGCCCAAGTATTCTGCGGCAGCGAGTAATTCGAGGGATTCGTGGTGTGCGTCGAAGACCGTCCGTGAGCCGCTGTAGAGGATGGACGCACCCGGCTGTCCGATCATGGGTGGTATCGCCATGATGCCGCCGTCGAGGTAGTCGCAGTCGTGGCGGGCCGCCCAGGCGGCGAGTTCGCGGGCCTCGTTGGGGGCGGTGCTGGTGAGGTTGATCAGTTGCCGTCCGGCCAGTCGGTGGGCTACCGGGTCGAGGGTGGCGTGCACCGAAGCGTGGTCGAGCAGTACGGCGATGATCGGGCCGTCGGTGTCGATCGCCTCGGCGATGGTGGCGACGCTCGTGGCTCCGGCGGCGCGGAGGTCGGCGTCCTTGCCGGGGGTGCGGTTCCACACGGTGGTCGGCAGCCCCGCCTTCAGGAAGGTCGCGGCGAGCGCCTGCCCCATCGCGCCGAGTCCCAGGATGGTCACCGGGGTCTTCGTGGTCTCCGCCATTGCGGGTTCAGCTCCTTTGAGGTCGAGAAAATCCTGGTCAGCGCGCTGAAATCAAGAGTGCTCGACGACCGGCGGGCGGGCAAGTACCTACTATTTTGTGGGGTACTTACCGATTGGTTTGTTAACAGGTGGAGAGGGTGGACGATGGGCTCGAAGCGGTCGGGGCCGTACTTCTGCGGGATCGATGCGGCGATGGATGTCGTCGGTGGCAAGTGGAAGGCGCTGATTCTCTGGGAGTTGGACAACCACCGGGTTCGGCGCTTCGGCGAGCTCCGCAAGGGGCTGCCCGGCGTCTCGGAGAAGATGCTCATCCAGCAGCTGCGGGAGCTGGAGGAGGATGGCATCGTCGACAGGACCGTCTATCGGGAAGTGCCGCCACGGGTGGAGTACCGGTTGACCGAGATCGGTGTCGCGCTGAACGCCGCGCTGGAGCCGCTGGGTGCGTGGGGGCGGGAGCGGATCGATCGGATCGGCGCGCGGCGGGTGCATGAGTAGCTCGGAAGTGAATCCTTCAAAAGTGAATGTTTCACTTGGGCAACATGGTTCAGCGGAAGATCAAGCTACTAGTTGGTAACTTGAGTTAATTTTGTGCACACCGAAGGTAATTGACGCGTAACCGGGCGCGTCGTATGTTCCACGTCACAACTTTTGCAAGATGTGGGTGGCTTCGCAGATGTCGGATGATGGGTACGACCTACGGGTCTTGCTGACGCGGGCGCTCCGCCGGATTCAGGAGTTGGAGGCGCGGCCGCAACGCGAGCCGATTGCCATCGTGGGAGTCGGCTGTCGCTTTCCCGGCGGCGCGGAATCCCCGCAGCAGTACTGGGAACTGCTGTCCTCGGGCCGCGACGCGATCGTCGAGGCGCCGGAGAACCGTTGGGTGGTAACGGATTCGGCGCCTCGACGGGCGCGGCGGCGAGCCGGGCTGCTCGCGGGTCCGATCGATGCGATGGACGCGGAGTTCTTCGGGATCGCGCCGCGCGAGGCGGCGTCGATGGATCCGCAACAGCGGCTGGCCCTCGAAGTGGCTTGGGCGGCAATGGAAGACGCCGCACTGGTGCCGGGTGGTCCGGCCGCGGCCCGCACGGGGGTGTTCCTCGGTGTCAGCTGGCAGGAATACCAGCGCACGATCACACCGGACTGGGTGAGTTCGGTGGACGCGCACACGCTCACCGGGACGATGTCGAGCATCGTGGCGGGGCGGGTGTCCTACGTGCTCGGATTGCGTGGTCCGGCGGTGGCGATCGACACCGCGTGCTCGTCGTCGCTGGTGGCGGTGCATCAGGCGTGCCGCAGTCTGCGGGCTGGGGAGTGCGACGTCGCGTTGGCGGGCGGAGTGAATCTGCTGCAATCCGAGCTGACTTCGGAGGCGCTGGCCCGCATGGGCGCGCTCTCTCCGGATGGGCGCTGTCGCCCCTTCGACGCGCGCGCGAACGGGTATGTGCGTGGCGAGGGCGCGGGTGTCGTTGTGCTCAAAACGCTTTCGCGAGCGCTCGCCGATGGTGACGAGATCAGGGCGCTCGTCCGAGGCTCGAGCGTGAACCACGACGGTCGTTCCATGGGGCTGACCGCACCGAATCCGACGGCACAACGCGAGTTGCTGCGCGACGCGTTGACCGACGCCGGGTGCGCCGCCGATCGGATCGGCTACGTCGAGACGCACGGCACGGGCACGCCGCTGGGCGATCCGATCGAGATCGAGGCGTTGTCGCAGGTGGTCGGCGTGCCACGTGCGGATGGGTCGGTGTGCCTGCTCGGTTCGGTGAAGTCGCAGATCGGGCACCTCGAGGCGGCCGCGGGCGTCGCCGGGCTGATCAAGGTGGTGCTGCAGATGCAGCACGAACGAATTCCACGTCAGCACGATTTCGCCACAATGAATCCGAAGATCAGGCTCGACGGCACGGCGCTGGCGGTGCCGACCGACGACGTCGCCTGGCCGCAGACGCGACAGCCGCGATTGGCAGGGGTGAGTTCGTTCGGATTCGCGGGCACCAACGCACATGTGGTGCTGGAGCAGGCACCCGAGCCCCTGGCGCGTGCCGATCCGAATGAGCCTGCGCTTTTGGTCATTTCGGCGCGCACCCGGTCGGCCCTCGATGCGCTGGCCCACCGCTATGCGGAGCAGTTGGACCGGCAGGAGATGCCGCTCGCCGACGTCGCCGCCACCGCGGCGCTGGGACGCACGCATTTCGCGTACCGGCGAGCGGTCGTGGCCAGGACAGCCGAGGAAGCGGCGCGCGATCTCGCGGCACCGTCAGATCGGTCCATCGATCCGGATCCGGGCAAGCCGCGGGTCGCGATGCTGTTCACCGGGCAGGGCGCACAGTACGCCGGGATGGGCGCGGCGCTCGACCGCAGGTACCCGGCTTTCCGCACGGCGCTCGACCGGTGCGACGAGTTGTTGGGACCGCTTCGCGGCGGCCTGCGTCTGCGGTCGGTGCTGTTCGAGGCGGACGACGATGTGCTGGCCCGTACCGAGTACGCGCAACCGGCCTTGTTCGCGCTCGAATGGGCCTGCGCCGAGCTGTGGTCGGCGTTCGGCGTCCGCCCCGACGTCGTGTTGGGGCACAGCCTCGGTGAACTGGTCGCGGCGACCGTCGCGGGCGTGTTCGATCTCGCCACCGGTTTGCGTCTGGCTGCCGAACGGGGCCGGTTGATGCAGGCAGTGGCGCAGCAAGGGGCGATGGCGGCGGTCTTCGCCGCGCCCGTGGAGTTCGAAACACTGTTGGACGAGCTCTCGGCGAGTGTGTCGGTCGCGGCGGTCAACAGCCCTGGGCAATTCGTCGTGTCGGGATCGGTGGACGGGGTGCAGCGGGTTGTGCGGGCTGCTGAGGAACGGTCGATCCGTGCCGTGCGGCTGCCCGGGACGGCGGCGTTCCACTCGCCCCTGCTGGATCCGATGCTCGACGACTTCGAAGCCAGGGTCGCCGAGTTGGTTCCCGTCCCGCGCGCGGCGACGATTCCGCTGGTGTCGAACGTGACCGGCACGCGGATCGAGGGCCTCATGGATGCGGCGTACTGGCGCGCGCATGCCCGTGGCACCGTCCGTTTCGCCGAGGGTGTGCGCTCGGCCGCCGAGTCGGGCGTGGATGTCTACCTCGAGGTGGGACCGCATCCGGTGCTGTCGGAATTCGGGCGGCACACCGACCCCGCCGCTGTGTGGGTGCCGAGCATGCGCCGGACGTCCACCGACGACGAGGTGCTGTTGACCGGGCTCGGCGAGCTGTATCGCCTGGGCGCTGAAATCGACTGGAGCGCAGTGGTTCCGCTGGACGCGCGCAGGCGCAACGGCCTGCCCACCTACCCCTTCGAACGAGAGCGGGTCTTTGTGCCGATCGAGAGCGCGTCGCCGAGCACGGGGTATCTCGCCGAGCATCGCTTTCGCGACCATGCGGTGGTGCCCGCGGCAGAGCTCGCGTTGCGCGCGTTGCATGCGGCCGGAGGCGCAGGCCACGAGCTGATCGACTTCGTCGCCGCGCGACCGGTGCCGCTGGAGGAGTTGTCCGAGCCGCTGGTCTCCGATGTGGGCGGTCGCGCCGAGGTGCGGTTCCACGTCGACGAGGGCGCGGTCACCGCGGTGTCCGCGACGGTTCGAGCCGCCACGAATCGACCCCGCGATTCCGACGAACTGTCCGCGGCTCGGCTCGCGCTGTCCACCGAAGAGAATGTCGCGGCTTTCTACCGCCGGTGTGCCGATGCCGGATTGACTTTCGGCCCGCGATTCCGCTGGATCACGCGATTGTGGTCCGGCGAGGGCCGCGTGCTCGCCGAACTGACGCGCCCGGCGGAACTCGCCGACGAACCGGACGCCTGGCTGCCGTGTCTGCTCGACGCCGCGATCCAGACCGGTCTCGCGTTGGTGTCCGCAGATGGCGACGCGGCGCGTCTGCCGGTGGGTATCGGCCGTCTGCGTCTGTCCGGCCAGGGTGCGGGGGCAACGGCGTGGGCGCTGACCGAGCGCACCGGCCGCACCGTTCGTCTGACGGTCTTCGATACCGCGGGCGCGGTTGTCTGCGATATCGAAGACGTATGGTTCGCCGAGTCCGGCACTGCCGGGCAGCCGCAGGATCGGGATAGCATGTCCGGCTTCACCCACCGTCCGACCTGGGAGCGCGTCGTGGCGTCGCCGAGCGGACGGGCGCCCGCCGCCGCGTTGGTGGTCGGCGTCCGGCAGCAGGCGGACCGGCTCGCCGCAGCGCTGCGCGCCGCGGGTACCGATGCGGTATCCGTGGAGCGTACGACCGATCCGGACGTGTGGCCCGGCGACGACCGTGCGGTGATCTACCTCGCCGATGCCGAAGCGGACGACAGCGCCGAATCGGCGCGGGTGGAAACGCGATTCGCGCTCGCGGTGGTGCAACGGATGGCTCGGCTGGTTTCCGACGCACCGTTGTACCTGGTGACAATGGGGGCGACCGGAGCGCTCGCCGGGGAACCCGTGCGTCCGGCCGCCGCGACCCTGTGGGGATTGGGTGCGGTGACGCGCACCGAACTGCCCGAGTTGCGGTGCCGCCTGATCGACCTGCCCGCGGACGCGCGCTGCGACGACCACCGCTTGGTGGACGAGATTCGCTCCGGCGCCACTGATTTCGCGATCGCGCTGCGCGGGCGTCACCGTTACACGACGCGGATGCAGCCCTCCGACGAACCGGGCGGGGCGCCCGAGGTGAAACGTGGCGGTGCGTATCTGATCACCGGCGGACGTGGCGCGCTGGGGTTGACTGCCGCGCGGACGCTGGCCGAGGCCGGCGCGGGCACGATCGTGCTGGCCGGGCGCAACGGCCCGACCTCGCGAGACGAGCGGGGGATGGCGCGGATCGCGGCTTCGGGGGCGCGAGTCGAGACCGCGGTGGTCGATGTCGAAGACCGGAATGCGTTGTCCCGCCTGATCAGCCGCTTCGGCGTGGAGTTGCCGAGGCTGGCCGGGGTCGTGCACTGTGCGGGAGTTCTGGACGACGCCCTGTTGTTCGAGCAGTCCGCCGGGCACATCGACCGGGTGTTTGCGGGAAAGGTCGCGGGCGCGTGGCACCTGCACGAGCTGACCGCGGGACAGCCGCTCGATCTGTTCGTGCTGTTCTCCTCGGTCAGCGCCGTGGTGGGCACCGCCGGGCAGGGCAATTACGCCGCGGCGAACGCGTATCTCGATGCCCTCGCCCGCCTGCGGCTGGCTCGAGGACTGCCTGCCCTGAGCATCGCGTGGGGGCCGTGGGCGGGCACCGGCATGGCCGAAGGGCTGAGCGAAGCCGCCCGCCGCGCGTGGGCGCGCCACGGTGTCGGCGAACTGGCCGCCGAAGACGGTGTCCGAGCATTGCGTTGGCTGCTGTCGGCGGAGGGAGTCGTGTCGGTCTTTCCCGCCGTCACGGAGGTTCCGGCGGAGCCGGAACCGGTCGCCGCGGTCGAAGCCCAGGATTCGCGCGATCCGGCGGAACTGCGGGAACTGGTGCGCACCCACGCCATGACGGCACTCGGCCGCACGACAGCGGTTTCCGACCGCACGCCGCTGCGAGAACTCGGGCTCGATTCGATGATGGCGGTCGAGCTGCGCAACGCGCTGTCCGCGGATCTGGGGATGCGACTTCCGGCGACGCTGCTGTTCGATCATCCGACGGTCGCCGCGGTCTCGGAGGAGATCGCCCGGCTCGGCGCCACGTCCGCCCCCGGCCGCACGGCAGGGCAGCAGGCCGAACAGCGACCGACCACGCGCATCTCCGAGCAGCTCACAGCCCCGGTATACCCAACGAAACTTCCGGTTACACCTAGTACACCGAACGTGTCTCAGCTCACAGCACGCGAAGCCGAGCTTGCCCCGGACGATTACGCCGACGCGATCGCGATCGTCGGCGTCGGCTGCCGTTATCCCGGCGGCGTGCGCGGGCCCGCCGATCTGTGGCGCCTGCTGACCACCGAAACCGACGCGGTGACCGAGGTACCCGCGCACCGCTGGGACGTGGACGCCGTCTTCGATCCGGACCCGGATGCCGACGGCAAGACTTACACCCGCTGGGGCGGTTTCGTCGACGGTGTCGAGGATTTCGATGCCGGATTCTTCGACATCTCCGTCGGCGAGGCCCGGATGCTGGACCCGCAGCAGCGGCTGCTGCTCGAAACTGCGTGGGAGGCGCTCGAACACGCCGGTTACCCGGCGAGCCGCCTGGAGGGCAGCCGGACCGGCGTCTTCGTCGGTGTGATGTCCAACGACTACGCCGAACGGATGGCGCGGGCCGACCTCGCGCCCGATGCCTGGTTCGGCACCGGAAACCTCTCCAGCGTCGCCTCCGGCCGACTGTCGTATTTCCTCGGCGCGCAGGGGCCGAGCCTCACCATCGATACCGCGTGCTCCTCGTCGCTGGTGACCGTCCACACGGCGGTGCGCAGTCTGCGCAGCGGCGAATGCGATCTGGCGCTGGCGGGCGGCGCCACCGTGGTGCTGACGCCTTCGCTCGACATCTACTTCGCGCGGGCGCGCGGCCTGGCCGCCGATGGCCGGTGCAAGAGCTTCGACGCACGCGCTGACGGCGTCGTCTGGAGTGACGGCGCGGGAATGCTGGTGCTCAAGCGGCTGGCGGACGCGCGGCGGGACGGCGATCGGGTGCTGGGGCTGGTGCGCGGCTCCGCGGTCAATTCCGACGGCCGCAGCCAGGGATTGAGCGCACCCAACGGTCCGGCGCAGGAACGGGTCATCCGCGCGGCGCTGGCGGACGCGGCCGTCGAGGCGGGGGACATCGATTACGTCGAGACACACGGCACCGGCACGGCACTCGGTGATCCGATCGAAGTGAACGCCCTGGCCGCAGCCCTAGGGGAGGGTCGCACGGAAACCACGCCGCTGTGGATCGGGTCGGTGAAGTCGAATCTCGGGCACACCCAGGCGGCGGCGGGCATCGCGAACATCATCAAGGTGATCGAGTCGATGCGCCACGAGCGCATTCCCGCCTCGCTGCATTTCCGTTCGGGCAATCCGCATATCGACTGGGATTCGGTCGCTATCCGGGTGGTCGCCGAAGAGCGACCGTGGCGGCGTTCTCGACGGCCCCGGCGGGCGGGGGTGAGCGCCTTCGGGATCAGCGGGACGAACGCGCACGTGGTGATCGAAGAACCGCCGCAGGTCTCGGAGGCCGATGCCCCCGACGATGCCGGGCCTCATTTGCTGGTCCTGTCGGCGAAAAGCGCCGATGCCCTGCGCGAACTGGGGGCTCGCTACCGGGATCTACTCGTCGCCCACCCTGAGATCGCATTGGTGGATCTTTGTGCGCGCGCCGCGCTGGGCCGAACACACTTCGGTGAGCGCGTGGCGATCGGTTTCGACACTGCCGCGCAGCTGCGTGCCGCGCTCGAGAACGTCGCCTCCGGGGTCACAGTGAGCGGGTCGGTCGCTGAGGTGTCGAGCGGGTCGCTCGAACTGGCTCGACGGTATGTCGATGGCGCCGAGATCGATTGGGGTGCCGTCTATTCCGGTCACCATTGGCGACATGTCGATGTACCGGCCTACCCGTTCCAGCGCAAACGGCATTGGTTGGAGCTGACGCCGCGCCGGGACGACGCACACGCACCACGCGCCCTGCGGCTCACCCCGGAGATGTTCGCAGGACATCGGCTGCGTGGTCTGCCGACAGTGCCCGCGGCGTGGCTGAGCGTTCAGCTGAACGAGATCGCCACTCGACTGCCCGGGGCATGGGAAGTCAGGAAGCTGCGGCTGATCACGCCGTTGGAGGTCACCGCCGAAGCAGTGGTGCGGGTCGTGGTCGAACCCGGCCCGGACGGCCATGATGTGCGCTTCCTCGGCTCCGACGACGCCCGAGCCGGTTATGCGCAAGCGACACTCACTGCGGCGCAGCCTGAGCCGGTGAAACCGTATGCGGCAGACTCCGCTCATTCCGATGCGCGCATCTGGACCGCCTACTACGACGCTCTCGCCCGGCTGGGCCTGGACCTGGGTCCTGACTACCGCTGCGCCCTGGAGTTCCGGCGGATCAGCGCCACCGAGGCCGAGACGGTGTTCCGGTTGGCCGGTGACGGCACGGCGCTCGATCCGATCCTGCTCGATGCCTGTCTGCACAGCATCGTGGTGACGGCTACCGGGGGCGAGGAGTTGTTCTTGCCGTCGGAGATCGATCGTGTCCGATTCTTCGGCAACCCGACGGCGGGGGATGCGACCGTGCGGTGCCGGGTGCGGGTGACCGAACGAGGGAGGCGGATCATCGTCGGTGACGCCACCCTGTACTCGGAGTCCGGGCGGCCGCTCGCCAGCGTTCAGGGTGTGAGCCTGCTGGCCGCGAAGTTCGATACTCTGCCGGAATCGTTTGCCGCGGAGTCGGACTCGACAAGACTCGCACGTCTGCTGCATCACGTGGAATGGGCTCCTGTCGAGGGTGGCGTGCGCGAGGAACCTGCGGGTCGATGGCTGATCTTCGGTGACGGAGCGGTCGGGGACGCTGTCGCCGCCGGATTGAGCGCGCGGGGCGCTGAAATCGTGATGATTCGCCCCGAGGACGGGCACGCAGCCGACGAGATCCTGTCTTCCGAGGCCGCGAATTCGTTTCAAGGCATAGCCTTCGCGTGGACGGCGGCTCCTGCCCAGGTTCGCATCGAAGCCGCCCTGCGGTTGACGCGCGCTCTGGACTCGGCAGCACACCGGCCTGCCGCGCTCTGGTTGCTGACCGTGAACGCTCAGCGCGTCACCCCGGCCGACCTGCCGGACCCTGATCAAGCTTTGCTGTGGGGTTTCGGACGCACGCTGGCCACCGAGCACCCCGAGTTCGGATGCCGATTGCTGGACCTGCCCGCGGAAACCATCGTGGACAGCGCCCCGATCGTCGATGGTTTGCTCAGCGGCCGCGCCGCAGGCGAATTCGCCCTCCGCGACGGCCGTTGGCTGACCGCGCGCGTCGCCGAAGGCCTCGCGTCCACTGACTACCGGTTGGTGGCGCACCGTTCCGGCGAGTTCGAACGGATGCGGTTGGAGCCCGGTATCCGACGCGCACCGGCAGCAGGGGAAGTCGAAATCGTCGTCGCCGCCACCGGCCTCAACGCCCACGACCTCTGGGTGGCCTCGGGCATCCATCCGGATGGGGCGGGACCGCTGGGTTCCGAGTGCGCGGGCCGGATCACCGCGATTGGTGCCGGGGTCGAGCAATTCGCGGTCGGTGACCGCGTCGTCGCCTTGGCGGCCGACAGTTTCGCCCGCCACGTGACGGTGGACCAGGCCATGGTGGCCCGGCTGCCGGACGACCTGCCCTTCGCCGACGGCGCGACCGTGCCCTACGCCTTCACCACCGCCTGGCACGCGCTGTTCGACCTCGGCGGTCTGCGCGCCGGGGACCGGGTGCTCGTCCACGGCCCCGCCGATGGCATCGGCATGGCCGCGGTGCAGCTCGCCGTGCACGCCGGAGCGCAGGTGTGCGCGACCGCCGCGCTGTGTCGCTGGGCGCGGAGCACGGGTCTGCCGGTCACACAGATCCATACCTGGCGCAGCCACGAGTTGGGCGAACGGGTTCGGGCGGCGACCGCCGGGCACGGACTGGACGTCGTCGTGCACACCTCGGGGGACGGCTTCGCCGCACACGCATCCGAAGTACTGCACGCGGGAGGACGATTCGTCGAGATCGTCGACCCGGTGCAGACCGGAACGGTGCATCGGCATGCGGATGTCGACCACCGGACCTTCGATCCGGTCGCTGTCGACCCGCGGCGACTGGGCGCTGCCTTGCGCAGTGTGCTGGCACTGTTCGAGCAGCGCGCTTTGACCACGCTGCCGCACGCTGCCTACGGCATCGATCGTGCCGCCGAGGCGTTCCGCGCCATGTCGCAACGAGATCATCCCGGTCGCGTCGTCCTGCTCGGCAAAGACGTCCCGGTTGCCGCGGGCGGCGACCGGTTGCCCGATGGCACCTATCTTGTGACGGGAGGGTTCGGCGGCCGCGGCGCCGCGGCCGCGCACTGGCTGGCCGACCGCGGAGCACGGCATTTGGTGCTGGTAGGCAGACGCGCGCCGGATCCCGCAGGGGAACGGCTGCTGGAATCGCTGCGCGGCACCGGCGCTCGAGTGACGGCGCGGCAGGCGGATGTCGGCGACCGCGCGGCCGTCGCGGAACTGCTGCAGAGCATTTCGGAATCCGGATTCCCGCCACTGCGCGGCGTGGTCCACTGCGCGGGAGTGCTCGACGACGGCGTGATCAGCGAGCAGACCTGGTCGCGGTTCGAGACCGTGCTCGGACCCAAATACCATGCGGCGCGCCACCTCGATGAGCTCACCCGCGATCAACCGATCGAACTCTTCATCACCTACTCCTCCGTTGCGGGCGTACTCGGCACCCCTGGCCAGGCGAATTACGCCGCGGCCAACGCGGCATTGGATGCGCTGGCCTGGCGGCGGCGTGCCGAGGGACTGCCCGCGCTGAGCATCGGATGGGGGCCGTTCGCCGACGTGGGCATGGCCGCCGATCGGCCCGACGTCACCGCACGTCTCGTGCGGCGCGGGCTGCCTCCGCTGTCCGCGGGCGACGCGGCCGCGGCGCTGGAGCACCTCGTCCGGCACGACAGTGCTGCCCCTGGCGTCTTCGAATTCGTGCCGGAGCGGTGGTATGCGCAGCGCATGCCGCAGATCGCGCCGGCCGTACCGCCGACGATTCGGCCGGAGACCACCGGGGTACCGCGAACGCAGTCGGCGTCCGACGATCTCGCTCCGTGGGAGGCGCTCGTCCAGCGCGTCGCGATGCGGGTACTCGATCGCGCGGGCGAACTCGATCCTGATCTGCCACTGCACGACACGGGCGTCGACTCCCTGACCGGAATGGAACTGCGGGCCGCACTCGCCGTCGAGGTCGGAATGCCGCTGCCTGCCGGGCTCGTCTTCGACTATCCGACTGTGCGTGAGATGGCGCGGTTCCTGCACCGCAAGGGCGCAGCCGCTCCCAGCGGAGGCACAGCCGCTCCCGCCGGCGGCGCGAACGTGATCGCCGCTGATGTGCCCTCGTACGCGGCCGATTTGCCTCTGGCCGGGGCTGACGATTTGCCCCCCGCCGGGGCTGAGGTGCCCCCGGTCGTCGCCGACGTGCCTCTGGTCGCGGCTGACGTGCTCTTGCCTGCGACGGACGTGTCCGCTGTCGCGGCCGACGTGTCCCCGGTGCCCGCTGACGCGCCCTTGGTCGCGGCTGATGTGCCCCCGGTCGCTGACGAGGTGAACCCGGTCGCACCCACGCCGCGGTACCCGATCGCGACTCCACCGAAACAGTCTGCGAGACAGGATGTTTCGCCGGGCATCGACTTCGAGACCGACCGGACCGACGACGACCCGATCGTCATCGTCGGCATGAGCTGTCGTTTCCCCGGCGGGGTGCGCACACCGGAGGACTTCTGGGACCTGCTGTGGCACGGACGCGACGCGATCACCGAGGTGCCGCCGCAGCGCTGGGACATCGACGCCTACTACGACCCGGACCCGGCGTCCCTGGGCACGATGTACACCCGCTGGGGCGGTTTCGTCGACGACGCCGACGAGTTCGACCCCGCGTTCTTCGGTATCGGCGCGGCGGAGGCACGCGCGATGGACCCGCAGCAACGCCTGCTGCTCGAAACCACGTGGGAGGCGCTGGAGCGCTCGGGCCGCGCACCCGGCGCGTTGGCGGGCAGCCGCACCGGCGTGTTCGTCGGACTGTGCTTCAGCGAATATCCGGCCACGCCGACCCGAGCCGACCATCCGACCGCGATCGGCGCCTACTCGGTAATCGGTTCGGCGCCGAGCGTCGCGGCGGGGCGCTTGGCCTACGTTCTCGGGCTGCAAGGCCCGGCGATGACGCTGGACACGGCATGCTCCTCCTCGCTGGTGGCGCTGCAAGCGGCGGAAGACGGGCTGCGAGCGGGCCGTTGCGATCTGGCACTGGTGGGCGGGGTGAACCTCCAGCTGGCTCCGGAGACCACCATCGGTTTCTGCCGCCTGGCCTCGCTGTCGCCCGATGGACGCTCGCGAGCGTTCGACGCCGACGCCAACGGCTACGTCCGCGCCGACGGCTGCGGCGTGCTGGTGCTGACCCGGCTGTCGCAGGCCCGGCGCAACGGCGATCGGGTGCTGGCGATCGTGCGCGGCGTCGCGGTGAATCACGATGGACGGTCCAACGGTCTCACCGCACCCAACGGCCCGGCCCAGCAGCGCGTCATCACCGACGCGCTGGAACGGGCGGGCCTGCGGCCGGACACGGTGGACTACGTCGAGGCCCACGGCACCGGCACCCCGCTCGGCGATCCGATCGAGGCCACCGCCCTGGCCGAGGTGTACGGATCGGGCCGCACGCAGCCTCTGCTCATCGGGTCGGTGAAAACCAATATCGGGCACACCGAGGCGGCGGCAGGTGTCGCGGGCGTCATCAAAGCCGTGCTCATGTTGCAGCACCGCCGGATCCCGCCGAGCTTGCACTTGCACACTCCGAACCCGCTGATCGACTGGGCCGGGCTGCCGTTGGAAGTGGTGCGCGAGGCGCGGGACTGGCCGCGCACCGGGCACGAACCGGCGATCGGGGTCAGCTCTTTCGGGATGAGCGGCACCAATGCGCACGTCATCCTGGCGCAGGGTGATCCGGTACTCGCGCCGCGACCGGAATCGCCGACCGCGCAGGTACTCGTCCTCTCCGCGCGCGACGAGACCGCCCTCGCCGACAGCGCGCGGCGCTGGGCAGACCGAATCGACTCGGCGCAGGCGACACTCAGCGATCTGGCCTACACCGCCGCGACCGCGCGGACACACTTCGAAGAACGGCTCGCGGTGGTCGCCGACACCAGCGCCGTCGCGGCGCGAGAGCTGCGTGGGCCGATTCCGATCCGTGGCCGGGTGGAGCGAACCGCGCGCACGAAGGTGGCGCTGCTGTTCACCGGGCAGGGATCGCAGTACCCGGGCATGGCACGCGAGTTGTTCGACTCCGAACCGGTCTTCCGTGACGCGCTGCGGCACTGTGACGCGGTGCTGGGGCCGATCGCGGACGGTATCGGGCTGATCGAGGCCCTCTACGGCGATCACGGTCCGGAGCTGTTGCGTCGCACGGTGTTCACCCAGCCGGTGTTGTTCGCGGTCGAGTGGGCGCTGTGGGAGCTGTGGCGGTCGTGGGGGATCGCCCCGGCGGCGGTGCTCGGGCACAGCGTCGGGGAATACGTCGCGGCCTGCGCCGCCGGGGCGATGAGCGTGGAGGACGCCCTGCGGCTCGTGGCCGTGCGCGGTCGCCTGATGCAGCGCCTGCCGGACGGAGGCGCGATGGTGGCCGTCGACGCCCCCGCCGAGCAGATCTCGCCGCTCGTCGCACGGTATGCGCCCGCGGTGTCGATCGCGGGATACAACGGACCGGCTCAGGTGGTGGTCGCCGGACCGGGAGCCGCACTCGATCCGCTGCGCGAGCAGTTGTCGGCCGACGGTATACGGTCCGCCGATCTCACCGTCTCGCACGCCTTCCACTCCGCGGCGATGGACCCGATTCTCGACGACCTCGCCGCGGCGGCGTCCCGGGCGAGGATGTCCGATCCCGTGATTCCGCTGATCTCCAACCTCACCGGTGCGGTGCTGCGCCCGGGCGAACTCGACCCGCGGTACTGGGCGCGGCATGCGCGTCAGCCGGTCCGGTTCGCACAGGGCTTGCGGGCGCTGGCCGAGCTGGGGATCGACGAGTTCCTCGAAATCGGGCCGCATCCGACGTTGTCCGCGCTCGGCGGGCGCGTGCTGGGTGACTCGGCGCGGTTCGTCGCGTCGTTGCGTCGCGGTCGTGGTGATCGCGAGACGATGATGACGGCGCTGGGACGCCTGTATGTCGGGGGCGTGGCGGTGGACTGGGAGCAGGTGCACCGTCCGCACGATCGTCGGCGCGTGCTCGCACCGACGTATCCCTTCCAGCGGCAACGCTATTGGGTCGAATCCCGGTCCTACGCCGCTGTGGCGGCACCGAGCAGCGCTGGCGACGGGCACACGCTTATCTCCACGCGGTCGGGCAGCGTCTCGGAGGAGCCCGGAACCGCACCGACACCCGCCGTGGGCTACTCGACGCGTCCGGTCGACGCAGTCCTTTCGCACTCTGAGGCCGCCGGCGCAGGACACTCGAA
This sequence comes from Nocardia sichangensis, assembly GCF_047200615.1. Classification (NCBI taxonomy): domain Bacteria; kingdom Bacillati; phylum Actinomycetota; class Actinomycetes; order Mycobacteriales; family Nocardiaceae; genus Nocardia; species Nocardia sichangensis. The sequence goes on from NZ_JBJZOK010000014.1 coordinate 45,598, forward strand.
GGTTTCGATGCATCTGCATGCCGAGCTATCGGATCGCAGCGTCACGACCCATCCAACTCGCGGTCACGAGACGGTCCCAGGATCAGGCATCGCAGCCGAGCCGAATCCTCTGACGCACCTCGGGGCCGCGCCTCCGTCGGCCGAGATGGATGCCGTCCCTTATGCGGGTCTTCGGACGCGGCAAGAGATCGCCGCGGCTGCGGCCCGGCAGGCAGATCATTCGATATCGAGCAGCACCGCGACGAATTTCGATCTGACGCTCGGGCCGGAGTCTCCGTCATATCTGGCCGAACATGTCGTGGATCGGACTGTCGTCGTGCCGGGCGCCTGGTTCGTCGCCACCATCGCCGACATCGCGCGCGGACTCGTCGCCGGTGACGTCGTCGCGATCGATGACCTCGTGATCACCAGCGGACTCGCGCTGACCGGCCCCCAGCAGGTACGAATCGTCTTCGACCCGACCGCCGACGGATTCACGGTGCACGTGCAGACGGAAAGCTCGGGCACACACGCCCGCGCCCATGTCCGCACCGGAACGCACCGGATCCCGGCCGCTGCCTCTCTCGGGGAGATTCTCGGCGCCTGCCCAGAACACCTTGCGGCAGCGGAGTTCTACCAACGGCTGACCCACGCGGGCCTGCCTTACGGACCGGCGTTCCGCCGTGTCGTCGGCCTGCGGCTGGGTCGGCGCGAAGCCTTGGCCACGTTGTCGGATTTCGATACCGATACCAGCCCTGGGACGGTGCACCCGGTTCTGCTGGACGCGGCGTTCCAAGCCACCTATGCGGCGATGTCGCCGCGGGCCGACGAGCAGACGTGGGTGCCGTTCGCGATGGACCAGGTACTCGTCTCCGCCGCGGCGGGCACCGTTCGATTCGGCCATGTGCGCGTCCTCGAGCAGACGCCGCAGTTGTGTGTCGCCGATGTTCGACTGCTCGATGAGGAGGGCTCTCCGGTGCTGGTCGCGAACGGATTGCGCGTGATGCCCACGCCGAACTCGGCCGGGCAGTCGTCCGCCCCGGCGTCCCACGATCGGTCGGTCGCGGACACCTACCGTATCGACTGGCGGGAGACCGGCCCGGCGGCGCCGGCCTCCGCGGCCGGGCGCTGGCTCGTCATCGGTGCGCCCGGAAGCTTCGCCGACGATGTCGCGGACGACTTGCGGGCGCGTGGCGGGGAGTGTGTAGTCGCCAGGCCCGGTGACGGGTTCAGGTTCCGCGGGGAAGACGAGTTCGAGATCGACCTCGGCGTGCCCGCGGCCGTGCGGGCGTTGCTCGGGGCGGTGGACGACGGTCGCGCACCGCTGCGCGGGATCGTCTCCGCGGTCGCGCTGTCGGACGAGGACGCGCCCGCACCTGTGGCGGCGGAACGTCTGGTGGTGGGTGCGCTGCATCTCGTGCAGGCCGCGGCGCTGGCCGGGGAACCGGCGGTGTGGCTGCTCACCCGTCACGGTCAGCGCGTGGAGCCTTCCGATCGGGTGGCGCCGCAGCAGTCGGCGCTGTGGGGATTCGCCCGCAGCGCGCAGCTCGAACACCGCGAAATGGGCTGTCATGTAATCGATCTCGATAAGGATGCCGACGTTCGTTCCGTGGTCGACACGTTCGTGACAGCCTCGTCGCCGCGGCAGCTCGCGCTGCGTCAGGGGCGTCGCCGGGTGCCGCGGCTCGTGCCGTTGACAGTGCCCAGCGCGCCGACGGCCGCCTCCGGCGCGGGTGGGACGGTGCTGATCACCGGTGGTCTCGGTGGGGTCGGTGTGCGGCTGGCTCGCTGGTTCGTCGACCGCGGTTGGCCGGACGTGGTGCTTGCCGGAAGGTCCGCGCCCGATGCTCGAGCGGAGTCCGTCATCGCCGAATTGCGGGCGCGTGGAGCTCGGATCGAGGTGCGGTCGCTCGACGTCGCCGACCGCACGGCCGTGGCGGCCACGCTGACTTGGATCGACCGTGAGCTGCCGCCGCTGGCGGGCGTTGTGCATCTGGCCGGAGTGCTCGATGACGGCGTGATCGCCGAGCAGACGGCCGCACGGGTCGGGCGGGTGCTCGCACCGAAGACGTTCGGTGCGTGGCACCTGCACGAACTGACCGAGGGCCGGTCCTTGCGTTTCTTCTTGCTGTTCTCCTCGGCCGCGGCGGTGGTCGGTCTGCCCGGTCAGGCCGGCTACGCCGCCGCCAACGCCTTCCTCGACGGCATGGCCGAGTCGCGCGGCGCGGCGGGTTCGCCCGCGCTGTCGATCGCGTGGGGCCCGTGGGCGGACACGGGAATGGTCGAGCGGCTCAGCAGTAGCGCGGTGCAACGGCTGGCCCGCCGTGGTTACGGCTTGCTGCGGCCCGAGCGGGCTTTCGACACGCTCGCCGAACTGCTCGGTTCCGCGGCTCCGGCGGTCACCACTATGCCGTTGACGATGCCGGGTGTGACCGCCGCCGACGTGCCGGACGTGCTGCTGGACTTCGTCGCTCCGATCGAGAACGTGTCTACGACAACCGATTCGGCCGCCGACCTGTCCGCGAGGATCGAGGCGCTGGTGCGCCGCTGTCTCGGGTTGGCGCCCGGCGATGATCTCGATCGACCGCTGCACGAACTCGGGCTGGACTCGGTCGCGGCCCTCGAGATCCGTGACGAACTGTCGCGCTCCAGCGGTCACCGCCTGCCCGCCACCCTGGCTTTCGAGTACCCCACCCCGCGCGCGGTGGTCGGCCTGCTGGTGCGGCTGGGCTCCGCGGAAGTGCCGTCCGTGCCGCCGTCGATCGACAGCAATGGCGATTCCTCCGATCAGACGGCGGCACGGACGCCCGCTCCCGGGCTGAACCCGGAAATGGCCGTGGACGTCACCGTGCCCATGTCGAACGGCGTCGCGGCCGTGCCGCCGCGGGCAACGGATACTGCCCCGCGCACTCACCGGACCGGCACAAACGACGCGGCGGCCGCTGCCGACCGCTCGGCCGCGCGCGACCGGCGGCCCGTGACCGCGCGCGCATCGGCTGACTCGTCCGCGCCGACCGCGCCCAGCGTCGGTCACCAGGAGGTTCGACATGCGTCGGCCGAGTCGTTCGCATCGCGCGAGACACCGACCGCGGACGCCATCTCGAATACCGATCGCCACATCGACGCGGTGGGGGACATCGCGATCGTGGGCGTGAGCGGACGCTACCCGGGCGCGGACGGGCTCGACGAGTATTGGCGGGTTCTGGTCGAGGGACGCGACTGCGTCACCGAGATCCCGCAGCAGCGGTGGGATCACAGCCGCTATTTCGTCCCCGACCGCCACAACCCTTTCACCGCATACACCAAGTGGGGCGGGTTCCTCGACGACGTCGACTGCTTCGATCCGCTGTTCTTCGCCATCTCCCCGCGCGAGGCGGAGATCCTGGACCCGCAAGAGCGGCTGTTCCTGCAAACCGCCTGGGCCGCATTGGAAGACGCCGGACACTCCCGGGCCGACCTGGCCCGTGGCGGCCTGCGTCCGGAGCAGGCTGGTGTGTTCGTCGGTGTCATGTGGGGCACCTATCAGATGTTCGGTGCCGAGGAGTCCCGGCTCGGGCGCGGCACGCTGCCCGGGTCGACGTTCTGGAGCATCCCGAATCGTGTCTCGCACGCCCTGGACTTCCAGGGGCCGAGCATGGCGGTGGACACGGCGTGCTCGTCCTCGCTCACCGCACTGCACCTGGCCTGCCAGAGCATCCGGGCCGGCGAATGCAGGCTGGCGCTGGTCGGCGGCGTCAATCTGTCACTGCACCCGTACAAATTCGTCGCGCTCAGCCAGGGGCAGTTCGCCTCCACCGACGGCCGCTGCCGTTCCTTCGGCGCAGGGGGCGACGGGTATGTGGCCAGTGAGGGTGTGGGGGCGCTGGTGCTGCGGCCGCTGGCCGACGCCGAAGCCGACGGCGACACCATCTACGGCGTCATCAAGGGCACCGCGATCAACCACGGCGGCCGGGTCAACGGGTTCACGGTGCCCAATCCCGATGTGCAGGCGGCGGTGATCCGCTCGGCGCTGCGCAGCGGTGGCGTGGACCCGGCGTCGGTCTCCTACGTCGAAGCGCACGGCACCGGCACCGCGCTGGGCGACCCGATCGAAATCGCCGGTCTGGCAAAGGTGTTCGGCACGTCCGGCGTGACCGAGCTGCCGATCGGTTCGGTGAAGTCCAATGTCGGCCACCTCGAGGCCGCGGCCGGTGTCGCGGCGCTGACGAAGGTGCTCCTACAGTTGCGCCACCGGACCATCGTGCCGTCGCTGCACGCCACGCCGCCCAACCCGAACATCGACTTCGCGGCCACACCGTTCCGAATCCCGTCCCGCCCGCTGCCATGGCCCGGCGGAGATCCGGCGCGGCCGCGCCGGGCGACGGTGAGTTCGTTCGGGGCAGGCGGGGCCAACGCAAACGTGGTGATCGAGGAGTACGTGGATCGCAGGCCGCAGACGCGATTCAGCGGCGGTCAGGTCGTCCCGGTCTCCGCGCGCGACGGCGAGCGGCTCACGGAGTACGTCACCGCGCTGGACCGTTTCCTCTCCGGGCAGCAGCCGAACCTCGCCGATCTGGCCTTCACCATGCAGGTGGGTCGGCAGGCGGGCAGCGCGCGCGCCGCGTTCGTCGCGCGCGACATCGGCCAGTTGCGCGCCGCGGTCCGCGCCTGGGTCGAGGACGTGCCGGGCGCCAGGTCGTGCCGGGACGCGGCGGAGGATTCCCGGATCGCGCGTTGGCTCGGCGGTAAGGACCTCGATTGGGCCACCGTCCGTGATCCGGGACCACGACGCCGGATTCCCGCGCCCACGTACCCGTTCGCCCGTGAGCGGTACTGGATTCCGGACGTCGCGTCCAGCGTCGAACCGGGTGCCGGGCACAGTGACCAGTCCACATTCACGCCGGACAACACCTCGCTGCCGCAGCCCACGTCGACTTCGGGACCTGTTCCGGTCGCGCAACCCGCGCTGAATGGGCAGGCCACGCTCCAAGCGGGAGCACCGCAACCCGTATCAGCGCAATGGCTCGCACTCGAGCCGTTGTCGGAGCTTTCGACGGGCGGATTCGAGACGGAGGCCGGGATGCGGGAGTCCGCGCCGACCCGCCGGGCAGCAGCGCAACGGTTGCTGGTCCCGGTCTGGCGAGAAGCCGCGCTGCCCGGCGGTGACCTGCGTTCCCGCCGCGCCCTGCTGGTATACGACGCGCGAACCCCGCACCACCTGGTGGAGGCGCTGACCGCCGCTACCGGTGATCCGGGCCGCCTGGTGCGGCTCTCCGAACTACCGGGCGACCTGCACCGCGACGACTTCGACGCGGGCGCTGCGCTCGGCCGGGCGCTCGCGGCCCGCTACCCCGACACCGACTGCGTCCTCGATGTGTGCGATCTCGTACCCGCGGCGACCGGACGACCCACCGGCGACCTCGGCCGAATGGGGTTCTACCAAGGCGTGATCGAGGCGCGCGCCGGTTCGCTCGCGCTGCTGCACATCGCCGCCGGACACCCCGGCGCGGACGGCCCGGAGTCCGCGCCGCTGGGCGGCCTGGTCGCCGCGCTCGCCGAGGAGATCCGCGACGTGCGCACACGGAGCGTCCATATAGGTGACGAGCGCGACGCGGTGTGCGCCGATCCCGCGCGATTGCTGGCGATACTGGGCGCGGAGAGCGCGGCCACCGAGGACAGCGCGCCGCGGGTGCGGTATCGCGGTGGAATACGCGAAGCCGTCGAACTCACCGACGCGACAGCACGCGACGGTCTGGTGGTGGATCCCGCCCGCACCTATGTGGTGACCGGCGGCACGCGCGGACTGGGTGCGGCGTTCGCGGCGGCATTGGTCGAACGCGGAGCGCGCCGCTTGGCCGTCCTCGGCCGGGAACCGCTACCGCCGCAGACGGAATGGGACCGGGTCGCTGCCGGAACCGGCCCCGAGGCGGAGAAGGTTCGGCGGCTGGTGCAGTTGCGTGACCGCGGCGTCGCCGTGCGCACCTACTTCGGCAGCCTCACCGACGAGGCGGGGTTGTCCGGCTTCTTCGATCGAGTGCGCAACGAGCTGGGCCCGATCGGGGGCGTGCTGCACTGCGCGGGAAGCGTATCCGCGGAGAGCCCGGCGTTCGTGCGCAAGACCGGCGACGCCGTCGCGACCGTGCTCGCGCCCAAATTGGCGGGCACCGCGGTCCTCGCCGACGTCTTGGCCGCCGACCGTCCCGACTTCTTCGTCTTGTTCTCCTCGGTGTCGGCCGTGCTGCCCGGCTTGTCGGTGGGCCTGTCGGACTACGCGATGGCCAACGCGCACCTCGACCGCTTCGCCGAGGCCCAGCACGCCCTGGGACGACACTGGTTCCGGTCGATCAATTGGCCGTCGTTCCGTGACACCGGGTTCGGCGAGGTGACCAGCGCGGCCTACCGCGCCACCGGCCTGCCCACCCTCAGCGCCGCAGAAGGATTCGAACTACTCGACGCGGCACTGGGTCTATCCGCCCCGGTAGTCTTGCCCTACCACGGTGCGGCACTTCATCTTTCGACACAGACGAATCGACCTGCAGCAGAGTCGGCGCCCGTGCCGACCGCGCGGCCCACGGCGGCGAACGGCTCCGCGGCGGCGTATCAGGAATTGCTGCGCATCTTCTCCGACGAACTGAAATTGGCCCCCGCCCGCTTCGAGGGCGACAAACGGTTCGAGGAGTACGGCGCGGATTCGGTCTTGATCGCCTCGGCGGTGCGCCGGATCGAGCAGGTCGTCGACGCGCCCTTCGACCCGGCGCTGGTACTGGAGTTCCCGACCCTGAACGACTTGGCGGGCCTGTTGACCGAGCAGTTCCCGGAACGTTTCGCGCCCGAAGCGCCGCCGGATCCACCGGCCGATCCGCAGCGGCCATCGGCTGATCATCAACGCACACCCGACAGCGGGACATACCGTCCCGGTGCGGCCACCTGGGCGGCCGACGCCCGCCGTGGCCGGGCAGCCGAGCCCATCGCCGTGGTCGGCATCGGTTGCCGCCTTCCGGGCGGCGACACTCCGGACGCGTTCTGGCGCTTGCTCGCCACGGGCGCCTCCGGCATCCGGGAGGTGGACCCGGCTCGCTGGGATCCCGCCCGGTTCTACCGCCCTGGCGGCGGGCCCGGTCTGACCAACAGCAAATGGGGCGGGTTCGTCGACGGTGTCGATCTGTTCGATCCGCAGTATTTCGGGGTCACCGACGAGCTCGCTTGGCAGATGGACCCGTTGCAGCGGCTGCTGCTCGAGACGTCGGTGCTGGCCACCACCGACGCCGGATACCGGCGCGAAGAGTTGGCGGGCAAGCGAGTCGGCGTCTACGCCGGCAGCAGGGCGGCGAATTACTTCAACCGCATCCCGGTCGCCGACCGGCACACCATCATCGGCATCGGGCAGAACTTCATCGCCGCGCGCATCTCGGACTTCTTCGACTGGCACGCGGGCAATGTCGTGCTCGACAGCGCGTGCTCGTCGTCGTTGCTGTCGGTGCATCTGGCCTGCCAGGCGTTGCGGGCGGGCGAGGTCGACGCGGCGCTGGCCGGTGGGGTGGAAGTGCTGCTCGACGAGATGCTGTTCGTCACGTTGTCGGCGGCGGGTGTGCTCTCGCCGAACGGGCGGTGCGCGACGTTCTCCGAGGACGCCGACGGTTTCGTGCCGGGCGAGGGCGCGGCGCTGCTGATGCTCAAGCGGCTGGACGACGCGCTCGCCGACGGCGATCGGGTCTACGCGGTGCTGCGCGGCTCGGCGATCGGCAACGACGGGCACACGATGGGCATCACCACACCCAACATGCGGGCGCAGATCGAGGTGGTCACCGCGGCGCTCGAAGTGGCGGGCATGTCCCCGGACGCGCTGTCGTATCTGGAGGCGCACGGCACCGGCACCATGATCGGCGACCCCATCGAACTGAAGGGGTTGGCGACCGTGCTGGGCGACCGGTCGCGCGGCCCGGAGCCGTGCGCGGTCGGCAGCGTGAAAACCAATATCGGGCACCTGCTGTCCGCGGCGGGCATCGCCGGGGCGGTCAAGACGATCCTGGCCGTGCACCACGCGGCGCTGCCGCCGTCGCTGCACTGCGACAACCTCAATCCGCGATTCCAGTTCGCCGGATCGCCGCTGCAGGTCAACCGAGAACTGCGCCCGTGGCAGCCGGCCGACGGCAGGCCCCGCGCGGCGGGCGTCAGCTCGTTCGGCTTCGGCGGCACCAATGCCCACCTCCTCGTCGAGCAGGCGCCCGATGGGCACCGTCCGACACGCCACCCCCTGGATCCACCCGCCTTCCGCAAGAGGAGCTTCATGCTGCCGAAAACGGTTCCCAGCACATCGACGGAGCCCGCGCCGCGGATCGTGGTGCCGATCAGCGCGCCCGCACCGTCGTTCCTCCAGGTGGAGCCGCTGCGATGAGCGGGATCGAATTGGACAGCTTCGCCACCACCCTGCGCGCCGAGGACCCGGTGGTGCGCGACCATCGCGTGCACGGTGTGCGGATCCTGCCGGGCGTGGTGTATCTCGACATGATCCTGCGCGCGGCGATGGCGGCGGGGTACCGGCCCGGCGAGCTGACGATCCGAGAGGCGTTGTTCCAGCGTCCGGTCGCCCTCGCCGACGACGGCGCGGTGCGCATCGCGTTCCGCGTGGATCGTCCGACCGGCCGGATCGCCATCGACGTCCAGAGCCTGGACGCGAAAGGCGTGCCGGTCGGCGCGATCGAGCCTGTCGCGGAATGCGTTGTGGTGCGGTCTGCTTCCTCCGATCAGCCGCCGGGGATCGATGCGGCCGAGTTCCGGGCGGCGTCGCGTGCGCGCGGCATGGCGGAGCTGTACGCCCAGACCGGCGGCCGCGGTATCGATCATCGCGAATTCATGCGCGCCACCGGACATTTCGCCCGCCGCGACGATGTGGTCACCGCGACGCTTGGTCTCGGTGCGGAGGCCGCGGCGCATCTGCCCGGCTTCCTGCTGCACCCCACGTTCCTCGACGCCTCCACGATCGTGCCGTTCATCGATCCGCAGCGGCTCGGCGTGGACGACGACAGCGCGTTCATCCCCATCTTCTTCGGCGACGTCCGCGCCTGGCGCGCGACGCCCGAGGAGGTGCTCGTGCGAGCGGCGGTCCGCGGTGGCGGGCACGGCGGGGACCTGCTCGAAGCCGATGTGGCGCTCTACGACCAAGACGGAGCGCCGGTGGCGCGGTATCGGCTGACGTCCAAGCGTGTGCGTGGCAGCGCTGATATCCAGCGGTTGCTGACGCGGCCGCAGGCAGCACCCACGGGACAAGCCACGCCGCGACCGACGACTGTGCCGGTGGCCTCAGGTGATCCGCGTGCGGTGATCACCGCCGATCTGGCCGCTCTCGTGGCCGGTGAACTCGGCGCCGACGCCGCGGGGATCGCCACCGACGTCGGGTTCTACGAGCTCGGATTGGATTCCGGTCGTCTACTGCGGCTGACCGCCGAGTTGGAGGCGAGGGTCGGCGAGCCGCTGTATCCGACGCTGCTGTTCGAGTACCAGACCATCGACGCGCTCGCCGGACATCTCGCCGACACCGTCGGCGCGAAGTATCGCCCCGCCACGTCGGCCCCGGACACCGTGCCCGTTGAATCCACCGTGGTCGCCGAGGTGGCGGGCCCGCCGACAGTTGACCAGGTCGCGTCGCCGGAATCCGTAGTGGCAGACGACCTCGTCGTTTTCGGGTTCGACTGGGAGCCCGACACCACCGCGCATACGCGTCGGGAACCCACCAGCCTGCTCGTCTTCGATACCGCCGAGCACCCTTACCCGCACGGCGCGGCCGCGACTGTCATCCGGGTCCGTCCCGGTGGCGAGTTCGTCTCCGGTACAGACGCTTTCGTCGTCGACCCGGCGGACGCACGGCACATGGAGTTGCTGGTCGACCAGCTGACGGCCCGGCGGCTGCGCTTCGACGCCGCGGTGTACCTGTGGCCCGAAACGACGACAGACAGTGACCCGCAGGCGCTGATCGAACGGGTGTACCTGCCGCTGCGCGATCTGCTGCGCGCGGTCGCGGGAGTGTCCGAACCGCCGGTGCGCCTGGTGCTGGCTCTCACACCGGCGACACCCGCGGGTGAATCGAGTTGCGCCCTCCTGGGCGGTGCGGCCCGCACACTGCGGCTCGAGCAGCCGCAACCGTTGCTGCGGGCCATCCAACGCGACCCCGCCCGTCCGATCGACGACATCGTGGCCACGGAGCTGGGCATCGACGAACGCGACCCCGCCACCGAGATCCGCTACCACGGCGCAGAACGCCGGATCCGCCGGACCCGCCCGCTCACCGATGCCACGCCGAGTTCCGGCGACGCGGTGCTGCGCACGGGATCGGTGGTCGTCGTCACCGGCGGATTCGGTGGGATCGCCCGTCACCTGGCCCGCCGCCTCGCCGCCGAGTACAGCGCACGGCTGGTGCTGGTATCGCGCCGTCCGCTCGACGCGTCGGCCGCGGGACTGCTGGCCGAGCTCGGCGAACTCGGCGCGGAAGCCGTACACGTGCGCGCCGACGTGTCGGTCGCGGCCGACGCCGAACGCGTCGCCGCGATCGCCCACGCCACCTTCGGGCCGGTCGACGTGCTCTACCACGGTGCGGGTCAGTTGCGCGACGGACTGCTGTCCGGCAGCAGCCGCGACGACGCGAGAACCGTTCTCGCACCGAAGATCTACGGCGTCGAGCACTTGACGCGGGCGCTGCCGGAGACCCGCCTGACCGTGTTGTTCTCCTCGGTCTCCGCGGTGCTGGGCAACCCGGGGCAAGCCGATTACGCGGCGGCCAACCGCTATCTCGACGTCTTCGCCGAACAACGCGACCGAGCCGGAAGCAGGACGATCAGCATCGGCTGGCCGCTGTGGGCCGAAGGCGGCATGCGTCCGCCCGCCGAGCAGATCGCCGCGCTGCGGCGCGCCGGTGTGGGACTGCTGCCCACCGCGACCGGACTGGACCTGCTGCTGTCCTGCGCGACGCTCCACCGCGCACAACTGGCCGCGGTATGGGGCCACAGCGACATCCTGCGAGCACGACTACAACCGGCAACCGCACCGTCTGCCGCGCCATCCGCGCAGGGCGATGCGCCTCACGCGACCGTGCCGGTCGACGAGCATCGCAAGTCCGTCGAGGAGCCCATCGCGATCGTCGGAATCAGCGGCCGCTACCCCGACGCGGAGGACATCGAGGAGTTCTGGCGCAATCTGCGCGACGGACACGACGCGGTCGGCCCGGTCCCCGCCGAACGCTGGTGGCTCACCTCCGTCCGAGGCACGCCCGGCGCGCCACCGATGACCGGCGGATTCCTGCGTGACGTGGGTGGTTTCGACCCCCAGTTCTTCCGCATCCCGCCGGTTCAGGCGCCGCTGCTTGACCCGCAGGAGCGATTGTTCCTGCAGCAGGCGTACGCGGCGCTCGAGCACGCCGGCTACCACCACACCGACCCGGCCGTGCGCGACCGCCGGGTGGGTGTGTTCGTAGGCGCCACCTGGAGCGACTACCGGCTGCTCGGAGTGGCGGCCAGCCGCGACGGCGATCCGGTCGCGGTGGCCTCGATCCCGTCGTCGATCGCGAACCGCACCTCCTACACCCTCGGTCTGCGTGGACCGAGCCTCACCGTGGACACCGCGTGTTCGGCGTCGCTGACCGCACTGCATCTGGCGCGGCGCAGCCTGCTCGACGGCGAATGCGACGCGGCGCTCGTCGGCGGGGTGAACCTGTTGCTGCACGAGGACAAATTCCTGCTGCTGCACAGCCTGGGCATGATGTCCGAGAGTGGCCGGTGCAGGCCCTTCGCCGCGAGCGCCGACGGCTATGTGCCCGGCGAAGGCGTCGGGGCGCTGTATCTGAAGCCGCTGTCGGCCGCCCGCGCCGACGGCGACACCATCCACGGCCTGATCCTCGGCAGCGCGGTGAATCACGGCGGGCAGACCTCCGGGTACAGCGTGCCGCATCCAGGGGCGCAAGCCGACGTGATCGGCGAGGCCCTGCGCGCCGCCGGGGTCGACCCCGCCGCGATCGACTACCTCGAGGCGCACGGAACCGGGACACCGCTCGGTGATCCGATCGAAATAGCCGGGCTGGCCGCCGCTTTCGGCAAGGCGGGCGGCGGCCGCTCCCGCGCACTCGGGTCGACGAAGTCGAACATCGGCCACCTGGAAGCGGCTGCGGGCGTCGCGGGTCTCACCCGGGTGCTGTTGCAGCTGCGTCACGGCCGGATCGCGCCGACATTGCATGCCGCACAGGTCAATCCGGCCATCGCGTTCAACTCGGTGCCGTTCCGCTTACCGCGTGAACTGGAGGATTGGCCGCGCCGCACCGTCGACGGCGTCGCGGTCGCGCGGCACGCGGGTATCAGCGCCTTCGGGGCGGGCGGCGCCAACGCTCACGTGGTGCTCGCGGAGTTCATCGACGACCGAGTGCGTCCGGGTGCCACCGGTGAACCCGAGATCTTCGTGCTGTCCGCGCGCACTCCGGAGCGGCTGCGCCGCTATGCCGAAATCATGGCACGGCACTTCCGCACCCTCGACCCCGCGGATTTCCTCGACGCGGTGCGCACCTTGCAAGTGGGCAGGCCCGCACTGGCCCACCGGCTCGCGGTGGTCGCGTCCTCGCCGCTCGAGGTGGCCGACGCGCTCGATCAGTTCGGCGCCGACCAGCTCGGCCCCGTGGTCACCGGCAGCGTCGACGCACACACCCGGCCACCGCTGTACGCGCCCGCGGCGGACGACCGAGAGCTGGCCAGGCAGTGGGTCGCGGGCGCCGATGTCGACTGGCGTGGACGCGGCGGGCCACAGCGCCGAATTCCGCTTCCCGGCTATCCGTTCGAGCGCACCGACTACTGGATCATCGCACCGCCGCGTGCGGGGTTCGATGCCGCGGTGGAGCGGTTCGACGCGTCCATCCAGCCCGCGGGCACAGTGGAGCCCGGTAAGGCCGAACTCGGCCGCTACGCGGCGATGCTGCTGTTCGCCACCTTCGCCGGAATGGGGCTCACGCCGGGGGAGTGGACCACGCGGTCGCTGGACGCGCGCCTTGGTGTGCGGCCCGAATTCGACCGGCTACGCACCAGCTGCCTGGATATCCTGCGGCGACATGGGCTGGTGCGATGGCACGACGACCGGATCGAAGTGCCTGGTCCGCCACCCGGTACCGGCGGGATGCGCGCCGACCTGCTCGCGCGCTTCCCGGAGACCGAACCGTACGTGGCCTTGCTCGATGCCTGCCTGGCCGCCTATCCGCGCGTACTGCGCGGCGAGATGTCCGCGACCGAGGTGCTGTTCCCCGGCGGGGACCTCGAACTGGTCGGCGCGATCTACCGCGGCAACGCCGCCTACGACTTCACCAACGGATTGCTCGCCGGATTGGCGTCGGACGTGGCGCAGCGGCATGGCGAGACCCGGCCGGTGCGGATCGTGGAAGTCGGCGCGGGCACCGGCGGTTCCACGCACGCGGTGCTCGACGCGCTCACCGAACGCGGGATCGCGTTCGACTATCACTACACCGACGTATCGCACAGTTTCGTCGCGCACGGCCGACGCACCTTCGGTACGCGGTCGAACGTGCGGTTCGGCGTGCTGGACATCGAGACGGATCCGATCGCGCAAGGCTTCCCCGCACACCAGGCCGATCTGGTGATCTGCGCCAACGTCCTGCACGCGACGCGGTCGATCGACGCGACGTTGCGCAACGTCCGGCGGCTGCTCGCGCCCGGTGGCGTGCTCGCCTGTACCGAAGCGACCGCCGACCTCGAGGTTCTCGCGCTGACGTTCGGCCTGCTGGAGGGCTGGCACGCGTATCGCGATCCCGAGGCGCGTCTCCCGTATTCGCCGTTGCTGTCCGAATCGCAGTGGCGGGACGCCATGAGCGCGGCGGGTTTCTCTGAAATCCGCGCCTGGGGTCCCGGCCTGTCGGAGGACCCGGAGCCGAGTTTCCGGTTGCTGGCCGCGGTCAGCGCCACCACGCTGCCCGCTGTCGCCTTACCCCCGGCCGATGCGCAGCCCGCCACCGCGCGAGTCGGCCTCGCCGATACCGAGAACCCGCCCGCCGGTGCGCGGCCGGACGCGGAACCGGCCACCGTGAGTGGTGCGGCCGCCCTGGAAGCCGAACTCGTCGCCCTCGTCGCCGAGGGCCTCGGTGTCGGGCGCGGCGAGGTGCGCGCGGAGCTGCCGCTGTCGGACTACGGCGTCGATTCCATTCTCGCGGTGAAGATCATCGATCGAGTCAACGCCCGCTACGACTTGGCGCTGCGACCCACGGTGGTGTTCGACCATCCGTCGGTGCGGCTGCTCAGCAGGCACATGGCCGAACAAGGCGCTTCCGCTCCTCGAACCGCCACCGCGCCGCCCGCACGGCCCAGCGAAAGGTCAACATCGATGGACATCGCCATCATCGGCATGTCCGGGCAGTTCCCGGGCGCGGAGAACCTCGAGGAGTTCTGGCGCGATCTCGCCACAGGGCGGGACGCGGTGACCGAGATCCCCGCCGGACGCTGGCCGATCGCCGAGCATTTCCGTCCCGGCCTGGCGACGCCGGGCAAGACCTACTCCAAGTGGGGCGGCTTCCTCGACGGCGTCGAGGAGTTCGATCCGGCGTTCTTCGACATAGTGCCTGCCGAAGCCGATTACATGGACCCGCAGCAGCGGCTGTTCCTGGAACACAGCTGGCTGGCCCTGGAAGACGCCGCCATCGACCCGAAGTCGTTGCGGCGCACCCGCTGCGGCGTTTTCGCCGGGTCACCCGGATCGGACTACGCCACCCTGCTGCGCAACCGCGGAACGGTCGGCTCCCATCACGTGTTCACCGGCAACAGCCCGGCCATCCTGCCTGCCCGCGTGGCCTATCACCTGGATCTCACCGGCCCGTGTCTCGGTCTGGACACCGCTTGTTCCTCGGCGCTGGTCGCGTTGCACCAGGCCTGCCGCAGTCTCACCGCAGGGGAGTCGGAGCTGGCGCTCGCCGGGGGTGTCGCGGTGTTCGTGACACCCGAATACCACCTGCTCGCCTCATCGATGGGCATGCTCTCACCACGCGGGCGATGCGCGAGTTTCGATGCCGACGCCGACGGTTTCGTGATCGCGGAGGGTGTCGGCGTGGTGGTGCTCAAGCCGTTGGCCGCCGCCGAACGCGACGGCGACCCGATCCACGGGGTGATCCGCGGGATCGGCGTCAACCACGACGGCCGCACCAACGGCATCACCGCACCCAGCGTTCGTTCGCAGACCGAACTGGAACTGGCGGTGTATCGCGACGGCGGGATCGATCCGTCCACCATCGGTTACGTCGAAACGCACGGCACCGGAACGCGGTTGGGCGACCCGATCGAACTCGAGGCACTCACCGCGGCGTTCCGCCGCTACACCGACGCGGTCGGCGTCATCCCGGTGGGATCGGTGAAATCGAACATCGGGCACGCCTCGCACGCCGCGGGCATGGCGAGCCTGTTCAAGGTGCTGCTGGCCATGCGCGCCGGACAGGTGCCGCCGTCGCTGCACGTCGCTTCGGTGAATCCGCTGCTCGGATTGGAGCAGTCGCCGTTCTTCGTCAACACCGAACTGCGGGCCTGGGACGGCGCGCCACGCCGAGCCGCGATCAGTTCCTTCGGTTTCAGCGGCACCAACGCGCACCTGGTGGTCGACGGCGCACCGGCCGTAGCGACCGCACGGCGTGCGGGGCCCGGGATACCGCAGGTGGTGGTGCTCTCCGCGCGCAGCGCTACGAGCCTGTCGCGGATGGCGCGGACGCTGCGCAGGCAGCTCACGGCGCATCCGGACCTGTCGCTCGCCGACGTCGCGCGCACGCTCGCGGCCGGGCGCAGCGAATTCGAGCATCGGCTCGCGGTGGTCGGGGATTCGGTGGATGCGGTCGTGGCCCGGCTTGCCGCCTTCGCCGACGGCGACCGGCCTGCCGGGGTCTACACCGGAACGACCGACACCCCCGCCGCGGACCGCGACACTGCCACCGTGCTGGACGACCCGGAGGCGGTGGCACGGCAATGGGTCGAGGGCGGGCACGTCTCACATGCGGGCTGGGCCGACCCGGCCGCGCGCCGTATCCATCTGCCCGGCTACGAGTTCGACCGGGAACGGTGCTGGGCACCGGACATGAGCGCCCCTTCGTCCGAGCACACGGCGCGCCCGTCGCACAGCTCCGTTGTCGGCGAAGCCCAGGACCTCGCCGCGACGCAGCGCACCGCAGCCCCATCGACCGGCGCGGCGCCCCGCGAGCTCAGCACCGCCGCAGCGGTGGCATCCGGCACGACAACGGTCGAGACGGCACTCGATGGACCCGCGACATCCTCGCAAGCTGTCGGAGGCTCGTCGGTGCCCGCGACACAGACGGCCGCTGCGCTCCAGGACAACAGCGCGCTCCAGAACGCTGCCGACGATCGGGCTCGTGGACTTGCGGCGCCTGATCATGCCCAGCCCACACCGCCGGACCCCACGCAGCGACGGCAGTCCGCCGAGACCTACCTCAAAGGCCTGCTCGCCGAGTACTGCCGACTCGACCCGCAGCGGATCCGCACCCGAATCCCGCTGCAGGACTATGGCATCGACTCGGTGCTGATCAGCAAGATGAACGACCGGCTGGAAACCGACTTCGGACCGATGCCGAGCACGCTGATGTTCGAATACCAGACCGTCCGCGACCTCGCGGGCTACCTCGCCGACGAGCACGGGCCGCGTCTGGCCGCCATCACCGACGACACGACGACCGCAACCGCGGCATCCGGCGGCGCACCCGCGTCGGTGGGCTCGGTCGCCTCCGAGCCCACCGCTCCCGCCGAGCATTCCGCCGACGACGCGGACGACGCCGAGGACATCGCCGTCATCGGCATGGCGGGCAAGTTCCCGATGGCGGGGGACATCGAGGAGTTCTGGGCCAACCTGGTCGCCGGTCGCGACTGCATCGTCGAGGTGCCGCCGCAACGCTGGGATCACCGCGAATACCTGTCCGACGATCCCGACGAACCGGGCACCACCTACGCGCGCTGGGGCGGATTCATCGACGACGTCGACAAGTTCGACGCTCGCTTCTTCGGCATCACCCCCAAAGACGCCGAGGAGATGGACCCGCAGCAACGGCTGTTCCTCGAAACCTCCTGGGCGGCTCTGGAAGACGCGGGTTACTCGCCCGATCGGGTACGCCGCAGCGCCGCCGCACGCGGCCTGCCGGATGCCGGCGTCTTCGCCGGGGTCGGCTACGCCGAGTACCAGGCGTTCGTCGGCGTGCCGATCTCGGGGTATTTCGCGGTGGCGAATCGGGTGTCCTACCACTTCGGCTTCACCGGCCCGTCTCTCGCGGTCGACACGGCGTGCTCGGCGTCGCTGACCGCGCTGCATCTTGCCTGCGAGAGTCTGCGCCGCGGCGAAGCGGCCTACGCGCTGGCCGGTGGGGTCAACGTGTCGATCCATCCCGGCAAGTACTTGCTGCTCGGCTACGGCCGCTGGGCATCCACCGACGGCCGCTGCCGGACGTTCGGCGCGGGCGGCGACGGCTACGTGCCGGGCGAGGGTGTGGTCACGTTGGTCCTCAAACCGCTGCGGCACGCACGCGCCGACGGTGACCGCGTTTACGGCGTGATCCGGGGCAGCGCCGTCAACCACGGCGGGCGCACCAACGGGTTCACCGTCCCCAACCCAGTCGCCCAGGCCGACCTCATCGGCCGAGCCCTGACCGCGGCACGCGTCGACGCGGCCGACATCGGCTACGTGGAAGCCCACGGCACCGGTACCGCGCTGGGCGACCCGATCGAGATCGCGGCCCTCACCAAGGCCTATCGGCGCTCGACAGCGGAGCAGGGCTACTGCGGCATCGGCTCGGCGAAATCCAGTGTCGGACATCTGGAGGCGGCGGCGGGCGCGGCGGGCGTGGTCAAAGCGCTGCTACAACTGCGCCACGACACCATCGCGCCGAACCTGCACAGCGATCCACCGAACCCGGGAATCGACTTCGCGGCGACACCGTTCCACGTCATCGATCGGCCCACACCCTGGCCGCGCCCCGGCGACGGCACACCACGCGTCACCGCCGTCAGCTCGTTCGGCGCGGGAGGCTCCAACGCCCACATGATCCTCACCGACGCCGAGCCTGTCGCGGCAACGCCGGAAGATGGGCGGCCGAGGATCGTGGTGTTGTCCGCCCGCGACGCCGACCGACTGGCGGAGCTGGCCGCCCGCACCGCCGATCGGCTGCGCGATCACCCGCTCGCGCTGCCCGATGTGGCGTGGACGCTGGCCGTCGGCCGGACACCGTTCGAACATCGCCTCGCGGTGGTCGCCACCTCGACGGCCGAACTCGTCGAACTACTCGACAGCACAGCCGATGCCGGCGCACCCGCACCGGCGGAGGGGCTGCTGGTCTTCCGCGGCGTGGCCCGCACCCACCGCGACCTCGACGAGCTGCCCGGCGAATCGGATGCCGACCGCGCCGAAGTGCGCGCCCTGCTGCGGTCGGGCAACCTGCCGCGAGTCGCCGAACTGTGGGCAGGAGGATGGACCGTGGACTGGGAACAGGGCTACGAGCAGCCCTTCGGCCGGATCGTGGGTCTGCCCGGTTATCCGTTCGCCCGGCGCAGGTACTGGATCGTGCCCGAGGACTACCGCAGACGAACACCGCACGTGGTCGCGAAGACGGTGGTCACGCAGGAGATCGAGCCACCGCAGTCGGAGCAGCGCAACGGGCACTCACCGAACGGCACAGCGCTTCAGGACGTTGCGGCACCGCCGGAACCGGTCGAAACGCCCACCGCCGAAGTCGCCGCACCGGCCGTCACCGAGCCCTCCGGTGACGAATTCGACAGCGAGTTGTGCGACCGTCTCGCCGAGCACATCCGGGAGATCTTCGCCGATCTGACCAAGTCCGACCCGGCCGAGCTCGACCTCGACGCGGAATTCGCCGACTTCGGATTCGACTCGGTGGCCACCGTCCGGATGCTCAACCGGCTGATGAAGCACTACGACGTCAAGATCCCGGCGGAATCGACCGAGCTGCATCCGACGATCGCGTCGCTGTCGCACTACCTGGTGGCCGAAGGCATCATCTCCGGCACGGCACACGACGACGCTCCGCGCCCGACCGTGGCCGCCGCGGCCACAGCGGCCCAGCAGGACATCCCCGTGGTGACGACAGAGGTCCCGATCCCGGTGCGGTCGGTCTTCATCACCGGCGTGACCGGCGTGCTGGGCGGCAAGCTGCTGCACGATCTACTCACCCGCACCGACGTCCGGGTGACCTGCCTGGTGCGCGGCAAGACCGTGGCCGCGGCCGAGCGTCGGATCAAGCACTTCCTGAGCACCTACGACCCGGAGTCGACCCTCGACGAGGCGTTCGCGCAGCGCGTCACCGCGGTGCTCGGCGACGTCTCCAGCGAACGGCTCGGCCTGGACGAGGTCACCTGGCGGCGGCTGGCCGACGACGTGGACTTGACCATCCACGCCGCGGGCCGCACCACCTTGGTCACCTTCTACGACGCCCTGGCCCCGATCAACGTCGAAGGAACCCGTCGCGCGGTGGAATTCGCGTTGCGCTCGCGCGGCAAGTACCTGGTGTACGTGTCGAGTTTCAGCGCGCTGGGCGATCGGCTCAATTTCAACAACCCGCCGTTCACCGAGCGGGATCTCGAACTGGGTCAGGGCTACGACCATCTGCCCTACCAGCAGACCAAATACGAGTCGGAGAAGCTGATCCGGGAGGCGAGCGAACGCGGACTGCTGTGGGACATCGTTCGCCCCGGCAACATCATGGGCGACAGCCGGACCGGCCGGTACCCGTTCTCCGAGGTCAGCGTCAAAGGAGCGTACTACGACATCCTCAAGACGATGATCGAGACCGGCGAGACGATGCTGACGCCGGTGCACTGGGACATCAGTCCGGTCGACTACGTCAGCGCCGCGATCGTGCACATCGCCACGCGCCGCGCCACCTACCGCGAGACTTACCACCTGACCAATCCGGACATCCGGCGCTACTACGACGTGGTCCGCTACGTCCAGCGTGCCGGGTACGAGGTGGCGTTGGTGCCGCTGGAGGAATTCCACCGCAGGGCCACCGACCGGCAGATCTACCGGCTGGGCACCGACGAGGTGTACGACAGCCAGACCCTGGAGATGTTCAAGTACGGCATCGAACTGTTCGGCACCATCCACTACGAGGAGAGTTCCTACGCCGACTGCACCTACACCCGCCGCGTGCTCGGCGCGGCGGGCATCGACTGCCCGCCGACCGAGGATCTGGTGCGGGTGTACCTGGCGCACTGCGCGGAGGTGGGCTACATCCCCGCACCCCGCGGGGCCGAGCCGACCGCGGAGGTGCTGCGGTGAGCTGCACGATCGTCTTCCCGGGGCAGGGTGCGCAGCGCACCGGGATGGGAGCGGATTTCTGCGCCGAATTCCCGCTCGCGCAAGACACTTTCGCCGAAGCGAGCGCCGCGGTGGGCGAGGACCTGCTGCGGATCTGCGTCGAGCGGGATCCGCGACTGCATCGCACGGAGTACACCCAGCCGTGCGTGCTGACGATGGAGATCGCCGCCTACCGGGTGCTGGTGAGCGAATCCGGCTGGCAGCCCGTCGCTTTCGGCGGGCACAGTCTCGGCGAGTACGCCGCGCTGGTCGCGGCGGGCGTCTTCGAACTCGCCGACGGGGTACGGCTGGTGCGCACGCGCGGCGCGCTGATGCAGCGGGCGGTGCCGGAGGGCGCGGGCGCGATGGCCGCGCTGATCCTGCCGGGCATCGCCGACTCGGGGGTGGCCGATCTGGTGGCCGAGGCGGGCGTCGAGGTGGCCAACGACAATTCCACCGATCAGCTGGTCATCAGCGGTGAACGCGACGCTGTCGCGGCCGCCCGTGTCGTGCTCGGCGAGCGCTTCCCGGAACTGCGGTTCGTCCCGCTGCGGGTCAGCGCGCCGTTCCACTCCCGCTGGATGCGCGGCATCGAGGACGAGTTCGCCGGACATCTGGCCGAATGCGCACCGCGCACGCGGGCCGAGCGCGCGGTCGCGGTGACCTCGAACTACACCGGAGAGTTCCATCGGCCCGAAACCCTCGCCGAGCATCTGGTCCGCCAGATCTCCGCCCCGGTGCGCTGGACGGCCAACATGCGAGCGTTGCTGCGCTCGGGCACACCCCGCTACGAGGTGGGCCCGTCGGCACCGCTGTCGAAGTTCTTCGCGACGCTGGATGCCCCGGTGACCCGGATCGCGACGGTAGCTGACGTACGTGCGCTGCCCCTATCGCAAGCCGCTCCGGCTGAGACGGTCTCGGCGATTTCCTCGGCAGCCGCACTGACAGCGGCTGCGCCGGTCACACCGAGAACGGCTATGCCGGTCGCACCGGAACCCGCTCCGGCTGCGATGACCTCTCCGACGGCGGTTGCGGCGCAACCGATTCGCGAGGCGCAAGGGCTGACCATCCATCGCAAGAGCGCCGCGACGCCGAGCCTGCGGTTGTTCTGCTGGCCCTTCGCCGGCGGCAAGGCGGCGGCCTACACGCCGTGGCGGCGCCAGCTGCCCGACTGGATCGAGCTGTGCGTTCTGGAACTGCCTGCCCGCCAACGGCATCTGGCGCAGACGCCGATCCGGCGATTCACCGATCTGGTCGAGACGGCGTTGACCGCGGTGCTGCCGCTGACCGATCTTCCGTTCGCGTTCTTCGGCCACAGCCTCGGCGCGCTGGCCGCCTACGAGGTCGCCCGCCGCCTGCCCGAGGGGATCGCGCCACGCGCGTTGTTCCTCGGTGGCGCGGTGGCCCCGCATCTCCCCAGGCCGGGTCGGTTGTCGGAGCTACCGGACCACGAGTTCGTCGCGGCGGTAGGCCATTACGGCGGCATACCGCCGGAAGTGCGCGAGACCCCGGAGGTGATGGCGCTGTTCCTGCCCGCGTTGCGCAGCGACTTCGAGATCTTCGACGACTACCGATTCACACCCGCCGCCGCGCCGTCGTGCCCGGCCCACCTGTTCGGTGGTCGCGACGACCGCCAGGTCGCGGCCTCCCAGCTGGAGGCCTGGCGCGACGTCCTGCCTGGACTGCGCTCCACCGAGCTGCTGCCCGGCGGCCACTTCTTTCTCGTCGAGCAGCGGGCAGCGCTGCTCGACTCGCTCGCGGACAAGCTCGCCGCTGTCCGCCCCGACGCGGTATCCGCCTGATGAAGGGATGCAGTAATGAAGGTCGAAGTCCTCACCCCGTCGTGCAACCTCGACACCGTCCGCGACGGGCGCGGTGGCATTTTCACCTGGGTCCCGCCGGAACCCCTGCTCGAGTTCAACCTGATCTACATGCACCCCGGCAAGGTGCGCGGCCTGCACTACCACCCGCATTTCGTCGAGTACCTGCTGTTCGTCGAGGGCAACGGCGTGCTGGTGACCAAGGACGACTACGCGGATCCGGACTGCCCGGAGGAGTTCATCCATGTGGGCAAGGGCATCTGCACGCGCACGCCGATCGGGGTGATGCACACCGTGTACTCGATCACCCCGCTGACCTTCGTCGCGATGCTGACCAAGCCGTGGGACGAGTGCGATCCGCCGATCGTGCAGGTGGCGCCGCTGCCGCACACCTTGGAAGGCAAGTCGTGAGCGGCCGAATATCGGTGCGGCCGACCAGCGCGGCCGCCCGTGCCGGGCAGGACCTCGCATGAGCGGGATGCGGGTGGCGGTGCTCGGCGCAGCGGGATACGTGGGCGCCGCACTGGTGGAGGCGCTCGGCAGGACGCGGCGATGGGAGGTCGTGCCCGTGGTGCGCGACGACCACGAATCCCACTGCACAGCAGGTCGTTACGACGTGCTGATCAACGCCGCCTGCCCGTCGAAGCGGTTCTGGGCCGAGCAGCATCCCGGTGACGATCGCCGGGAGACGGTGGACAAGACGCGCCTGCTGCGCGAGCAGTGGCGCTGGGACCGGTTCGTGCAGATCAGCAGCATCTCCGCACGGACCCAGCTGGACACGGTCTACGGCCGCCATCGCGCGGAGGCTGAGCGAATGTGTTCCGGCCGCGACACTTTCGTCGTCCGGCTCGGCCCGATGTACGGCGGCGACTACCGCAAGGGTGTGCTGGCCGACATGGCCGCCGACCGTCCGGTGTTCGCCAGCGGCCGCTCCCGGCAGAGTTTCGCCCCGGTGGACTGGTGCGCCGACTGGATCGCCGCCCACCTGGAGGACACCGGCCTGCGCGAGGTCGGCGCACGCACCACCGTGACGCTGGCGGAGGTACGCGACGCGGTGGGCTCGTCCTCGCAGTTCGCCAAAGATGTTGTCGACGACCAGTTCCCGACCACCGCCACCGGCCCGGACTGGCCGGAGGCGGCGGCGGTGATCGACTGGCTGGCCGGGCGGAGGGTCAGCGATGCGCGGGCGAGGTGACGCGATGCCTGCCGGGGCGCAGGTACTTCTCCGCGCACAGCACCAGCAGGAAACGCACGCTGGTCGCGACATCGCGGGTGCGCATCTTGGAGGCGCCCGCGGTGCGGTTGAGGACGTGGATCGGCACCTGTTCGATCCGGAAACCATTGGCGGCGAGGATGTAGAGACTTTCGAAGAAGAAGGAGTAGCCGTTCGAGCGAACGCGATCGAAAGCCGCCACCGGAACCGTGTCCAACCGGTAGTATCGGAACGCGCCGGTGGCATCGTAGGGCATCCGCAGCAGTGTCACGGTGAGAAAATGCCCGACCCGGGTGAGGACCTTGCGGAAGGGAGTCCAGTCGGCGAGGCTGTCCTCTTTCAGATAGCGCGATCCGACCACGATGTCGAAACCGTCGGAAGCGGCGCGCAATGCCGGAAGATACGACGGCGGATGCGCGAAATCGGAATCCATCGTGATGATGTGCGCATATCCCTGCGCGTATGCCCAGCGGATACCGGCCTGGTGCGCGGAGCCCACGCCCTGCCGTCCCGCCCTGTGCAGCACATGGATGCGGGGCGCGTGCTGTCGGGCCAGCTCATCGAGCAGATCTCCGGTGCCGTCCGGGGAATTGTCGTCCACGAACAGGACGTCGAAATCGGAGCCCTGTTCCAGGATCTGAGCGAGCAACGGGCCCACGTTGCGACGCTCGTTGTACGTCGGAATCATTACCAGAGTTTTTTCGGAGGCCGCGCTCATGCAATCGAATTCTAATACCGGCGGCGACCGAAAGATAGGTATTGCCCGCCATTTGACGACCGGTTAGTCTCGGGGCTGGAGGTTTGATGAGAAAGGCACTGATAACCGGCATCACCGGCCAGGACGGGTCTTATCTGACAGAATTCCTGTTGCAGCAAGGATATGAGGTGCACGGGATTGTCAGGCGTGCGTCGAATTTCAATACCGACCGCATAGACCACCTGTATTCCGATACCCATTCCCAACGCCGGCTGTTCCTGCACTACGGGGATCTGATGGATTCCAGCAGTCTCAACCGGATCCTGGAGGACGTACGACCGGCGGAGATCTACAACCTGGGCGCGCAGTCGCACGTGCACATCTCGTTCCAGATCCCGGAGTTCACCGCGGAGACCAACGCGATCGGCACACTGCGCATCCTGGACGCCATCCGCAAGACCGGCATCGCGACCCGCTTCTACCAGGCTTCGTCCTCGGAGCTCTACGGCGGCCTGCACGACGTGGCGCTCAGCGAGCGCACACCGTTCCATCCGCGCTCGCCGTACGCGGTGGCGAAGCTGTACGCGTACTGGATCACGGTCAACCACCGCGAGGCCTACGGGATGTACACGGTCAACGGCACCTTGTTCAACCACGAATCACCTAGGCGCGGCGAGGTTTTCGTCACCCGCAAGGTGACAAGGGGCGCAGTGCGCATCGCGCAGGGCAAACAGGAGAAGTTGTTCATCGGCAACCTGGACGCCCGCCGGGACTGGGGATACGCCAAGGAGTACGTCGAGGCGATGTGGCTCATGCTGCAACAGTCCGAACCCGACGACTACGTGATCGCCACCGGCGAGACGCACAGCGTGCGCGAGCTGTGCGAGACCGCGTTCGCCGCCACCGGTGTCGAATTGATCTGGGAAGGAACCGGATTGACCGAGAAGGGGATCGACCGGCGAACCTCGCGAGTGCTCGTCGAGGTCGATCCGACCTATTTCCGCCCCGCAGAGGTGCATCATCTCACCGGTGACCCGAGCAAGGCGCGCGAGAAGCTCGGGTGGCAGCCCCGGACGAGTTTCACCGAACTCGTCGAGTTGATGGTCGCCCACGATATGGAGAACGCGTGACGCAAGCAGTGGCGGTGCAGGGCTGCCGGGTGTGCGGGAACACCCGGCTCGAAACGGTCGTCGACCTCGGCACGATGGCGCTGACGGGAGTGTTCCCGGCCACCGATCCCACCGAGGTGCCGCGCTACCCCTTGGAGTTGGTGCGCTGCGTGCCCGAAGGCAGCGAGGAGTGCGGGCTGGTGCAGTTGCGCCACACCGCGGACTTCGGCGAAATGTATTCCCCCGGCTACGGATACCGCTCCGGGCTGAATCGATCGATGATCGAGCACCTCGCCCACCGGGTGGACAGGATCCGGCAGCGGGTGCCGCTGTCACCGGACGACGTGGTGATCGACATCGGCAGCAACGACGCGACGTTGCTGCGCGCCTATCCGGAAGGGTCGGCGACGATTCTGGGCATCGACCCGCTGGGGGAGAAGTTCCGCCGGTTCTATCCGCCGCACGCGCGGTTGGTGACCGGCTACTTCGACCACGAGCTGGCCGAATCGGTGCTCGAGGGGCGGCGGGCCAAGGTGATCACCTCGATCGCCATGTTCTATGACGTCCCGCGCCCGCTGGAGTTCATGCGCGCGGTGTACGACAGCCTCGCCGACGACGGCATCTGGGTGCTCGAACAGAGCTATCTGCCCGCGATGCTGGCCACCACCTCCTACGACACCATCTGTCACGAGCACCTCGAGTACTACACCCTCGACCAGATCGAGTGGATGGCGCGGCGGTGCGGATTCGTGGTGCTCGAGGTGGAACGCAATACCGTCAACGGCGGCAGCTTCGCACTCACACTCGGCAAGCAAGGGGTGGCCTCGCCTGCCGACGCCGCCGCGCTGGATCGGATGCGCCACGAGGAGTCCGCGCTCGGGTTGCACACCTCGCAGCCGTACGCGGAATTCGCCAAACGGGTCGACCAGCACCGCGAACAGGTCCGGGAGTTCTTCGACCGCTCCCGCAAGGCCGGTCTGCGCACGCTGGGGTACGGAGCCTCCACGAAAGGCAACGTGGTGCTGCAGCACTGCGGGATCGGGCCGGAGGATCTGGCGTGCATCGCGGAGGTCAACGACGACAAGTTCGGCAAGTTCACCCCCGGCAGCGCGATCCCGATCGTGTCCGAGGAGCAGGCGCGTGCCATGGCGCCCGACCAGTTCTTCGTGCTGCCTTGGCATTTCCGCACCATGATGCTGGAGCGGGAGAGCGCTTTCCGCGCGGCGGGCGGGCGGTTGGTGTTCCCGCTGCCGGAACTGGACGTGGTGTGAGATGACCATCGTCGTCACGGGCGCGGCCGGGCAGGACGGCACGCTGCTGTCGGACCTGCTCGCCGGGCGCGGCGAGCGCGTGCTGCGCATCGGCCGCGACGGCCCGGTCGACATCACCGACGCCGCCGCGGTCGAGGAACTCGTCGCCGCCGAACGCCCCCGGCAGGTCTACCTGCTGGCGGCGGTGCAACATTCCTCGCAGGACGACCACGGCGACCCGCACGAGCTGGCCCGCGCCTCGCATCGCGTGAACACGCTGCCGGTGCAGCATTTCGCGGAGGCGATCGATCGCCACCGCACCGGCACCCGCCTCTTCTACGCGGCCTCGTCGCACGTCTTCGGCTCCGACGGCGACGCGGTGTGCGACGAGAACAGCGGGCTGCGACCGGACTCCATCTACGGGGTGACCAAAGCGGCCGGCCTGCTGGCCTGCCGCGCCTACCGTGCCCGCGGCGTCTTCGCGGCGGCCGGCATCCTGTTCAACCACGAATCTCCGCTGCGTGCAGAGAAATTCGTCACCCGCAAGATCGTGCGCGCCGTCGCCCGGATCCAGCGCGGTGAGACCGGCGCGGTGGAGGTGGGCAGGCTGGACGCGGGCGCCGACTGGGGATACGCGCCGGACTACGTCGAGGCGATGACGCGGATCCTGGCGCTCGACGAGCCGGAGGAGTTCGTCGTCGCCACCGGCGAACACCACACGGTCGCGCAGTTCTGCGCGGCGGCGTTCGGCATGGCCGGACTGGACTGGCACGACCATGTCCGCGAACGGTCCTCGGTGCTCACCCGCGGCGGGCGACCGCGAGTGGGTGAGTCGAGGAAGTTGCGCGCGCGGACCGGGTGGCGCCCTTCGGTGGATTTCCACGGCATGGTGCGGGCCATGCTCGTCGCCGAGGGCGTGCGCCTTGCTGAGCAATCGAGGCCGGTACGCACCGGCGGAACGGATGGATGACGTGACCCTGAACGACGAGAACGTTCTCGCCGCCCACTTGATCTCCGTCGCCGACGGCGTCCCCGAGGAGACCGCCGCCCGGATCGGCGAGATCGGCACCGAGACCGTCGCCGACGCGGTGCTGAAGGAGATCGCCTGGCGCGCGGGCTACGGCGCGCGCCCTGGACAACCGGTGACCGCGGTGTTCGAGCTGACCCACGAGGGCAAACAGCTGGACTACCTGGTCACCTTCGGCGCCGACGACCCCGCGATCGCGCCGGGCACCCTGGAGGATCCGTGGCTGGTGGTGCGCCAGGATCTGGTGGAGTTGCTGCGCGCGGTCTACGGACCGCCCGACGCCGCCCTGGGCACCCGCGCCATCACGATCAAGGACGAGCCGGGGCCGGGCAGTTTCGCGCCGGACGACCCGTGGCGATTGGCCCGCGACGCCGCCGCCGTCGCCGCCGACCGCATCGTCACCGCCTGCCGTCCTCACCACTACGACCTCGACGCGCTGTCGCTGCACTTCGGTTCGGACAAGTGGGGCGGGCACTGGTACACCCAGCACTACGAGCGGCATTTCGCGCCGCTGCGCGACAGCCGGATCCGCATCCTCGAACTGGGCATCGGCGGATACACCGCCCCCGACGTCGGCGGCGCGTCGCTGCGGATGTGGAAGCAGTACTTCCGCCGCGGCCTGGTGTTCGGGCTGGACTACTTCGACAAGTCCGGCATCGCCGAGCCGCGCCTGCAACCCCTGCGCGGCGATCAGGGCGATCCGGCGTTCCTCGACGGGCTCGGCGACTCGCTCGGCCCGTTCGACATCATCATCGACGACGGCAGCCACATCAGCGGCGACGTGATCGCCTCGTTCGGTGCGCTGTTCGCCCACCTGCGGCCGGGCGGACTGTACGTGGTGGAGGACACGCAGACCTCCTACTGGTCGGGCTGGGGCGGAAGCAGCACCGCGACCGACGATCCGGCCACCACCATCGGTTATCTGAAGACCCTGGTGGACGCCCTGCACCACCAGGAATTCGAGAAGGAATCCGGCCGAGCGGCAGGCGCTTTCGACGACTGGATCGGCGCGCTGCACTTCTACCACAACATCGTGGTGATCGAAAAACGCCGCAATGCCGAGCAATCGGCTCCATCATGGGTGCCTCGGCACACCAATCCGATGGAGTGGATGAAGCCGAAGGAGTGATCGGATGAAGTTTCTAGTCGTGCCGGTGCCCTCGTCGGGCCATCTGCTGGCGATGGTGCCGTTCTGCTGGGCGCTGCGCCAGGCGGGCCACGAAGTGCTGGTCGCCTCGCGCGACGACGTGACGGCGACCGCGCTGCGCTCGGGGCTCAACGCCGTCGAGGTGACCGCGCTGAACGTGCCGATGGACCAGTTGCGTACCCAGGTGAACCCAGGCATGTTCCCGCTGCCGCTGTT
Organism: Nocardia sichangensis; assembly: GCF_047200615.1. Taxonomy (NCBI): domain Bacteria; kingdom Bacillati; phylum Actinomycetota; class Actinomycetes; order Mycobacteriales; family Nocardiaceae; genus Nocardia; species Nocardia sichangensis. The sequence goes on from NZ_JBJZOK010000014.1 coordinate 74,357, forward strand.
CGCCGACCGCGACCAGTCCAGCGGACAGGGCCTGTGGCAGATCGCCGCGCAGAATTGGCACAACCACGCCCGCCAGTACCTCGAGACGTTCGCCGCGGTGGCCACCGACTGGGGCGCGGAGGTGATCCTCACCGACCCGCTGGCCACCATCGGCCGCGCGCTCGGCGCGCAACTGGATCTGCCGGTGCTGGTGCACCGCTGGGGCATCGACCCCACCGGCGGTCCCTTCACCGACCGCACCGCCGCACTCGCCGAGGAGGCGGGCACGCGGCTGGCCGATCCGGTCGCCGTGCTCGACATCTGCCCGCCGCGGCTGCAAGCGCCCGACGCCGCGCCGAGCATCCGGCTGGGCTACGTCCCGTTCAACGGCACCGGCGTGCTGCCGCCGTGGCACCGCAACGAGCACGGCCGCAAACGGATCGCGGTCTGCATGGGCGGCAGCACGCTCGGCCTGACCGGTCCCCGGCCGCTGGAGTCCGTGCTCGCCGCGCTGGCCGCCGTCGACGACGCCGAGGTCGTCGTCGCGCTCTCGGCACCGGACCGGGCCACGGTCGGCGAACTGCCCGGCCATGTCCGTGTCGTGGAAGAGGTTCCGCTGAACCTCTTCCTGCCGGGCTGCGATCTGCTCGTGCATCACGGCGGCTCGACCACCGGCCTCACCGCAGGCTGGTTCGGCCTGCCGCAGTTGGTGCTGCCACAGATGTTCGACCAGTTCGATTACGCCAGGGGCCTGGTGCGCAGCGGGGCCGGGCTGACCGCAGAGACCGCTGCCGGGCAAGGCGACGTCGAGGCGCTCACCACCGCGATCCGCACGCTGCTGCGGGAGCCGCGTTTCCGCGCCGCCGCCGAACAGATCGGCGCCGACCTGCGCGCCGCGCCCGCACCGGGCGATGTGGTGTCCCAGGTTGTTCCGCTGCTGGCCGAGCACGCCGGAGCAGCGACCAGATAGACCGTCCGCGCGGCCCGAACCGGGCGGCGCGGGAACCGAAAGCCGTAGGTTGCAGATGATATCCAGGACATGGACCAGGTTCCGTGGTTCGCTCGACTACTACGCCGCGATGTACGCGGTGTTCGTGGTCGGCATTCTCGTCCCCGTCGTGATGATCGTGCTCGCGCTCACCGGCCTACCGGGCCCCGTGACCGCCGTGCTCGGCATCGTGTGCGCGGCGGTGCTGTTCGTGCTGTTCGTGCCGAGGGTGCCCGACGAGTGGCGGGAGGTGGTGCGCAGCAAACCGATCGTGGTGCGGGTGCTGTGGAGCCTGGTGATCGTGCTCGTCGTCGCGGTCCTGGCCCGGTTGACGCAGTTCATCCTCGACGCCGACAACGTGGACGCCTCGCTGTCGGCCGACGACGACTTCCTGGTCAAGAAGACCCACCTGTCCGGCTACATCAGCGGCGCGCTCATGGCCGAACATGACCCGGCCGGTCTCTACGACCGTCACCGCTACGAGTCGCCCCAGGCGGATTCGATCCTGCCCGCGGTGACACCACAGGATCGCGACGCCTACCTCTACCCGCCGCCGTTCCTGCTGCTGCCGCGATTGCTGCTGCTGTTCAGCCACGACTTCGCCACGCTGCGGGCGCTGTACTACTCGCTGTACGTGGCGATCGTGCTGGTGGCCATGTTCGCCATCGCCCGCTGGATCGGCGGCAGGCAGGGCGGGGTGCTGGCGGCGCTGACCCCGGTGGTGTGGATCAGCCTGCCGACGCTGGCGACCATGCAGATCGGCAACGTCCACGTGCTGGTGCTGTATGTCGGCGGTGCGGGCGCGATGGCGCTTTTCCATCTGCGGCGCAACATCTTCGGCGGCGCGGCGCTGGCGTTCGCGATCGTCGCCAAGGTGTCCCCGGCGATTCTGCTGGTCTATCTGCTGGTCCAGCGGCGCTGGCGGCCCGCGGCCTGGACGGCCGTGTTCGGCGGCCTGTATTCACTGGCGACGTTGGCGATCTTCGGTTGGGAGCCGTGGCGGCAGTTCTTGTCCGACGGCACCTGGAAGCGGCTGGCCAGCGGGGAGTTCCACCAGTTCGTGCTGGTCGAACGCGCCAATCAGCTGGTCAACTATTCGCCGTTCGGGCTGCCCTACAAGGCGAACATCATGGGCTGGGACATCGGCGATCCTGTCGGTCCCGCTCGCCTGATCACCAACGTCTACACCTTGCTGCTGCTGATCCTGGTGGCGGTCACCGCGGTGCGCATCCACCGGCGGCTGTCGGCGGGGGCCGAAGGGCCGCGGGTGCGCGCCGAGCAGCTGGCCATCTGGCTGGCGGTGCTGACGCTGGCGTCGTTCCGCGCGCCCTTCGGGCCGTGGGTGTACATCGCGGTGGGCGCGGTGTGGATGCTGGCGGTGTACGCGGGGCTGATGCGCGGCGGCAAACGCACCGTCGCCCTGCTGACGGTGGCCTGGCTGATCATCGCGGTCTACAACGAGAACGTCTACTTCACGCTGGTGGCGCAGACGATCATCTACGTGGCCTGCTTCTTCGTGGCCTGGCGGGCGAGCGCAGGCACCGAGCCGGAAGCAACGCCGCCGCAAGAGGACTCCCCGCGAACGGAACGGGTCTCCGCGGCATGAGCACCTATTGCGTGATCGGCGCCGGCGCGGCCGGTCTGGCGACCGCACGCGAATTCGCCGCGCACGGCTTGGATTTCGAGGTGCTCGAAGCGGCCGACGGTATCGGCGGGATCTGGGACGCCCGGCGCCCGGACTCGCCGGTCAGCCGCAACACGCACGTGATCGCCTCCAAAGGGGTGCAGGCGTTTTCAGGTTTTCCGATGCCCAATGACTATCCCGACTATCCCGGGCACGAACTCGTGCTGCGCTACCTCAACGCCTACGCCGACGCTTTCGAGCTGTGGCCGCGCATCCGGTTCAACACCGCGGTGCAGCACGTCGAGCCCGGCGATGACGGCTGGTCGGTGACGCTGGCCGACGGATCCGAGCGACGCTACGCGGGAGTCGTCATCGCCACCGGCCACGACCGCACCCCGCGCCGCATCGACATCCCCGGCTCGGGCACGGTGCCCGTGCTGCATTCGAGCGAGTACCGCGATCCCGAACAGGTGCTCGGCAAGCGGGTGCTGGTGATCGGGGCCGGGCAGTCGGCGGCCGACATCCTGTCCGACTGCGCGGTCAACGCCGCGCTGACCCTGCACAGCAGCAGGCGCGGGTTCTACTGCATGCCCAAGTACATGCTGGGCCGCCCGACCGACAGCATGCTGCAGGGCCGGATGTGGCGGCCGCTGCGCAAGCGGGCCTTCGAGCGGCTGTTCTCCTATCTGCGCGGCCGCTCCCGCTCGTTCGGGCTGCCGGTGCCCGATTTCGCCGAGGGCATCGTCATCCCGATGCTCGGCGACCAGTTGCACCACTACTACACGCACGGCGACATCACACCCAAACCCGACGTCACATCGATCGACGATGACCGGGTGACGTTCGCCGACGGCACCGAGGAGAAGGTCGACCTGGTGGTGCTGGCCACCGGGTTCGTGCCGAACTACCCCGTCGTCGACCGAACTCTGTTGAACTGGGCCGACGGCAGCCTGCGACCGGGTTTGTATCTCAACATCTTTCCGCCGCACACCCGCGACTTGTTCGTGATCGGGATGGTGCGCCCGATCGGCTCGCACTGGGACGTCTACGAGAAGCAGGCCGAGTTGGTCGCCGAATATCTGCGCGCCAAGGCGAACGACCCGGTGCGGGTCGAGCGTTTCGACCGCGCCACCCAGGGCCGCCAGCCCGACCTGTACGCCGGGCTGCGGCTCTATCACGCCGACCAGTACCCGCTGGTGGTGGAGAAACAGGACTACGTGAACCAGCTGCGCAAGCACGCCAAGCTCTTGAAGTGAAAGGTCGGACCATGAAAGCACCCGGGCCCGGTCTGGTGGAAACCGGACGCATGCTACCGAAACTGGCGAAGAACCCGCTGACGACGGTGGGCGCGTTGCTGGACGGCTACGGCGACGTCGTGCGGGTCAAGGCGGGCCCGATGCTGGTCTACCTCGTCGCGGATCCGGCGATGACCGAGTACGTCCTCAAGGACAACTACACCAACTATCGCAAGAGCCCGATCTACGACGAGTTCAGCATCCTGCTCGGCGACGGGCAGCTGACCACCAACAACCTGGAGTACTGGCGTAGACAGCGCAAACTCATCTCCCCGGCGTTCTCCCACTCGCACGTCAAGGGTTTCGCCGACGACATCACCGACAGCGCCGCGGCGATGCTCGACAGCTGGGACGCCGCGGCCGGAGAATTCCGCGACATCTACGACGACTACGTCAAGCTGCTGCTCGCGGTGACCGGCCGGATCCTGTTCGGCATCGACCTGTCCACCGACACCACACAGGTGACCGACGCGATGCGCGCGGCGTTCGCGCTCATCATGAAGCGGGTGAACGCGCCGGTGAAGCTACCGCAGTCGTTCCCGACGCCGGAGGCCCGCCGGGTCGCGCGCAAGGTCGGCGAACTCGACGACGTGGTGCGCCATCTCATCGACGAACGCCGCCGCGGCGGCGACACCAGCGACGTGCTCACCGCGCTGGTGCGCGCTCGCGACGAGGGTGGGCAGGGCATGCGAGAGGAGGACTTGCTCAACGAGATCAAGACCTTGCTGGTGGCCGGTCACGAGTCACCGGCCAACGCGCTGTCGTGGGCGTGTTACCTGCTGGCCACCCATCCCGAGATCCAAGAGCGACTGGCCGAGGAGGTCCGCTCCGTGATCGGCGACCGCACGCCCACCTTCGCCGATCTGGGACAGCTCAGCTACTGCCGCATGGTGATCGAGGAGACGATGCGGCTGTATCCGCCCGCCTGGATCGTCGAACGCACGCCGATCGCCGATGACGAGATCGGTGGCTACCACGTGCCCGCGGGCGCGCGGGTCACGTTGTGCATGTACTACGTCCACCGCGACAAACGTCTGTGGGACGACCCGGAGCAGTTCCGTCCGGAGCGTTTCGCCGACGCCGCCGTGGCCGAACGGCACAAGTTCGCGTTCTTCCCGTTCTCCGGCGGCCCCCGCATCTGCCTGGGCAAGGACATGTCGATGACGGAGATGGTGCTGATCCTGGCCATGACGGTGCAGCGTTTCCGCCTCGAACTCGACGACACCCACCCGGTGGTGCCGCTGGCTTCGGTGAACCTGCGCCCGGAGTTCGGCATCCGCATCCGCCCGGTCCGCCGCGTCACCGAACCCGTGACGACCTGACCTCCCGCCGTGGCCGCACACTTCAGGAGCTTCGAGCATGCCTGACGGGGTGCCAGTAAGAATCGTGTCACCTGGTACCTGAAGCGTTGCTGCCCACTAGTGCGCACACGCCCGGATCCGATGGATCAACGTCCGGGGGCCGCAACGAACTGGTGACTGTGTTCGCGGAGGAACTCGGCGAACGTCTGCGGCGAACGGCCGATGGCCTCGGTGAGTGCGGTGGTATCGACCGGCGGGGCCGAGGGCAGCTGGGAGAACACCGCGCCGATGGCCGAAATGTGCTGCGCCATGGCTAGATTGATGGATGGTTCGGTGCCGTTGTGTGCGAGGGCTTCCAGTTCGCGCTGCCATTGACCGGCAGGGATGGAGGTGTATCGGACCGGTGTTCCCGTTTCGGCTCCGATGAGAGCGGCGATCTCGGCGTGGCTGTGCACGGTCGCCCCCTGCGGGTAGAGCGTGGTGCCGCGAGGGTATCTCGCCGGGTCGGTCAGCGCCGCCACGGCGAGATCGGCGGCGTCGAGACCGCTGATCCACGGCACCGCCGCATCGCCGAAACTGTTGGCGAAGCTGCGGGTCTGGCGGATGGATCCGGCGTGCAACAGCACGATGTTCTCGTAGAACAGGGCCTTGATCCGTAAGATCGTCGGTTCCAGTCCCGCCCAGGACAGCACCTGCTCGGCGGCCCATTGCGCGCGTCCCAGCCCACTGGGGTTGTCGGGGGCCGAGACCGCCATGGACATCACGACCAGCCGCGGCGTGGTCTCGGCATGCCGGATCGCGGAGGCGAGATTGGCGGCGGCCTGCACGATGCCGGGAGCGACCGGATAGGTGAAATACACGGTGTCCACGTCCCGCACGGCCGCATCCAGCGTCCGGCGATCCAGCAGATCGCCCACGACGATTTGCGCGCCGAGAGCGCGAAGGCGTTGTGCGCGTTCGTCATCCGCGCGGACCAGCACGCGGACCCCGTGGTCGTGTTCACGAAGACGCCGCACGACATGTGAGCCGGTGCCGCCGTGTCGTCCGCCCGCACCAATGACGAGCGTGGTGGTTCGGGGGCTGTCGGGGGAGAAAGTCACAAGTGCGCCTTCCGATCGTTCACCAGGGTGAGATGTGGCAGCTCGTGGTCCGGCTGCGACGCCCACGCTAGAACCGGTAACTACTATTATGCAAGTTACTGTAGGGTTACTGTGGATGGCGAAAGGATCAGCAGGTGCGGCGAACGAGTTTCCAGGCGATGGGGTGCCCGATTGCGGGCGCTCTGGAGTATGTCGGCGACTGGTGGACGCTGCTGATCGTGCGCGACGCGCTGGACGGGTTCACCAGATTCGACGAGTTCGAACGCAACCTCGGCATCGCCCCGAATATGCTGACCAGGAGATTGCGCACTTTGGTCGAATCCGGGCTGCTCGAACGCAGGCGCTACAGCCAGTCCCCGCCCCGCTACGAGTACGTCATCACCGACAAGGGGCGAGACCTCTCTCCGGTCCTCGTCGCCCTGTACGCCTGGGGCCGCAAACACACGGGATCGGATGCGCCGAGCGTGGTCCTCACCGATCGGGACACCGGGGAGGAGGTCATGCCCGGCCTCGTGGACCAGCACAGCGGACGCCCCCTCTCGGCCGTCGACCTCGCCTTCCTCGCCGGCCCAGGGGCCGACGGTTTCATGCGTGAACGTCTCGACCCCGAGTTGCGGGAGGCGCGGCGCCGACGCGGCGCCAACTAAGTGCACGTCTCCTTTGACGGACTGATGCCGGACGGAAAAACCGCGCGGAGCAACGGCCTGATGTGCCGAGCCGCGACAGCCGCGGCTACCGCAACTCGATGCAGTTCGGCCCTTCGGACGCGTTCGAAGCCAGGACAGATCGGGATTCGCCTGGTCCGTCCGCGTTGCCCATCACCACGGAGGCACGCGCCGCGGCAATGAGCGAGGCCGTTCGGAGCAGGCTGCATTGTGTTGGTGCAGGTCAGGGCTCGAGCACGATCTTGCCGTGGGTGTGGCGGCGTTCGAGTTCGGTGTAGGCCTGGCGGACCTGCGCCAACGGGTAGACGTTCGCGATCGGGACTTCGAGGTGTCCGTCGGCGATCAGGGCGGCCAATTCGGCGAGCACCTCGGCGCCGGGCCTGGCGTCGGTTCCGGGTTCGGTTTTGACTCCGTACTTCGCGGCTGCCGCGAAATCGGCGATGGTGTCGATCCGTTCGACCGAGACGCCGAGAGCCAGGGCCAGTTCGACGTAGCCGCCGCCGTGGGTGTCGATGAAGGCATCGACGCCGCCCGGTGCGGCGGTCTCGATCCGTTCGGCGACGCCGGCTCCGTAGGCTACCGGAATCACGCCGTGGCTTTGCAGCCATTCGTGGTTGCGCTCGCTCGCCAGGCCGATGACGGTGGCTCCGGCACGGCGAGCGAGCTGTACGGCGAGCGAGCCGACTCCGCCGGCCGCCGCGGATACCACAACGGCCTCACCCTGCTCGAGCTGTACGGAATGCACTGCCCGCCAGGCGGTCACGCCTGCGACGTAGAGGCCGCCCGCCACCTCCCATGAGACGTTGCGCGGTTTGGGTGTGAGGTTGTCGACGTCGACCAGGACCAGCTCGGCCTGGGCGGCCCGCTTCTCGGAGAACCCGATCACCTCGTCGCCGACCGAGAATCGGTCGACTCCGGCGCCGACCTCGGCGACAACTCCAGCGAGGTCGCTGCCCTGCCCGGACGGAAATGTCGAGGGAAAGATGTCGGCCATCGCGCCGGTACGGATGGCCGCCTCACCGGGATTGATGCCTGCCGCCCTTACCCGAACCAGAACCTGCCCGTCCTCGGGTACGGGCCGGTCGACGTCGTCGACCCGCAAGACCTCGATTCCGCCGAACTCGTCGTATCTGACTGCCTTTGTCATGGTCTTGCTTCTCCCTCGGCGCGCGGCGCGCAGCTGACGTCGAGAACGGGAACGGGCGGCAACGGTGTTCTTGTCACCAGGGCACTGTTCCGGCGTCGTCGAAGAATCCGCCGGTCGGTCCGTCGTCGGGCAGGGTCGCGAGGTGAATCGCGATGGCCGCCCCCTGTTGCGGTGTGCGGACGCCGCGAAAGCCGTTGAGGTCGGTGGCGGTGAAGCCGGGGCAGCCGGAGTTGATCAGGATTTTGGTGTCGCTGAGTTCCTTGACGTATTGGATAGTGAGGGCGTTGAGGAAGGTCTTCGACGCCAAGTAGGCGGCGGGAACCGGGCCCATGTCGATGCCTGGTGTGGTTTGCAGGGCGAGCGAGCCGACGCTGCTGGACATGTTGACGATTCGCGGTGAGGCCGAGGCGCGCAGCATCGGCAGCATCGCGTTGGTGACCCGAATGACCCCGATCACGTTGGTTTCCACGACGATTCGCACGGTCGCGGGATCGACGGTGGTCGGTGTCTGCGGCAGGTCGCCGGTGATCGCGGCGTTGTTGACCAGGACGTCGAGCCCGCCGGCCTGGTCGGCGATCAATTCGGCCGCCGCGGCCACGCTCGCGTCGTCGGTCACGTCGAGCGGCACACCGAACGCATCGGTCCCGGCCGCGCGCAGCTTCTCCACCGCGGTGTCGCGGCGTTGCCGATCCCGCGCGCCCACACCGATTCGCCAGCCGAGCGCGCCCAGGCCGGCGGCGATCTCGTATCCGATTCCCTTGTTCGCGCCGGTCACCAGCGCGATCGTCTGTTCACTCACACCGTCGATCCTGCTGCGGTTGCGGGTGCGGCGTCCAAGACCGGTCGGGTTTGCGTCGATACCGCACGGGTATCGGTCGAGGTCATCGCCGGTTACCATGGCCTGGTGGAGACGCGGGAGATGCGATATTTCGTCGCCGTCGCCGAGGAGTTGCACTTCGGTCGGGCGGCACAACGGCTCTCCATGGCGCAACCACCACTCTCGCGAGCCATCCAGCAGCTCGAGCGGCGGCTCGGAGTCGTTCTGCTGCACCGCACCGCTCGCGCCATCGCCTTGACCGAGGCCGGGACGGTGCTGCTGCGCGAGGCCCGGACCGCGCTCGACGCGGTCGAAGCCGCCGAGCGCCGCACCCGCCGCGCCGCGGCCGACCAGCCGCGTGTGGTGCTGGTCACCAAGGCCGGTGCGTCCAGGGAACTGTTGTCGAAGCTGCTGGACGCCTACGCCGCCGAACCGGGCGCCGTGGCCGTCGAGGTGATGCTGTGCGGGCCCGGCGAACCGGAAAGTCTGCTGCGCAACGGGCGTGCCGACGTTGCGCTGCTACACCGGCCCTACGACTCGACAGCCGGATTCGACACCGAGGATCTGCATACTGAACAGCAGGTGGTGGTCCTGCCCGCGGGTCATCCCCTCGCCGACCGGGCGCATCTGTCGTTCGCCGAGCTCAACGCCCAGACGGATCTGCCTCTGCCGCGCTGGCCGCGACGGGATGGAAGTTATCCGGACGGCCCCGGCCCGCGGGTGCGCGACCATACCCAACTGCTCCAACTGATCGCGCTCGGACTGGCCTGCGCGGTCGTGCCCGAGTCGCTGCGAACTCAGCTACGCGACGATCATGCCGTGGTTGCGGTGCCGGACGCACCGGTGGTCACGACCGTCATCGCCTGGCCGCCACACAGCAGATCCAAAGCCGTTGCCGACCTCGTCCGCACCGCGACACGCCTCTGATCGGCACCACTGTTCGCCGACCGCATCGGGTTCGGGCTATCGCAGATGTTCGAAGAATGTTCGCAGATCAGCTGCCAGTTGAGCCGGCGCCTCCATGGCCGGGAAGTGCAGGCCGTGCTCGAATTCGGTCCAGTGCGCGTCCGGCGGCGCCGGGACTACCTTGCGCACGGTCTCGTCCGCACTGAACACCGCGAAGCCCTGCGGTACCGCGGGCGCGCCCCAATCCGAGGAGTGCGCTTGGTCATAGAGGGTGTGCGCCGCGGTGATGCCCGCTCCGGTGAACCAGTAAAGGCTGACGGTCGTGAGCAATTGGTCGCGATCGATCGGCAAGTCGGTCCATTCCTCGAACTTCTCGGCGATCCACGCCAGCTGCAGTAGCGGCGAATCGACGAGACCGTAACCGATGGTCTGCGGTCGGCTCTGCTGGATCGACAAGTATCCGGAACCCTCCTTGCGGAACACGTCCATGCGCTCGAGGATCAGCTTGTCGACCGGGTCGTCGGCATCGAGGCGCTCGGCCATTCCGGGAAGGAACGTCGCCACATTGGCGGCGGTCAGCGGATCGGTCACGACGTGGACGCCGATGACATGCTCGCTGTCGCGGGCGCCGACCAGGCCGGATATGCCTGCGCCGACGTCGCCGCCGTGAACCCCGTAGCGCTGGTAGCCCAGCCTGCGCATCAGCTCGATCCACGCGTCCGCGGTGCGGCCCATCGCCCAGCCGGTCGCGCTGAGCGGAGTGGAGAAGGCATAACCGGGCAACGACGGCGCGACCACATGGAACGCAGGCCCCTCGGCCGGGTCGACCAAAGGCTCGATGAGGTGGAGGAATTCGGCGACCGAGCTGGGATAGCCATGGGTGATCAGCAGTGGCGTCGCGTCCGCTCGGCCGGAGCGGACGTGCAGGAAATGAATGCGCTGGCCGTCGATCTCGGTCGTGAACTGCGGATAGGAATTGAGCGCGGCTTCCTGCGCACGCCAGTCGTAGCCGGTGCGCCAATATTCGGCCAGCTCCTTCAGGTAGAGCTGCGGTATGCCGCGGTTCCAGCCGGCATCGGGCAACTCGGCCGGCCAGCGGCCATCGGCGAGCCGATGGTGCAGGTAGTCGAGATCGGACTGCGCGATGTGGATGCGAAAGGGCTGGACTGCATCACTCATTGGGGTTCTCTCTGTCGGCTCGGGCGAGCGTTTCGCGCTGGTGAAACATAAGGTAGTTGCCATTGCGGAAAGGTTGGTTCCTCGATTCGGGAGAAGATCGATCAATGTTCGAAACCTCGGCACGACTGCTTCGTCTGCTTTCGCTGCTGCAAGCGCGCCGCGACTGGACCGGACCCGAGTTGGCCGCTCGACTGGAGGTCACCGTGCGCACCGTCCGCAACGACGTCGACCGCCTGCGACGGCTCGGCTATCCAGTCGAGGCTCGGCCGGGTGTCGACGGTGGATACCGGCTGGGTGTCGGAGGTGCGCTGCCGCCGCTGCTGCTCGACGACGACGAAGCGGTCGCGATCGCGATCGGGATGCGCAGCGCCGCAGCCGGTTCCATCGCGGGCATCGAGGAGACCTCGTTGCGTGCACTGACGAAACTGCAACAGATATTGCCGTCGCGGCTACGCCGTCGCGTCGACGCCTTCGGGTCGCACACCCTCGCGCTTCCCCCGCGCGGCCCGCTCGTCGACCCGGATGTGCTGACCGTGATCGCCGACGCCTGCCGCGACCATGAACGACTGCGGTTCGACTACCAGACGCATTCGGGGGCCGCCAGTCGGCGTTCGGTGGAGCCCTATCGCCTGATCAACGATCGACAACGCTGGTATTTGATGGCCTGGGACCTCGACCGCGTCGACTGGCGGACCTTTCGCGTCGACAGGATGCGGCCCCGCACACCGACCGGCCCCCGCTTTACGCCGCGGCCGCTGCCGCCAGACCATGAGATCACCGCACGAGTCGCCCGCGGAATCGGCGAGTCGACGTGGCGCTTCCGCGCCAGGGTGATCGTGCACGCGCCCGCGGATCACGTGCGCAGCCGACTCCCGATTCCCGTCGACGTCGAGCCGTTGAGCGAGGACCGGTGCGCGTTCGAACCCGGCTCCGACCATCCGGAAATGCTGGCGCTCTACCTCGGGCTGCTTGGCGCCGACTTCGAGATCGTGGACTCACCCGAACTGGTGCGGACCCTGCGGACGATCAGCGAGCGCTACCAGCGCGCGCTCGCCCCGTCGTCGGGTCGACGTCGTTGGTCGCCACCGACGGGCGGGGCCTTGTGATGTGGCGCCGAGGTCATGGAGTGGTGCGGTAGCGGCCCGGGGTGGTGCCGACGAGGTTGGTGAAAGCGGCGATGAAGCTGCTGGGGTTCGCCCAGCCGCAGGCGTGGGCGACGCGGGTGGTGTCGTGGCCGTCGGCGAGCAGGACGAGTGCGTGGTAGACGCGGAGCTGGGTGCGCCACTCGTAGAAGGTCATGCCGAGTTCGTTGTGGAACAGGCGGCTGAGGCTGCGGGCACTGGCTCCGATCGTGCGCCCGAGTTCGGCCAGTGGCGTGTTGTCCGCGGGGTTCTCGGAGAGGATCCGCGCAATCGCTTGCAACCGGTCGTCATGGGGTTTCGGCAGCACGAGTGGCTGTTCGTGTGCTTCTGGAGTTCATCGACGAGGACGCGGCGAAGGCGAGCGCGCGCGGCGCGGTCGTGGTCGCGTGGGCTCGTGAGGGTGAGCAAGATTTCGCGGGCGAGGCCGGAAGCCAGGAACACGGCGGGACGGTCCGGCACGAGCCGCGCCTGGGATGGGGGTAGGAAGACGATCCGCATGTCGGTGTCGCCGTGCGCCCGATGGTAGTGCGTGAACTCGGCAGGGGTCCACGCGATTCGATTGGCCGGGACGATCGATGTGCCCTGTTCGGTGTGCACGGACAGGACGCCGCGAGCCGCGTAGACCAGGTGTCCACGCGGATGGGAGTGCACCGAGCTCGTTCCCCCCGACGGCCACAGGTGCACCCCTCCGGACGGCCACAGCTGGGATGTCGGGCCGAGCCGGGGAAGTTGGCGGCCAACGGGCATGGGTTGGCATTCTATCGGTAGACGGCCACACGATCGGCTGGCGACAGTGGACGCATGCGCAATGACCTCCATTCAGCCAGCACCGCCGCCCCGATGCGGTGTGAGACGACGAGTACGACGATGCGAGCGGCCGTCTGTGTACGGGCGGGTGACCCGGAGGTACTGGAGATCCGTGAGCTACCGGTACCAGCGATTCGGGAGGGCTGGAGCCTGGTGCGGGTGAAGGGCGCGGGCTTGAACCGATCGGAGCTGCGAACCCGTCAGGGACATTCCCCGAACGTCCGGTTCCCCCGTGTGCTCGGGATCGAATGTGTGGGAATCGTGGCAGCCTCGACCGATCCCATGTTGCCGGTCGGCGCGACCGTCGCGGCGGTGATGGGTGAGATGGGCCGGGAGTTCGACGGCGGCTACGCGCAGTACGCGTTGTTGCCGAATTCGCTGCTGATGCCGGTCACCACCAGGTTGCCGTGGGAGGTCTTGGCCGCACTGCCCGAGACATACTTGACCGCGCAGGGCTCACTCGACGCATTGGGCATCGTGGCGGATAGCCAGGGGCGGTTGCTGATTCGCGGTGGGACATCGTCGGTGGGTATGGCGGCAGCGTCGATCGCGTCCGGCCGCGGCATCGAGATCGCTGCCACGACCCGACGGCACGACAAGATCGACGCGCTGACCGCGATCGGCGTCGACCACGTACTCGTCGACGACGGCGGGTCGCTGGCGGCCGGCGTGCAGGCGGTCTGGCCCGAAGGGCCCGACTACGTGCTGGATCTCGTCGGAGCGCGCACGGCGGTGGACTCGCTGCGCCTGGTCCGCCGGGGCGGCACGGTATGTGTGGCGGGTTCGCTGAGTGGGTGGCTGATCTCGGACTTCGAACCGATAGCGATGATCCCGTCCGGAACCAAACTGACGGCTTTCCACAGCGACAACCTGAAGGGCAGCGCGGGCGCGGCCGTGCTGCAGCGCGTCGTCGACGAAGTCGAGGCCGGTGTCTATCGACCCAACCTCGACCGTGTCTTCGGTCTGGACGACATCGTCGCAGCCCATCGGTACATGGAGGACAACCGGGCCACCGGAAAGATCGTGGTGGTGCCCTGAGCGCTCTGCGCGCTCATGGCCGGTTCCTGGGATGCTTGTCAGCGAGCCAGCGCCTGGTCGCGGGGGACAGGGTGCACAGCAGCCCCGCACAGGAGAAAAACAGGAGCGTGCCGACGAAAACCAGGTCGCTGGTACGGCTGTCGCCACCCAGACTGGCTCCGGCTCCGACCAATCCGACCAGCGTGAGGATCCCGGTACCCAACGCCACGGCGATGCGGCCCGCGCGCTTGCGCCGGAACAGTGCGATCGAGCCGCCGAGCAGCACCAGCGCCATCGTGGTGGAGATCGCCATGGGGGCCAGAAGTTCGAGGGCGACCTCACGCAGCGTCTGGCGGTGACCGTATTCGATGTGCGGGGTCGTCAGCTCCATCACCCCGTTGGCGATGATGAGACAGAAGACCAGCCCGAAGCCGAACGCGACGACAGCGCCGATCCTGGGAACGACGCCGGATGGCCGGGCCGGATCGTGGATGGGCGTGAGCGGTTGCAGCGGCGGTAGCTGTTCGGCGCGCCACCGGGGCTCCGAAGGCTGGTTGAGCAGGGTCGGGGCCGAACGCGGCCACGGGTCGACCGCCGTGGCGGGGTGGGCCGAGCGTTGGTCGACGAAAGTCGGCGCGGGCGCCACGGCGGGAGTGTCGCCGCGCAGGGCCGCCGCCGCGGCCACGGCGAAGTCGCCGCAACTGGCGAATCGTTCGTCGCGGTGCTTGGCCAGGGCGCGGGCGATCACCTCGTCGAGTCGTCGTGACAACTCGGGTCGGGTATCGCTGAGGCGCGGCACCGGCTTGGCGATGTGTCCGGCGACGATCTGACCGGGGTTGGTCGAGGGGAACGGTGGTTGCCCCGCCAGCATCGTGTAGAGGGTGCACCCGAGGGAGTATTGATCGGCGCGGTGATCGACCGGCTCACCGGACAGTTGCTCCGGCGAGGCGTAGGCGAGTGTGGCGGTGAACGTTCCGGTGGCGGTCAGTTTGGTATCGGCGTCGAGTATTCGCGCGATCCCGAAATCGGTGAGCAGAGCATGTGTTTCGCGACCGGCTTCCGGTTCGGCGATCAGGATGTTGGCCGGTTTGATGTCGCGATGCAGCACACCTCGGCTGTGGGCGTAGTCCAGCGCCTTCGCCGTATCGCCGACGATCCGCAGGACCTGTTCGGGGCGGGTGCTCCGGGGATCGAGCCGCGCAGCGTCGGTGCCACGGACGTACTGCATGGAAATCCACAGGTGCCCGTCCTCGGTACCGCGGTCGTAGACGCCGACGATGCCCGGATGCTCCAGGCGCGCAACCACATTGGCTTCCTGTTCGAACCGCCTGCGCAGCTCCTCGTCCTCGGACACCGCGCGATTGAGCAGTTTGAGCGCCACCAGCCGCGGCAGGCGCGGGTGCCGCGCCAGATAGACGGTGCCCATACCGCCTTGCCCGAGCACGCCCTCGATCACGTAGCCGGCGAACGACTCGTGCTGCCTCAACACCTATGGCCCCCTTCTAGACCCGGCCACCCGGACCGCAGGCAGCATAACTCCTGGTTTCCGGGCCCGGCTTCGCGACGGGGACCTGCCGCACGGTCCGTGGCCGTCGCCGAAGGTCGACCGGTTCGAACCGATCGCGGCCAAGTATGCCGAGGAGTGGCCGCGCGGCGCATACCAGTAGCGAGCCCCCACTGCACCGCTTCGGCGATCGGAACTCCCGGGGCGTGGCGAACAGATGAACTATTCAAACAAGCTGACCTGCGAAAACATTAGAACGATGCTCGCTCACCCTTGCACAGTCCTCGCACTCTTCAGATACCCGGATCAACAGATCGGCCCCGACGCCGCCGATCTGCCGGTGGGCCGTGCGCCACGACCTGCTCGCGGCCAACCCGATGGACAAGGTCGACACGATCACCGTGCCCAAGACGCTGCCGGGCGACCAGTGCCGAACCGCGGCGTCGAGGTCTGTTGTTCTACATCCGTCATCGGACCGCCCTGCGGCGAGGCTGGGGGCTGCCGGAAGCCGTCATCCTCTGAGTGAACATGTTCCAGATCGGCGACGCGATACCTGCGTTGGGAGGACCCGCAGGCCGCCCTGTACTGCCGATTCGTGCACTCCGCCTGGACGCGAGCCGACGATCTCGGCGGGCTGGCGACGGGCTGCGAATGTGACGGCTGTCACTTCGTGTCAGATCTGGACGGTGTGGCGTGTCTGGAGGGCATGACTGATTTCAATGCCATCACCAAAGTGGTTGTGATCGGCGGCGGTTACGCCGGTACCGTGGCGGCCAATCGGCTGCGGCTGCGGCGCGATGTCGAGATCACACTGGTCAATCCGCGTCCGCGGTTCGTCGAGCGCATGCGGTTGCACCAGTTCGTGGCCGGTACCCATGAGGCTGCCATCGACTACGACACACTGCTCGGCGCCGGGGTGCGGATGATCGTCGATCGTGCCATCCGCATCGATACCGCCGCCCGCCGGGTGGAACTGGGTTCGGGGCGCGCACTCGACTACGACTACGTGGTCTACGCGGTCGGCAGCACCGCCGCCGTGCCGGCGTCGGTGCCCGGTGCCACCGAATTCGCCTTCCCGATAGCCGAATTCGAACACGCCCAGCGGCTGCGCGCGGCGCTGGCGGACGTGCCGGTCCAGGCGCCGATTGTCGTCGTCGGCGGCGGGCTCACCGGCATCGAGACCGCCGCCGAACTCGTGGAGCAGGGCCGTACCGTGACACTGGTGGGTGGCGGTAAGTTGGCGGCGAACTTCTCGAATCCGGCCCGGCGATCGGTGGCGAAGTGGTTATCAGAGAATGGAGTCGAGGTGCGTGAGCAAGCGCGGGTGGGCGAGGTGCGACGCGACGGGGTCGTCCTGACCGACGGCGATGTGCTGCCCGGTGCGATCACGATCTGGACCGCCGGATTCGGGGTGCCCGAACTGGCGGCACGCAGTGGGCTGCGCACCGATGACCTGGGCCGGCTGCTGACCGACGAGACGTTGACCAGTCTCGATGACGAACGCATCGTCGCCGCAGGGGACGCGGTCGCGCCATCGGGCCGCCCACTGCGGATGAGCTGCTATGCCGCCCAACCCTTGGGCGCGCAGGCCGCCGACAATGTACTGGCCCGCATCGCCGGGGACGAACCTGCTGTGCTGGACGTGGCCTTCACCGCCTGCACCGTGGGTTTGGGTAGCCGCGCGGGTGCCATGCAATTCAGCCGTCGTGACGACACACCCGTGCCGATGTATCTCGGCGGGCGAACTGCCGGGTGGATCAAGGAACGGGTGGGTCTCGCGGGCCCGATCGGGACCATCCGCAAAGAAGCCCGCAAACCCGGCGCGATCCCGACCTTCTTGGGCTTGGGCAGGCGTAAGGATCTGAGCGCAGCCGAGCCGCAGGGAGTTCCGAAGCCGTGACCTCCACCGACGAGCACACCGAGCGTTTCGTTCACCTGCGACCGCTGCTGTTCACCATCGTCTACGAAATCCTGGGCTCGGCAACCGAAGCCGACGACGTGCTGCAGGACAGCTATCTACGGTGGCGGGGGGTGGACCTGGCCACGGTCCGGGATACGAAATCTTATCTGGCCCAGCTCGTCACGCGGCAGGCATTGAATGCGTTGCGGGCCGGCGCCAGTCGTCGCGAGGAGTACGTCGGACCGTGGCTGCCCGAGCCGCTGCTGCTCACCGACGGTGACGCCTCGAGCGATGTGGTACTCACCGAATCGGTCTCGATGGGGATGCTGATCGTGCTGGAAACGCTCACCCCCACCGAGCGGGCGGTCTTCGTGCTGCGTGAGGTCTTCGGCTTCGACTACGACGAAATTGCCTCCGCAACAGGTAAGTCCGTCGACGCCGTGCATCAGACCGCCCGCCGCGCCCGCAACCATGTCCATTCCCGGCGCAAGCGCTACGGCCCCGTCGACACCGTCCGAACCGCCGCGGTCACCGAACGCTTCATCACGGCCGCGACCACCGGGGACATGGAAGGCTTGCTGTCGCTGCTCGCGCCGGACATCACCTGGACCACTGACAGCGGCGGCAAGGTGACCGCACTGCCGGAGCTGGTCATGGTCGGCGCCGAACGAGTGGGCGCGATTCTCATGGCGGTCTTCAAATACGCTCAGCGGCGACCGGAAGTACGCATCGAGACAGTGAACTGCAACAGTCAACCGGCACTCACGTGCTATATCGGCGACAAACTGGAAGCCGTCCTCGTGTTCGACATCGCCGACGACCAGATCGTCAGCGGCTACGGCATCCGCAACCCCGACAAACTGGCCGCTCTCGAAATCCCGCGCGCCATCAGCCGCACTGAAACGCCCACGGCGTAGTCCCGCCCCACCTGGTGCATCCCATAATGCCGGGGACGGTGTCGGTAGTGGTGTAGCTGAGGAGTGCGTCGATGTGTGGACGCAGGGCGCGCCAGGTGGACCAGGTGGTGGGATCTTCCCGCGAGGGCACCTGTCGGCACCCACGCGCACCACCCGAACCCACTGATCGGACCACTGGGAGGACGTCGCGCTGTCCCACCTCTCCGGCTGATCTCCCGCAGGCCGGACGAGCGTGCGATCGACCGCAGCGAAAGCGCGAATCGACTGCACCGCAGATGCTCTCGCTTGCGATTTCGGTTCAGCCGAGCAATTCCCGGCTCAATGCGAGCAGTTCAGCGGTCGACAGAGCTTCCTCCTGCGCCGGCGGTCGCGGGTCCGCCACCGACGCAGTGGGTTCCGGGGGCGCCGTCGCCGGGTTCGTGGGTTCGAGGCGGGCGTGGAGTTCGGCGGCCAACAGCTCCACGGTGGGGCAGCCCCAGATGACGGCGGCGGGGACCTCGATGCCGAGGCGGGCTCCGAGTCGGGCCGACAGTTCCACGGCGTGCACCGAGCCGATTCCGAGCTGTTCGAAGTTCTGCCGGGCGGCCACCCGGTCGGGCTCTATGCCGACGACTTCGGCCAGTTCGGTGGTGACCAGGGCGGCGAGCGCAGCGACGCCGGGCGCGGAGGAACGTGTGGGGTCACTCGACGCGATCGCCACGGGGCGCGCCGCCGAGTCGTCGATCATCGCGATGGAATCGACCGATTCGGCAGTTGTGCCCGACGCCGCGACCGCCGCGGACTGAGATCTTGCACTCGAAATGCCAGTAGTGGCAGCGATTTCGATGGGCACCGCGTCCCACGAGGGCGACCCGGGTGCCTCGCCGCGGGCCTGCGGGTCGGCCCAATGCCGTTCGCGCTGGAACGGATAGGTGGGCAGCGAGACCGGGCGGCCCGCCGGGTTCACGGCAGTCCAGTCGGGCTCGATGCCACGCTCGAACAGCCTTCCCACCGCGTGCAGTAGGTCGCGGTGGTCCACTGTGCCGGGACGCAGAGCCGCCGCCAGCAGCAGATTCAGCGCCTCATGGTCGTCTCCGTCGGTGTCCTTCCCAGCGCGGGCGAGGTAGGCGTCGAGGAATTCGACAACCTGGCCCACGTTGTCGGCGACCGTCGAAATTCGATGCTGGAAGGCGGTTCTCGTGGCAAGCGTGTGCGCGAGGTCGCTCAGGCGGATGTCCGGGTCGCGCACGAGACGCTCACGCAGCCGATGAGCGTGTTCCCGCAGCGCGGCTTCGGTGCGGGCGGACAGCACCACCAGCCGCTGCGAGACGCCAGCGTCATCGACCGGATCGTGCGCGGGTGCCGCTTCGGCGATGACGTGGGCGTTCGAGCCGCCGAAACCGAACGCGCTCACCGCGGCGCGCGCGGGGGCGTCGTGCCGCGGCCACGCCATCGCGGTGTCGGCCACGCGCACTCCCGTCGCGGCGGGATCGAATTCCGCGGGTGCGTGGTCGAAGTGGAGGCTGCGCGGGATCCGGCGATGCGACAGGGCGAGCGCGACTTTCACGAGTCCGGCCATGCCCGCGGCCGCTTCGGTGTGTCCGATATTGGTTTTGACCGAGCCGACGATCAGCGGTGCGCCGGGCGGCCTGCCGGTGCCGTAAACCTCTGCCAGTGCGGTCAATTCGGCGCGGTCACCGACGGCGGTGCCGGTGCCGTGCGCCTCGACGTAGTCGATCGTCGCGGCGTCCACACCCGCTCGCGCGCAGGCCCGCCGCAACAGCTGCCGTTGGCCGTCGGCGCTGCTGGCGGGCATGGAGCGGTGCCTGCCGTTGTTGTTGGTGGCACTGCCCAGCAGGGTGCAGTAGACGCGGTCGCCGTCGCGCAACGCTTGTCGCAGCGGCTTGAGCACGACGACCGCACCGCCTTCGCCGCGCACGTAGCCGTCGGCGGAGGCGTCGAAGGTGTGTGACCGGCCGCGTGCGGACAGCACACCCAGCGCGGACAACCCGATCGCGGTCTCCGGTATCAGATTCAGTTGCACGCCACCGGCGACGGCCAGGGCGCTCTCACCCGTCCGCAACGCCTGGCAGGCCAGGTGCACCGCCACCAGCGATCCGGCGCAGGAGGCGTTCACGGTCATGCTGGGACCGTCGAAACCCAGGAAGTACGACACCCGGTTGGCGATCACACCCTCGACATCTCCGGTGCTGGTGAACGGGGTGATGGCGGTGGCGCCCCTGGCGAGTTTGACGGCGCGATAATCGTTGAATTTGTTGGCGAAATACACCCCGGTGTCCGGCACCCGGTCGGGCCGGATCGCCGCGTCTTCGAAGGCTTCCCAGGCCAATTCGAGCGCCAAGCGCTGCTGCGGATCCATATCGGCCGCCTCACGTGGGGTGATCCCGAAGAATTCGGCGTCGAAACCGGCGACATCCGCCACATACCCGCCCGCGACCGACACCGTCTTGCCCGCGGCGGCACGATCGCGCCCGCGGTGGTCGCCGGACCAGCGGCCGGGCGGCGGCTCGTCGGCGATCGCGTCGGTCTCCTCGATCAGCAACCGCCAGAACGCTTCCGGAGAGTCGGCGCCGCCGGCGAAGCGACAGCTCATGCCGATCACGGCGATCGGCTCCGCGCCGACGCGGTCCGGCCGAGAACCGTTGTGCCGCTTGGTCTTTTTCACGCTACTCACCTGCCCGCGATCCACCGACCGTGCACTCGCGCAACAGGCGGTGCGGTGAATCTGCCGATCTTGTTGTGGGGTCGGGACATGTGTCGGAGACTTTACCTGTGCTGTTTTCCGAACGCCCCGTTTTCGCCCGGGTGACGTCCGCGCTGGGGGGCGAGGCACGGCGTCGAGAACTATTCCGATTCGCTTCCGTCGGTGTCGCAGCGTTCACGCTGGACACCGCGGTGTTCCTGACCTTGAAGAGCACTGTGCTCGAGCCGCATCCGGTGACGGCGAAAGTGGTCGCTGTGCTGGCGGCGATCACGCTGTCATATGTGCTCAACAAGCAGTGGTCCTTCGATGAACGCGGTGGGCGGCGCGGTCATCACGAGGCCGCGCTGTTCTACCTGGTCAGCTTCCTTGCTGTCGCGATCAACACCGCGCCGCTGTGGGTGTCGCGGTACGTGCTGCATCTCGAGGTGCCCGAGGTCTCCCGCTTCACCCAGAACGTGGCCGACTTCGTGGCCGCCCAGTTGATCGGCACCGCGCTGGGGATGGTGTTCCGGTTCTGGGCCTTCGTGCGGGTGGTGTTCCCCGACAAGGTCCAGCCGCCCGATCCGGTGTGAGTTCCGATCACTCTGATGACAACCCTGTCGAAGGTGATCGCGCACCGTGCGGGCCGCGTCGCCTCGCCGTGACACCCGTCCGCGCGTTCGCCCTGCCGCGCGGGTGGTAGGAAAGGGAGCGTGTCCGCAACTGGCGAAGGATTCGACCCGAACAGAAACTCCCGCGCGGTGTCGGAAGTGGTGGAGCTGGTCAGCACGCTGATCCGCTTCGACACCTCCAACACCGGCGACCTGGCCACCACCAAGGGGGAGCGCGAGTGTGCGCAGTGGGTGGCCGACCAACTGCATCAAGCGGGGTATGTCACCGAGTACGTCGAGTCCGGCGCGGAGGGGCGCGGCAACGTCTTCGCGCGACTGGAGGGAGCCGACCCGAGTCGCGGGGCGCTGATGATCCACGGGCATCTGGACGTGGTGCCGGCCGAGGCCTCGGACTGGAGCGTGCACCCGTTCTCCGGTGCGGTGCGCGACGGCTACGTGTGGGGTCGCGGCGCGATCGACATGAAGGACATGGTCGGGATGGCGCTGGCGGTGGCCCGCCAGTTCAAGCTCGAGGGCACGGTGCCGCCGCGCGATCTGGTCTTCGCCTTCCTCGCCGACGAGGAGAACGGCGGCAAGTGGGGTTCGCAGTGGCTGGTGGACAACCGCCCCGATCTGTTCGACGGCATCACCGAGGCGGTGGGGGAGGTCGGCGGGTTCTCGTTGACCGTGCCGCGGCCCGACGGCACCGAACGCAGGCTGTATCTGGTGGAGACCGCCGAGAAGGGCCTTGGCTGGATGCGGTTGCGCGCCAAGGCCCGCGCGGGCCACGGCTCATTCCTGCACGAGGACAACGCGGTCACCATCCTCGCCGACGCGGTGGCCCGTCTGGGCAAACACACCTTCCCGTTGGTGCTGTCGGATTCGGTGGCCGCGTTCCTCGCCGCCGTCGCCGAGGAGACGGGTCTGGAGTTCGATCCGGCGAGTCCCGACATCGAGGGCCAGCTGGCGAAGCTGGGCACCATCTCCCGCATCATCGGCGCGACCCTGCGCGACACGGCGAACCCCACCATGCTGCAGGCCGGTTACAAGGCCAACGTGATCCCGCAGACCGCCGAGGCGGTGGTGGACTGCCGTGTGGTTCCCGGACGGCAGGCTGAGTTCGAGCGGGAGGTGGACGAGCTGATCGGCCCCGACGTCGAACGCGAGTGGATCACCAAGCTCGACTCCTACGAGACGACCTTCGACGGCGATCTGGTCGAGGCGATGAACAACGCCGTGCTGGCCCACGACCCGCGCGGCCGCACCGTGCCCTACATGCTCTCCGGCGGGACGGATGCGAAGGCGTTCGCCCGCTTGGGTATTCGCTGCTTCGGTTTCGCGCCGTTGCAGTTGCCGCCGGAGCTGGACTTCACCGCCCTGTTCCACGGCGTCGACGAGCGGGTGCCGGTGGAGGCCCTCGAATTCGGCACCCGCGTGCTGGAACACTTCCTACTGCACAGCTGATCCGATCCGGAAGAGAGGTTTCATGACCTACAACCCCTACGACGCGCTTCCGCAGGTGCCGTCGTTCACGCTCACCTCCGACGACGTCACCGACGGGCAGCCGTTCAAAAATGAGCAGGTCAGCGGCATCTTCGGGGCGGGTGGCCAGGACATCTCCCCGCAGCTGTCCTGGTCGGGTTTCCCTGCGGAGACCAAGAGTTTCGCGGTGACGGTGTACGACCCCGACGCGCCCACCGCCTCCGGCTTCTGGCATTGGGTCGTCGCCGATATCCCCGTGAGCGCGACCTCCCTGCCCGCGGGCGCGGGCAGCGGCGAAGAGGGCGGCGCGATGCCGACCGGTTCGATCACTCTGCGCAACGACGGCGGCTTCCACGGCTTCGTCGGCGCGGCCCCTCCGCCCGGGCACGGCCCGCACCGCTACTTCATCGTCGTGCACGCCGTCGACGTCGACAGCCTGGGCATCGATGAGACCGCCAGCCCCGCCTACCTGGGCTTCAACCTGTTCTCCCACACGCTGGCTCGTGCGACCCTGGTCGCCACCTACGAGCAGAAGTAGGAACCGCAGCACGATCGTGGCCCTGAGCGAAACGCTCGGGGCCACGGTGCTTTTGTCGCCAGCTCGGCGCAGCTTGTGGAGCGGGAGCTCCCACGCGCGAATCGCCGTGCGGAGGCGAGAATCACCCCATGGACATCTCTGAAGCAGTTCGAGGCGCGCGTCTGCTCGCTGCCGATATCGAGAGGTCTCTCGGCTTTTCGGTCGAGGTCGGCACCGAATATGAAGAACAGTGGCATCGCTTCCACGAGCTGCCGTGGCCGAGCGATCCCGCCGCCAGCGCCCACGCGTTGCGGGCGACCGAGCGAGGCTGGCAGAGCATGACGAATCATGCCTATCTCGTACCGTATGGCGAACTCGGACCTGCGTGAACACACCTGCCCGGTCGGACCGGTCGGTCTTCCCAGTGGCGGTTCGTTTCTGTTGCGCTCCGGTTGCCCGGAGCCGATACGCTGCCGCTCGACTGCGCCCGAGTGGGGGCGCGATTGGATTGATGAGGGTACGAACGTGATCATTCGCACGGAAACCGCCTGGGTGCTCTTCTTCGCCGGGCTCATCTTCCTGTGGGCGCTGGTGCTCGGTGTGTGGAAGTGGCAGGGGATGACCACTTCGCCGGACGGCCTGGCCCACCCGTACGTCGACATCGCCCACCGGGCCGCGTTGCTGTACTCGTTCGCGACCGGATTGATCGCGTGGTTCGTCGAGCTGTCCGGCTGGCCGACCGCGGTGAACGCCACCGCGGCGGGTGCGATCATCCTGTTGTTCGTGGTGACGATCGCGAACTACGTCCGGCTCGGACTGCAGCGCGAGACCGACAACCAGATGCGCAACCCGCCGCCGTCGATGCGTTTCGTCCTCGCCGCCTTGATCATGGGGGAGATCGGCGGATTCGCCGTGCTACTGGCCGGCTTCGCCGTCGAGCAATTGGGCTAGCCGGGCTGATCCGAGGGCGAGCCGAGCAGCGGCGTCTCCTACGATCCGTTCGTGGCGGTGATCTTGGTGACCGGCGGCTTCCCGTCAACGGCGCAACAGATGCGACTGGAACGAAACTCCAGACGCCACGAAGCCCGACGTAGGCGATAGAACCATCGCGCCGGACTTGCGGTCGATCTACGAACGCTCGAACTCGCCTTCAGCTACTCCGGAAGTGAATGCATCCCAGGCGCTGAGGGTGAACACGAGGGCTGGACCTGTCGGGTTCTTGGAGTCCCTCATGCCGACTATCCCGCCTTCCAGGTATGCCACCTCGACGCAATCCTGGTTGGGCCCACTGTGACTGCTCTTGAACCACGCCGCCCTGGCCAGGGTGGTACTCACTCGGCATACTCCTTAGCGATCTTCAACACCAGTTGCCTGGTTTCTTGCTCGTCAAGCGCGGCGGCGCGAACCGCCTTGCACGCTGCCCTGTATTGCTCGATCTCACTGGGCTTGTCCAGGTAGAGGGCACCCGTATAGCCCTCAACGTACACCACCGGCGGTTCGGTGAACGACTGCAGAGCTGGGAATTCCAGCAGGGTAAAAGACCCTGTTATCAGGGGAAATACGCGCTCAGTGTGCAACGGCACCACTCGAAGCGTGACGGTGGGCAACCGCGAAACGGCTACGAGATGATCGAGTTGTTCCGACATAACCGATGGTCCGCCAACCGGGTACCGCAATCCCGCCTCTCCGAGGAACACGTTCATGGTGAAGCGGTCGGGCGACTCCTGTAAGCGCTTCTGACGCGTGGCCGCAATCTCGATTCGACGCTCGACATCGGCGGTAGGCATTCCCGGATACGCGCCCCAGATCACCGCACGTCGATAGGCAGGCGTCTGGAGCAGGCCGGGGAGCAAAGTGAGATGAAAGGTGGTCAGCTTCCGAGCGGCTTCTTCCAGCCCGAGATAAAGGTCGAAGTAGGTCGGCACC
The DNA here is from genome assembly GCF_047200615.1 of Nocardia sichangensis. Classification (NCBI taxonomy): domain Bacteria; kingdom Bacillati; phylum Actinomycetota; class Actinomycetes; order Mycobacteriales; family Nocardiaceae; genus Nocardia; species Nocardia sichangensis. Next base: position 99,864 of record NZ_JBJZOK010000014.1, read on the forward strand.
GCATCGCCGTAGGCGTGCCACCACCCGGTCCTTTTGGTCTCACGGACCAAGCCCATCAATGCTGCGGTGTCCTCGTCGTCGGCGCCGTACAGCTCACAGAGGGCTTTGATGTAGATGTCTTTGAGCTTCACGCCTTGGCCGCCCTCCAGCCGCCACATGGTCTGCGGTGATACCTCGATGACCTTGCACGCCTGCGCAACAGTCGCGCCGGATGCCTCGCGTAGCTGACGCAGTCGGCGACCCAGCATGCGACGAGGAACTGTGGAGCCCGGACTCTCGGTCATTAGCCAACCTCACGGTGATCTGTGAATTTGGAAGGGTTTTCGGGGCAAGCCTGGAAGACGGGGAGAAAACTAGGCTACTCGCGCCACGGAATATTCCAAAATGTGGCACCGAGGAGGTCTACTTGGCATGCACCCCGCCGCACAAACGGAACACCAAGGCGCAGTGAGCAATCCGATTCGCATCGGATCAGCCCAGCCAGGGGCTTAGCGGGTGCGCAACTCACTGTGTTTGCGATCGAGTAGGGGGTTCAATGGTCCAGGTACTTTTCGGGAACACGCCGCTGTCCCGGTGCGCCTACTACCGGCAGGTGTGCGATCTGCCTGCGGAGGTCGATCCGCCTCAGGTGGGGCGCATAGTGCTACGCATGGGGGTGGCGTGGGCGGTGATCATGCCCGCCACATTGGGGCAGGACGTGAAGGTCTGGATGCAGCGGCACCACCACGCTATCGGGCCGATCATGTCGCATCCTCGGTCGAAGCGGTGGACGTATCTGACGCAGCCCGACCTTCCCGATGACATCACGCTGTTCGCGGAGATGTTCCGGCTCAATGTCTCGCTGGTGTGCGCCGGTGGAACCGTGGCGTTGCCGAGTCCAGCCGATCAAGGGACCACGTTCCGTTCCTGGGTAGTTCGACCCGCCAGCGCTTTTCGCCCCGCCGGAAGCGTCGTTGTGGCCGCTATCCGTGGATGCGTGGCCGAAAGCATTGCTCGCCGGAAGCGGGGCATCGCGTATGCATGAGGCGCCTGCGGTGTGGAACACGTTGAGGCACTGCGGGATCGGCGGATGCGAACGCTGCGATCTTCATGTTCGACACGCGCCGACGGAGCCGCAACGGTGAACGGCGATCAGCGCGGCGTGTCTCCGCTGCCGTCCGAGCCGGATGTCCATTTGTCGGTGTTCTGGCACGGCGTCCGGATGGATTTCGTCGCCTGCGTCACCGCCGCGTGCTTGTTCGTCCAGGAGTGGCGTGCCCGGCACTGGCACGACGCAGTCGAGGTGTCGATGGACGACACCGACGGGTATCCGCGCCTGCCGTGCGAGCGGTTGTATCTGGAGCCGTGAAAGTCGGCCCGAACGCGCTGCGGCCCGGGCACGGTTCCGGTCGTAGTCGCGCCACCATCGAAATTCGGGTAGCTGCTGGTCGATGTGGGTGTTCGGCGCGATCTCGCCATCGGCGCGAGCGCGCGTTGACAAGCCCGGTTTCTCAACCGATCCGGAGCGAAGCTGGGTGGCCGATCAACGCGCGCCCGCGTCAGGTACGAATGCCCGACGGAGTGGCTCGAGGTCAGGGGGTGTGCTCGCGTGCGGTGAACGCGGCGACCAGGCCCTGGGCCGTTCCGTCGTTCCGGTCCCCGAAGAGCTCAGCGGTTTGGGTGGCGACCTCGGTGCTGCGGGCGAACATGTTCTGCTCGTATTCGCTCAGGGCGGTCTCGATGTCGTCGGGGTGCGCGGCGAGGGCGTTGCCGAGTTCGGCGCCGTCGAGCAGGGCGAGGTTGGCGCCTTCGCCGTTCGTGGGCATGAGGTGGGCGGCGTCGCCGAGCAGGGTCACCCCTGGTATCCGATCCCACCGGTGCCCGATCGGCAGGGTGTAATGCGGGCGCCAGACCGGCGGTAGGTCGGCGTCGGTGATCAGTGCGGTGAGTTCCGGTGCCCAGCCGTCGAACTCCTGCGCGATCCGTGCGGTGGCCGCGGCGGCATCGGTGAAATCGATGGCGGCGAACCAGTCGTACGGCCTGGCGAGCACCACGTAGGCGTGCAAGGTGTCGCCCCTTTCCCGGTGCGCGTGGATCTCTCGGCCCGGCGAGGGCGCCATCATCGACCCGCCGCCGACCGCTTCCGCGGCGGCGGGATGGCGGGTGTCGGCGTCGAACAGGTAGGTCTCGACGAACGACTCGCCGGTGTAGTCGGGTACGGCGGTGGACAGCAGCGGCCGGACCCGTGACCACGCGCCGTCGGCGCCGACCAGCAGGCTCGTGACGACCGTGCCGCCATCGGCGAAGGTGACCTCGTGGCGGCCTGCGCCGAGAGCGCGAGCGCCGCTGAATTTGTGACCCCATCGGACTGTGCCTGCCGGCAGCGAGTCGAGCAGCAGTTGTCGCAGTTCGCCACGCTGCACCTCGGGGCGTCCACCGGTGCCGTCGTCGGGTTTGTCCAGCAGGACGGTCCCGTTCGGGTCGAGGACCCGCATCGCCTGGCGGCCCTCCAGGATGAGGCCGCGGAATTCGTCCATCAGTCCGGCCGCCGCGATGGCGAGTTGGCCGTTGTAGTCGTGGATGTCGAGCATGCCGCCCTGCGTGCGTGCCGTCGGGGTCGGTTCGGCCTCGTACACCGTGGCCGGGATGCCGTGGACGTGCAGGACGCGGGCCAGAGCGAGTCCGCCGAGTCCGGCGCCGATGATCGTTACTGACTTGGTCATGGTGACGAGAGTGCTGGGCAGGGATTGCACCGTCCTTGCGCCCGGCTTGCACCCGCATGCGTCCATCCCCCGTATGCCGCATACGGCCACGCGCAGCGTGAAACTCGTCAGGCATCCAGCCATCCTGGAGCCCGGGAAACACCCTGGCACAGCGATTTTCGCGCCGGTGGTATTCGACGCTGATCGTCGCGCCGAGCGCGCAGGCGTGAGTGGCAGGCCGGATGCCTGCCATCCGTCAAGGATGCTCCGACGATCCGGCTCGACACTCCAGCTCCGAGTGCGGGGCGCTCGCGGAACGAGCTGTGGGCTGTAGGATCCAGAGCCGAGGGTCGGCGTTCGTCCGCGCTTTCGCGCCTTCGGCACTCGAGTCGGCGGGGCGCGCGATGCCGCCGAGTCGGCCCAGCCCCCACAGCATCAGTGCCGACAGGGCGTAGATCGCGCCGACCCAGCAGGAGGCCCGCCATCCCCACGAGCTGTATGCCCAGGTGGTCGTGATGGCGCCGAGGGCGGATCCGAGGGAGTAGAAGGCCATGTAGACGCCGATGACGCTGCTGGCGCGGTTCGGATGCGCGGTGGTCAGCAGGTGCTGGCTGCTCACGTGCACGGCTTGGACGGCGAAGTCGAGCAGGATGATACCGGCGATGAGCGGCCAGAGGCTCGATCGGGCTTGGGCGATGAGCAACCAGGAGCCGGTGAGCAGAGCAAGTGACCAGCCGGTGATCGTTTGCGCGCGACCGGCATCGGCCCATCGTCCCGCACGGGCGGCCCCGAGCGCTCCGGCCAGCCCGGCCGATCCGAACAGCCCGATCTCGGTGGTGCCCAGCTTCCACGGCTCGGCGCCGAGTGGCAGCGCGAGCCCGCTCCACAGGGTCCCGAAGGACGCGAACAGGAACAGGGCGATCAGGCCCCGGCTCAGCAACAGTCGATCTGTGCGCACGAGCCGTCCCATCGATGCCAGCACCTGCGTGTATCGCGCCCCGCTCGTCCTGCGGTCCGGGTGCAGCCTCGCTCGGGCGGTGATGGCGAGCACCGCGCAGAGTGTGGCGAGCAGCGCGTAGACCGCTCGCCAGCCGACCGTATCGCCCAACGCGCCCGCGAGGACACGGACACCGAGAATGCCGATCACCACGCCCGAGGTGACGGCCCCGATATTGCGGCCCCGCTCACCCGGTTCGGAGACAGCAGCGACATACGCGACCGTCACCTGCACCACGACTGCGAAAAACCCCGCGATCGCCAGGCCAGCCATCACGAAAACACCGTTCGATGCGGCTGCCGCGATAGCGGTGCCCACCGCGGTGAGTGCCAGATGCGCGGTGATGAGGCGGCGGCGGTTCACCACGTCTCCGAGCGGCACCAAGACGACCAGACCGGCGAAGTAGCCGATCTGCCCGGCGGCGACCAGCCCGCCCAGCGACTGCGGCGACAGCCCCAGATCCCGTCCCGCCGCTGCCGTTACGGGCTGGATCGCGTAGATGGTCGACACCGCCACGGCGCAGATCAGCGCCAGGATCCATCGCTGCGATCGTGTGACTCCGGTCGACACCACACCTCCATCATTGGTAGCAAAATGAAACCATTGAAGCGTAGGCATAATGGTTTCGTATTGCAACCGATAGGGAGGAGTGCGATGACGACGCCGCTCGGTTCCGCACGCGAGTGGACCGACCCCACCTGCCCCGTAGCCCGAACGATCGACCTGGTGGGCGATCGGTGGAGCTTGCTGATCGTGCGCGAGGCCATGGACGGCGCGGCCGCGTTCACCGAGTTCCAGCAGCGCCTGGGGATCGCGCGGAACATCCTCGCCGACCGCCTCCGTCGGCTGGTGGATTACGGCATCCTCACCAGCAGCCCGAACCCCGGCGGCAAGCGGCACATCTACGAGCTCACCGAAGCCGGGCAGGACCTCTTCACCACGATTGTCGCGTTGCGGCAGTGGGGAGAACGCCACGCCTTCATCGGCAACGAGCCGCGCTCCACACTCCTGGACCTCGACGGCAGCCCGGTCGCCGAACTGCGCCCGCAAACCCCGGCAGGCAAGAACCTCACCGCGGCAACGACCCGAGTCGACAAGGTCGGCTGAGCAGGAGTTGGCGGTACCAGCGGCGCGCGGCGGGTAAGTTCGATCGACCGCCCATCCGAAACAGGAGTCAGCAGTGCCCATCGAGCACGAAGCCAAGATTCTCGACATCGACCCCGGCGCCATCGAACAGCACATCATCGACAAGGGCGGCCGGAAACTCGGCGAGCGATTCATGCGCCGCTACGTCTACGACATCGCGCCGGGCGATGCCTCGAAGTGGATCAGGCTGCGCGACAACGGCAATGGGACCACGCTCGCCGTCAAGCACATCACCAGTGACGCCATCGACGGCACCCACGAAGTCGAGGTGAGCGTCGACGACTTCGCCGCCGCCAATGCCCTGCTCGAGATGCTGGGTTTCACCGCGAAGTCCTATCAGGAGACCAAGCGGATCAGTTTCGTCCTCGACGGCGCGCAGCTCGAGATCGATACCTGGCCGCGGATCCCGCCGTATCTGGAGATCGAAGCCGCGACCAAGGACGACGTCATTCGGATCGCCGGACTGCTCGGCTACACCGAAGCCGATCTGACCGGCGAGAACACGATCAAGATCTACGCGCGGCACGGCATCGATCTCAACACTGTCGGCGAACTACGGTTCTGAGTGTTGGGGGTTCTGGTAGTAATCGCGCGAAAAACAACGAAGTTGTCTTCACCAGCGGTGATCGGCTGGTTCGGACTGCGGCGCAGCGTGTTTGGCGCTCGGCTCGGGTGCCGATGAGGTTGGTCGGCGTGGTGGAGGTCGGGTTTCGTGGCGACGCAGGTGTTCGCGGCCGCCCGCAGCCCGAACCGATCACAACGCCATCGCCGCTGGTCCAGCCATATGTGGTGTTTTCCGCGCGATTACTACAAGTGTTGCCTATTGCGGTGGGTGCAAGCCAACTGCGTGAGGTCCAGACCTCGCCACGAGGGCAGCAATCAAGGTGCCTGCCAGGGAGATCCATAGGGATCCGCTGCGGCGGGAACTTTCGAGGAGGGCCTGGGTTCTGCTGCGCACACCTCGACCCGTCGGCGAGCGACCTCATGCCTGTTACCGCCACCGGCCCGACCACAAGCTCCGATGCCAGGCTGGGGCTCGCCCGGTGAGCGGCGGCAGGGGCCACTTCAGGTAGGCGAGACGCGCGCTTATGGGCCGACAGTGAACGACTCACCGCAATCACCTTCCAACCCTGACCTTGCTCGGGAAGCTACCGGCAGCGCACGAGCACGGAAACCGCTCATACTGGGCCGGCCGCCGTGGTGTCCGGACCGAGTGGCGGCACCGGCACAGCGAGCGCGAGGCTGGAAGCGCGCCCGGTCATGACGGTTCAGTGGCCGCGGCGGGCAGACTGAGGCTCCGCTCTGACCGGCTAACGCACTGTCATGCCGCATATCGCGCGCCAGGACAGCTTGGCCGGTGCCTCGGAGGCAGGCGCGCTCGTACCAATGTCACATCAGTTCAACCGACTCCAGGCCAGCCACTGCTCGCGGTAGGCGTGCTGTTGCTCGACAGTCGAAACCTTCGACGCGGGCGCGGGCGAAAATATGTACCGGTAGCCGCGATCTCGCGACACACCTGCGATTGCAGTACGAAAAACGTTACGAAGGCCGCACCGGTAGCGGGCCCACAACTCGAACCCACCACCCATCCCACTGCTCATCGGGGTCGGCCAATACTCCGGCCGTGCGCCGACAACCAGAAATCGAAAACCACTGCCCTCCGGAAGTTTTCGCACCGCCGCGAACCCATCGAACACATCGTCGCTCTCAGCGACCCATTCCCCGCCAGCCCCATCGGTCAACGTGACTCGCCACCGACCTGTGTCAAGCGCTCGCGCTGTCACCGACCAGCGCTGGATGTGTCCGTCGGGCGAACGCACCGCCACCAGATCGCGGCATTCGCCGCGCAACTCATCGGACGTCACAAGTCCCCCTGTCCACCGCCATTTCAACGCTCGGCGACGCACCATTATGCCGTCAAATTGTGTCGTAGGACCGGGTAGTGACAAGCGCACCCGTTGCGCGAAGCGCAATCGCTAGAACTTCCAATTCGACCCGGTTCCGTTGAGCCCCCGGTGACAGAGCTCCTCGGCCATCGCAGGGGCTTCGGCGAGGGAGAGCGCTCCGACCTTTCGAAGAGACTGCATCACCGCCACGGGCGTGGCGCTACCTGCGGCAAGCTGCAGATCGGTCGGGCCGTCGGCGGCCAGGATCGTGACCGTGACCACTATCAGCGACCCGCATTCCGATGCATTCGGTCGTGTAGGTCGCGGATTCGAGCACGGTGTTCACCTGTCGAATCCTGGATTCGACGCTCCACCGGGCGTGCCGAGAACGCACGCGCATGCCGCCGCGCTGCCTGAAGCGGCCAGCCAGTCGGCGGAACGCACGATCATGCTCCGCATACTGCCTACATGTTCGGTGGGCTGTGCCTGCGCATCTCCTTCCCCGGATGACAGTCTGCTATCCGGGGAAGTGTCAGTGCCGTACTGCGGCGATCGGACTGCGACGCAACATGCCCGGTCCCCTTATCCGGGGCAAGCCAGGGGAGTGGGCCGATGGCCGCGACCGTGACCCGGCTGCGCACCCCGCCGGCTCGGACCCTGCGCAGCGCCGAGGCGTTCCTGGACACGATCGGATCGGCGAACACCCGCCGCGCCTCCGGCATCGCGATCGTCAAAACCGTCGACGCCCTCGACAGACACGGCCCCGAGGGACTGATCGCGCGCTCGCGCGCCTTGGACTCGGTGTCCGACGCAGAGATCGGCGCAGCGCTGGAATCGCTGTGGGGCGCAGCGGCGGTCAACACTCGGAACGCGCGCCGCGCCGCGCGGTAGGCAAATGGCTGAGCTGGTGCGCCGAACAAGGCTGGGACGGACCGGAACTGCCCGCCTCGGCTGCGCGGTCGACCTCGCCGGACTTCGACACCCCGGCGCGCTCGCGCGCCGCGAGGTCCATGTCCAGGAGAAGACACTGTGGCGGATGCTCTACGAAACATGCGCTCGCGCAGAGGACTGCTCCAACTCAACATCGAAGAACTGGACCAGGCGGGACGGTGCGCCCGGGTGAAGTCCAAAGGCGCCGAACACCGCACCCACCGCCGCGGTGCCGCCCACCATGAGCACGTCTTGGAAAAGGTGTACTGGGACGCGGGCACCGCCCGGCTGTTGCCGCGACTGCTCCGAGGACGCACCCGGGACCGGTGTTCGTCACTCACCGCCGGCCCGGGCCCGGCAAGTACCTCGCCGAGCGCGACCTCTGCCTGACACCGGCCCGGCGCAGCTGTCCTATGACCAGGCGCGGGACCTGCTCGACCCTGCCACCGCGATCGAGGGACCCGCAACCGGCTGGGATCTGCACGAACTCCGGCACTCCGGCCTGACGCACCTCGGGGAGTCCGGGCCAGCCTGCTGGAACTGATGGCCAAGTCCCGGCACCGAAAAGCCGAGAACCTGCGCCGCTACTTCAAACCGTCGCCGCAGGCGATGCGCGATCTCACCGCGTTGCTCGGTCCGGGAGCCAACCGCCGCCGCTGAACTGCGCCTTCGCCGTATCCGTTGCTTTTCGCGCGGTTACTACCGGAACCGCTGTTGATCTCGTCGCGCGTGGCGACAGTCGCATGACGGCCACGATCTTCGTCTCTGGGGCCCGGGACCACAAAGCGCTGTGGACCCAGGCGTGATGCTCTGGGCCACAGCGCTCTTCGACGGACTTACTTGACGCTGACCACCTGGCCGGAGGGTTCCTTGGCGTACAGCGCCTCGATCTCCGCGCTGTACTTGGCCGCGATGGGCGCGCGTTTGAGCGACATCTTCGGCGTCAGTTCGTCGCCGCCGGGTTCCCAGACCGCGCCCAGGACGGTGAAGCGTTTGATCTGTTCCACGCGGGACAGTTTGGCGTTGCCCGCCTGGACCGCGGCGAGTACTTCCTCGACGATCTGCGGCCGGGCGGCCAGGGCGGCGATGTCCTCGCCGGTGGCGTCGAGTTCCTTGGCGCGCAGGGCGGCGACGTCGGGGTCGAGCACGATCAGGGCGGCGATGTAGGGCTTGGCGTCACCGATGGCCACGACTTGACCGATCAGCGAGGAGGCGGCCTTCACCGAGTTCTCGATGTTGCTGGGGGCGATGTTCTTGCCCCCTTCGTTGATGATCAGTTCCTTCTTGCGGTCCACGATCCGCAGGTAACCGTCGGCGTCGAAGGTGCCGATGTCGCCGGTGTGCAGCCAGCCGTCGGAGTCGATGGCCTCGGAGGTCTTGTCCGGCATGTTGCGGTAGCCGCGAGTGACGATCGCGCCGCGCACCAGCACCTCGCCGTCGGCGTCCAGTCGCACCTCCACGCCGTCGGCCGCGCGCCCGACCGAACCCGGCCGAGGCTTGTCCAGTTCGGTGTAGGTGCCCACGCCGGTGGTTTCCGACATGCCCCACACCTCGCTGACGGTGAAGCCGAGGCCCAGGAAGTACTCCAGGGTCTCCGGCGGGATGGGCGCGGCGCCGGAGGAGGCGACTTTCAGGTGATCCAGGCCCAAGGCGTGGCGCAGCTTGGACAGCACCAGCGTCTCGGCGATCCGATGCTGCGCGCTCAGCAGGGGACTGCGTCCTTTGCCCGCCAGATCGGCGCGTGCGGCGGCGATTCCGGTGCTGATCGCCCAGTTGGCCAGCGCTTTCTTCACCGGGCTCGGTTCTTCGGCGAGTTTGCCCTCGACACCGGCCTTGATCTTCTGCCAGACGCGCGGGACGCCGAAGAAGGTGGTCGGGCGCGCGTCGGGCAGTGCGGCGGCGACTTCGCGCGGGTCGGGGACAGTGGTGATCTGGATGCCGGTGAGCAGGTTGAGCGCGTGGGCGGAGATCCGGTCGGCGACGTGCGCGGCGGGCAGGTAGGACACCACCCGGTCGTCCAGGCCGACCTGCAGCGGGCCACTGACCAGGACGATGATCTGGGCGAGCACGTTGCGGTGGGTGATCTCCACGCCCTTGGACGGTCCGGTGGTGCCGGAGGTGTAGATCAGGGTGGCCAAATCGTCGGCGCCGACGGCCTGCCAGGCGGCGTCGAAATCGAAGTCGGCGGCGGGCGCGGCCTCCACCTCTTCCAGGGTGACGGTGCCCTCGGCGGGGCCGTCGACCAGGATGATGTGGTCGACCGGCACGCCGGAGGCGGTGATCCGGTCGAGGAAGACCTGTTCTGTCACAACGATTTTGTTGCCCGCGTTGGTGAACAGGTGGGTGATCTGCTCGGGGGAGCTGGTGTTGTAGACGGAGAACGGGGTGGCGCCCAGATGCAGGGCGGCGGTGTCGACGAGATTGAACTCGGGGCGGTTGGTGAGCATGATGCCGACGGTGTCGCCGTGGCCGACGCCGAGCCCGGCCAGGCCCGCGGCGATCGAACGCACCCGTTCGGCGTACTCGCGCCAGGTGTACTGCTGGGTGCCGCCCACCTTGCGCAAGGCGATCTGGTCGGGGCGCAGCCGCGCGGTCTCTTGGAATGCGGCGGGAACGGTGTACACCGTTTTGCCCGACTGATGCGCGTATCCGATTTCTGTTGTCGTCATATCCCTGTTCCCGATAGCGCTGGCGTGAACCGGGCGCCGGTCCGCGCCGACGCCCGATCCAGGACTCGAAGCCGTGACACAGCGCGACGAAGGCGCTGTCAGTCCTACGAGTCGGCGCGCCACATGTGGCGCGGCTCACTCATGGTAGCCACAGGCGGGAAGCCGGGTGGGGCAAACTTCAACAATCCTTCAGGCACCGATCAGATCCGGCGCGGCGCCGGGCCCTGGACGCGGACGGACGTTCTCACCGGGTGCGAGCACGACCGCGTCCACAGCCCCCCGAAGTTCGCCGGTGGGATCGCTGTCGTGCTCGTCGAACGCCCACGGCGCGGAGTCGGTCGGGATCCAGTGCTTGCGCCGGGTGCGCTTGGCCTCGAGGTACTCGCGGGCGCGTTCGCTCAGCGCCCGGGTACGCAACGGCACGGGGGTGACTCGCAACCCTTCCTGCCGCAGGGCCTCGACCTTGGCGGGATTGTTGGTCAACAGTTGCACCGAACGCAGTCCGAGTTCGGCCAGTGCGCGAGCGGTGGCCACGTAGGTGCGCCCGTCGGCGGGGTAGCCGAGGGCTTCGTAGCTGGAGAAGGTATCCGCGCCCGAGCGCTCGCTTTCCCGGTAGCCCAGCGCTTTGGCGATCAGGCCCGCGCCGCGGCCCTCCTGTTCCAGGTAGACCAGCACGCCCGAGCCCGCGGCCTGGATGAGATCCAGCGCCTTGTCCAGTTCCGGCCCGCAGTCGCAGTCCTGCGACCGCAGCGCCTCTCCGTAGAGGCAGCGCGAGTGCACCCGCACCAGGCAGCCGTCGGCGACCGCGCCGAACAGCAGCAGGTGCCCCTTCTCGCCCTCCCCGGTCAACTCCACCACCCGAACTCGCAGATCTTGCCCGTTGCGACGGAACCGATGCTCGGTGTCGGCAGGATCCACAACTTTGGTCAATGCTCCTCCGTAGCGAGTTTGTAAATTCGCTCGACCTCACTCACCAGTGGCATTGCCCCGGGGACATCCCCGATCGATTGCGTCGCCACCATTGCGGCGGTCGCCCAGACGTAGTCGTTGCGTTCGGCGGGGCGGCGCGTCGAAACGAGACGATATACCAGGGCGGCGGAGAAGGCAGCGTGAGCGCCCACCGAGTCCTCCAGCGCCGTCGGGAACGGCTGGAATCGGTCGCTGACCTGGTCCGACCACACCTCGCACCGGAAATCCTGGATCGCGCAGACCGCGCCGACGCCGAGCGCGCGCAGCCGTGTGGCGGTCGGCTCGCCACACCGGGTCGCGTCATCGCCGGCCATCGCCAGCGCTTGCAGGTCCTTGTCGCCGCCGACGAGGTAGTCCACCGCCCCGAGATGCTGATACAGGTACTGCGGGCGTTCCAATCGCGGCGCCGGATGCACCACCACCAGCGGCCGCCGCGGCAGTTCGCGCAGCTGCCCCATGATCTGCTCGATGACGCCGGTGGGTTGCTCGAACGTCAGCAGCACCGCGTCCGCGGTGGCGATCGCCGAACGGATCGCGTCGGTGCGCAATTCCTGCGCGCTCAACCGGATTCGCTCGTCCTTGCAGCCGATCGTGCTCGCCGCGCCGGTGCGGGCCACGATCACCGCGGTCACGGGCGTCGGCGCGAAAGGCACCACTTTGACGAGTTCGGTCTCGACGCGTTCGCTGCGCAGGTATTCCAGGATGCGATCGCCCGCGTCGTCGTCGCCGACCGCCGAGATCAACCGCACCCGCAGCCCCAGCCGGGCCGCGGCCACGGCGCGGGTGAGGCCCTTGCCGCCGGGATGCTCCCGGTAGCTGCCGCGCGCGGTCGCGCCGGAGCCGGGGATACGGTCGACCACGTACATGTGGTCGATGACCGCGTCGCCGATCACCGTGACCACACTGCGGTCGTCCACCGGAACGGTTTCGGCCGCAGCGGTTTCCGTCGCGGCACCGAAGTCGACGACGTGCGCGCCGTCGAACACCGATGCCGTGGCCAGTTGCGCGGCCAGTTCGGTGAACGCCCGGCGCTCGGGAGCGCCACGCAGTGAGCGCACCGTCAGTGTGCCGGGAATCGGTTGCGCCCCAAGGGCTTCGTGCAACACCGCCCATCGCTCGGCGAGATATTCGCGCCGCTCACCCAGGTCCGGCGCGTAGAGCCGACCGGGATCCACTCCGGCAGGCGGGTTTTCGCGCAACAGCCCCAGTGACAGTTCCGCGTCGACGACGAGCCGGTGGGTGGGGCCCAAGCGCAGCGCCAGTTCGCGCACCAGCGGCAGCACCGCCTCTTCCCGGTCGACGCCCGCACGCCGAGCGTACTGCCGCACGGCCAGCAGATCCAGCAGGGGTAGTACGTCGATCTCGGTGCTGCGCAACCGATCCGAGCTCAGGCCGGAGCGTTTGCACAAGCGGGTGAGGATATTGCGAACGGCAACCATTCCCGAATCCTGCGGGACCATGGCGATGCCACCCTCCTCTATCGGCGCGACACCGGGCCGTCGCGCGCATGTTGGCCACGCAAATCGGGTTTAGCCAGCGGGCAAATTGTCAATTACCAAATTACAACGGCAATTGCGCGCGGGGAACGGCAAATGCCACACTGTATGTGGCGATCCCCATCGCACCACCAGGCACATCGGGAGGGCTGGTGATGAGAATGATTCTTCAGATACGGCAGCCGCGACGGCGACGGCAACACCGCTCCGGCGGATCCGATACCGAGCTGGTGCCCAAGCAGGTGAGGGACTGAACCAGCCGCCGGACGCTCCCCGCGGCAACGCACCGGTCATCACCCGCCTCGCGGCGGCACACCGGTACGCCGACCACACGCCGTAGCGCCCCCGGCCTCTCGGCCCGACGGCAGCTACCCACTCCGTTTCCCGAACCCCACAGCCGTGGCGCCTGCCACCGCGCCGATCCAGCCTCGCACGCCACCCTCGGCGCGCGACGCCCACCGACTCGCCCGATACCGCGGTGCCCCCGGCCGCCGCACAGCAGCGAGCCACCCCCTGGACCACCCGGCCCGGCAGCGGACTTCTCCGGCCCGGGCACACCCACCGCGCCCGCCGGACCGGCGGAACACACGATGCGGCGCCTGCACCGCGCCGCACCAGCGGATGCACGACAGGAGGCATTCGTGATCATCGAACTCAGCACCCTGGAGCCGGCCTCACTCCACCTGTTGCACCGGAGACCGCGATGACCATACACACCACCGAATGGACGATGACCAGTGACATAACCCCGGAATCGGCCTACCGCGACACCGACGCGACCGACAGCTGGCGGCTGAGCTGGCTACCGGACCGGCGGCTGACCCGGGGCCAGGCACTGGCCGGGATGTCTTTGGACGAACTGCTCAGCGACCCGCTCGTCGTGCACGACCGCATGACCCAGGCCCGCGTCGAGGCCTATGCCGACCAACTGGGCATCTTGCGCGACCACGCGGTGATCCTGCTCGCCAAGCGAATGGCCGCTCGGCTGGGCCAGCAATTGCGGCCGAAGGGAGATCCGACACCGCCGGGGCATCGACCACGATCCCGGCGAGTGCGCACCCGCACTGCCGAACCACCGTTCGTGCTCGGCTAGCTCACCTGATTCAGGCGTGGGCTTTGTGCTCCGCGCCGACGGCCTCACCGATGCTGCGATAGCCCCCGGCACGCAACCGCTGCGCCAGCCCACGATGGATCCTGCGCATCCAGAACGGGCCGCCGTAGATGAAACCGGTGTAGCCCTGCAACAACGTCGCCCCGGCCAGGATGCGTTCCCACGCCTGGTCGACGGTTTCGATACCTCCGACCGAGATCAGCACCAGCCGGTCACCCACCCGCCGGTACAGCCGCCGCAGCACCTCGAGCGAACGGTCGGCGACCGGCGGACCGGACAAGCCACCCGCCCCCATGGCGGCCACCTGCGCCGCGTCGGTGCGCAGACCGTCCCGGCGGATGGTGGTGTTGGTGGCCACGATCCCCGCCAAGCCGAGTTCCACGGCCAGATCGGCGACGGCGTCGATGTCCTCGTCGGACAGATCCGGCGCGATCTTCACCAGCACCGGCACCCGCACACTGTCCAGCACCGCCCGCAGCAGCGGCCGCAGCGATTCCACCGCCTGCAGATCCCGCAGGCCCGGCGTGTTGGGGGAGCTGACGTTGACCACGACGAAATCGGCCAGCGGCCCCAGCAGCGCGGCGCTGGTGGCGTAGTCCGCGGCCGCGGCCTCGGGCGCCACGATCTTCGTCTTGCCGATGTTCGCGCCGATCGGCACCCCACCACGCCGGTCACGCAGCCGTTCGGCGGCCGCGGCGGCGCCGTGATTGTTGAACCCCATCCGATTGATCAGAGCGCGGTCGGCGGGCAGCCGAAACAGCCGCGGCGCCGGATTGCCCGGCTGCGGCTGCGCGGTCACGGTGCCGATCTCGGCGAAACCGAACCCCAGCGGCGCCCAGGCATCCACACCGTCGGCGTTCTTGTCGAAACCGGCGGCCAGTCCCAGCGGCGCGGGGAACTCGACCCCGAACGCCTCGGCGCGCAGGATCGGATCGCGGCTGACGAGGACCTTGCTCATCGCCCAGCGCAGCGGCGCGAGCCAGGCGGCCAGCCGCATGACCGCGAAGACCAGGTGGTGGATGCGTTCCGGCGCGACCAGGAACATCAGTCGGAGTAGCAGGGCGTACATCGGCTCACATTCCGGGTTCGGGCTGGGGTAGTAGTGCGGATTTTCGCCGCCGCAGCAGCACCCGCCTGCTGCCGTCGGTGTAGGCGCGCACCCGCGAGAGTTCCCAGCCGCCGAACTCCGCCTGGATCGCCAGCCGCATGGACGCGGTCACCCGCGTGACATCCGGCGGCAGCCGCAACGGCACGTACTCGTAGTCGTCGCTGGTGGTTTCCCAGCCCGCGGGCAGTGCGCGCCCGCGCCCCCGATGTGCTGCCGGTTCGGTAGATGCCGCGGAATCCTCGTCCGCGTGTGGTGTCCGAGCCATCAGTGCCCTCTCTTCCGATCGTCCGCACCGATCCGTTGCAGACCGTCGCCGGTCGCGGACCCCACGAACAGATCACCGGTGCGTTGCTCGACAGCCACCGAGTTCGGTTGCCTGACGGTGGCGTAGCGGCCCACTTCCTTCGGTATACCAGTCGACAGGTCGAATCCGACGACCTCGTTGCGCTGCGTGCACGTCACCCACACGGTGTCCGACCGCTGGTCGTAGGCAAGTGCGTAAGGCGAAGATCCTACCGGGAAACGCTGCCGCAACACGAGTGGTCCCGCGGTGTAGACCAGCAGTTCGCCGCCCGCGGTGTCGGTGACCACGAACCGTCCGCGCGTGTCGCCGATCAGCTGCGTGGCCCCGTCACCGGCGCGCAACGCCAATCCGGGGCGCTGTTCGCCCGGGTCGAGTTCGAAAATGGCGGTCTGATGCCGGTCGAGCACGGTCAGGTTCCCGTCGGCTTCGGCCAGCACATCGGCGGAGACGAGCCCGGACACCGTGCGGGTCACCGCACCGTCGGGTGCCAGGTCCAGCACCCGGCCGTCGGCGGTGCCGACCAGCAACCCGCCGTCGGGGCGTGCGCGTACCGACCGCACATCGCCGTCGACGGCCACCGCGGACACCGCCCCGGAGGCGAGGTCCACCCGCAGCACCCGCCCCGGTGCGGCCGCCAGCATCTCACCCGGCTTGCCCGGCGTGAGACCGCCCGCGCGATCGGGCAACGTCACCGTGCGCACCACCGGCGCGGCGGCGGCGGGATCGAGCACGGTGAGGACCGAACCGTCCAGACCGGCCAGCAACCCGCCGCCGGAATCGGCTTGCAACTCGGCCAGCGGACCGGCGGGCAGCACCCGCCCGACCGGCGGCGTCGTCACCGCAGGCGCGACCGCGGGGGTGGCCGGTTCCCTGGTCGGCAGATCAGGGCCGCCCGAGCCGGAGGAGCAGCCGGCCAGCAACACCAGCACCGCCGCACCCGCGAACACCGAGACGAGCGAGCCGCGAGGACGCATCCACCGAACTCCTTCTACCGACGAATTTTCCGCAACCTCACCATCTGACCATGATGCGGCAACCAACCGACCGACCGGGGTGGCGGCTCGAGCGGAATGTCGGCGGCGGCGGCTACGGTGGAGACCACACTGTCCGATACAGGGAGATCCGGGTTGAAAGCCGACCATACGTCGGGATTTGTCATCGACGACATCACCGTAGGCCCCCACGCGCACGGCTTCGGGACCACCGCCGAGGGCCACCCCTTCGCGTTCCGCACGGTCCGCGCCACCCTGACACTGGAGATCTACCGCCGCGATCTGGGCGATGCCGTCCCCGGCCCGGAGGACGTGCTCGCCACCGCCGACGCCACGGTCACCGACATCGACCTCGACGACGAGCGCAGTGTCGCCGCCCTGGTGCGGGATATGATCCCCGACACCGCGACGATCGAGGCCGCCGCGGGACGGGACGTCACGACCGTGCGTACCCTGCTGGGACGGATCAGCTCCGTCATCGAAGGTATGTAGGAAGTGATGACCCACACACCACTCGCCCGCGCCGCGCTCACCGCCGCCGGTCTGCTGCTGACGGCGGTCGTCGCCGCGTGCGACACCGGAACCGACGAGGCCGCCGTCGACGCCGCCCGGTCCTCGGCGAACGCGTCGCTGTCGTCCTCGATCGCCGTGTCCTCCCGTGCCGCCCACCCGCCGCTGCCCACCGCCGCCGACCTGGACGCCCAGATCAAGCGGGCACTGGACCCGGCGCTGCCCGACAGCGAACGCACCGCCCTCATCGAGGACGGGGAATCCTTCCGCCAGGCCATCCCCGACATGTACAAGGCGCTGCAGGACAACCCGCGCGCCGTCTACGGCGTCACCGACCCGGTGTTCGACAACCACGACGGCACCCTGACCGCCACCATGCGGCTGGACAAGGACGGCACCGGCGCCGCGGTCCGCACCACCGTCGTGCACTTCGTGCTCGTCGACGGCAAGTGGAAGATCTCGCGCACCGACCTGTGCGGCATCCTGCGCTCGGCCGACTACCGCACCCCGGCCTGCGGCTGACCCGCGACGCGATGCGCCGTTCCGGATCACTGCGGTGGGGGCGGTGGGTCCACCGCAACCGCTACCTCGTTCTCGCCCTGTTCGTACTGTTCGTGCTGGGCTCCGGCTGGTACGGCCGCGACCTGGCCGGGCGGCTGACCCAGGAGGGCTGGTTCGACGAGAGCAGCGAATCGGTGGCCGCGGCCCAACTGGCCGACCGCACCTTCGGCCGCGACACCGACAGCGACCTGATCCTGCTCTACACCGCACCCGACGGCGCCACCGTCGACGACCCGGCCGTCCGCGGCCCGGTCACCCAGCACCTGGCCGGATTGCTGGCCGCCTACCCCGACCGCATCCAGAAGATCGACAGCTACTGGGACAGCCCGTTCTCCGCCCAGGCCACCGACGCCACGCACACCCACGCCTTCGCCAGCGTCGGCCTGCGCGGTTCGGGCACCGCGACGGTGCAGAACTACGCCGCGATCGAAGACCATCTCGGCGCCGGACGCGCAGGCGGCGGCCCGGGCGGCACGACCGTGCAACTGGCCGGATTGCAGCCGATCGTCGAAGGCATCAACACCGGCATGCAACGCGACATCAAACGCGCGGAGATGATCGCCCTGCCGTTGGTGGCGATCCTGCTGTATTTTGTGTTCGGCGGCGTGATCGGCGCGCTGCTGCCGGTGCTCATCGGCGGCATGACCATCCTGGGCACCCAGGGCGCGCTGCGGGCGCTGACCGACCACCTCGACGTCAACGTCTTCGCCAGCGCCGTGATGACCCTGGTCAGCCTGGGCTTGGCGATCGACTACGGCCTGTTCACCGTCACCCGCTTCCGCGAGGAACTCGCCGCGGGCCACACCGTCGAAGAGGCCACCGCCCGCACCGTCGCCACCGCCGGGCGCACCGTGCTGTTCTCCGCGGCGATCATCGCCCTCAGCCTCGGGGCGCTGTTCATCTTCCCCAACGGGGTGCTGCGCTCGGTGCCGCTGGGCGGTATCAGCTCGGTGCTGCTGGCGGCGCTGCTGTCGGTGACCGCGCTGCCCGCGGCGTTGAGCATCGTCGGGCGCCGCATCGACTTCCTGGGCTGGAAACGCTTCTCCCGCAGCAAGACCGAGGCCCAGATCGACGCCGGCTTCTTCTCCCGCCTGGCGCTGTGGGCGATGCGCCGCCCCCTGGCGGTGGCCGTGCCGATCGTGCTGGCCCTGCTGGCGTTGAGCATCCCGATACGTCACATCGAATTCGGCGGCCTGAGCGAACGCTATCTGTCCGACGACAACCCGGCGCGAGTGGCGCAGGAACGTTTCGACGCCCTGTTTCCCAGCTTCCGCACCGAGCCACTGAAACTGGTGGTGCTCGGCGCCGACCCACAGCAGTTGAGCGACATCCGCTACGCCGCCAACCAGATCCCCGGCCTGACCGGACGCTTCGAACCCGCCGCACCCACCAAGGACGGCATCAACGTGCTCGCCGCCGGGCTGACCGACAAACGCGACGCCGACCGGGTGATCGCCGCACTGCGCGCCATTCCCGAGCCGCCCGGCACGCAGGTGATGGTCGCGGGCGTGCCGGCCCTGGAACGCGACAGCATCAACGGCCTGCTCGACGGCCTGCCGGTACTGCTGGCCATCCTGGTCGCCGCGGCACTGGCGCTGATGTACGCGGCGTTCCGCTCGCTGGTGCTCGCGCTGAAAGCGGTGGCCATGAGCGCGCTCAGCCTCGTGTCCACCCTCGGCATGCTGACCTGGATGTTCGTCGAGGGGCACGGCGCGGGGATCTTCCAGTTCACGCCAGGACCGCTGATGTTCGCGGTGCTGGCGTTGATCGTGACGGTGGTGTTCGGGCTGTCCACCGACTACGAGGTATTCCTGCTGTCGCGGGTGTCGGAAGCGCGTGCCGCCGGCGCGGACGCCCCCGAGGCCATCCGCTACGGCATCGCCCACACCGGCGGCGTGATCACCTCCGCCGCCGCGATCCTCATCGTGGTCACCGGTGCGTTCGGGTTCTCGGATCTGGTGCTGATGAAATACATCGCCTACGGCATGATCGCCGCCCTGATCCTGGACGCCACCGTCATCCGCATGCTGCTGACACCCGCGGTGCTGAAACTGATCTGGCGGTAGGACACCGGCAATCGTTTACGCTTTCGGGCATGTCCGGCACGTTGATCGGCTATGCCCGCTGTTGCACGGGCACAAAGGATCTCATCGCTCAGCGCGACCGGTTGTGTGAGCTCGGCAGCAGCGGGCAACGCAGCTGTCCCGTCCACGGATCGACAGGCACCAACCGTCAGCGTCCCGGACCCGACCAGACGCGCGCGGCGGCCCGCGCCGGGGACGCTTTCGTGGTCCCGGGACTCGACCGGCTCGCCCGCTCGGTCCCGACCGCGCGAGCGGTCGGTGACGACCCCGCCGCCCGCGGCCTGCCAGACGCGACGACCAGATCTCCCTGACGGCAGCTTTGGGCTCGACCCGGCTGTATCCCCGGCACGGCTGACGGTCGCGAACACAGGACCCACACGGACGTCGCCGACGGTGCCGGGAGAAGACGAGGAAGCTGCGGTGATCGAGCCGAGGGCGTTGACTTGCTGACCAGATCCGAGGTGATCGCACGGGCGTATGCCCGATTCGCCCAGCACTTGAGCAACGAGATCAGGAGATTGGCCAGGGCTGATGCCGAACACGGCCTCAGGCCCGTCGCTGGTGGAGCCGCGGAGGCAGCCCGAATATTTTCCGACGCCGACAGAGGTTTTCGCCATGCTTTCGATACCGGCGACCCGTCGTTCCCGCGTCCGCTGCTGGAACCCGGTTCCGCGCCGCCGGATCGTTTCTACAACGGAGCACGCCTGTGGCAGGTCGACCAAGTTTTTCCCCGAGCTTTCCGTGGACCAAAAACCACAGCCGAGGAAGGCTATATCCGCACAGCGTCGCACAGCACCGCCGGAGACGTTGTCTACCTGACCGACGGCCCCGATATCGCCGGTGTGTACGGAACGATCACGAGCTGGACCGATGTCCGCGACGGCACGATGCGGTTCCATCCCGCGGGGATGGTACTGGGTATCGACGCCACCCGCATCCGGGTGAATCCGATGGCCGCGGAAGGCATTCGGCGGCCGATTACGTCGAAGGCGTCAGCGACCGCGTATTCACCACGCCAGGCCGCGTAGACACATCCAAAATCGTCAGCGTGGAATTCCAAACCTACGACCACATCATCGACAACCCCGAGGTAACCCTGGTCGCCGACGGGTTCCCCGGCTTCGACGGCCTTGGGCAGGATTCGTTGCGCGACCCCGCGGTAGTCGCCGATCGACTCACCGGCATCGCCGAGGCCGTACGCAGAAACTACCCGACGATCGACGTCACCATCAGTGCCAACCACCTCTCCAGCGACGAAGCCATCAGAACCTTCCTGGCGACATGAGCACTGCTACAGCTGTGGTCACGGTTCGTCATGTACCTGAGGACACGATCCCTGACCGCACCCCCGGCAGGCGGTGTCGCCGCTGCGCTCAGCGGCGCACCGGCAGCACCAGTTGTGCCCCGGTGACCGGGTGGTCGAGCACTTCGACCGGGTGCTGGTAGACCCGCGTGAGCAGTTCGGTGGTGAGCACGTCACGGGGTGGACCGTCGGCGGCGATGCGACCTGAGTCCAGGACCGCGACGCGGTCGGCGTAGGCGGCCGCGACACCCAGATCGTGCAAGACGACCACCACCGCGGCGCCGTCGTCGGCGCGCTCGGCGGCCAGACGCAGCACGGCCTCTTGATGGCCGAGGTCCAGCGCGGCGGTCGGCTCGTCCAGCAGCAGGGTGGCGGTGTCCTGCGCCAGCACACGCGCCAACGCCACCCGGGCGCGTTCACCACCGGACAGGGTCGGGAACGATCGCGTGGCCAGATGAGCGACATCGGTGGCGGCCATCGCGGCGGCGATCTGTTTCTCGTCGTGTTCGCGGCGTTCGGTGCGCACCCACGGCGCGCGGCCCATCGCCACCACTTCCCGCGCGGTGAAGGGAAACCCGACGGTGTGGGTCTGCGGCAACACCGCCCGCCGCCGGGCCATGTCCAACGTCGTCCAGTGCGCCAACGGCTGCCCGTCGAGCTCCACCGTCCCCGCACTCGGCGCCAACTCACCGGCCAACGCGGCCAGCAACGTCGACTTACCGGCCCCGTTGGGCCCGACGAGAGCGACGACCTGCCCCGCCACCGCCTCGAAATCCACACCGTCGAGCACCCGCCGCACCTGCCCGCCCCCGCGCCGCTCCACACTCACCCCCGACGCCCGCACCGTCACATCTCCCCGCCGCGGCCACCCCGGCACCTCGTGCACAACCCGCACCTTCACCCCACATCTCCCGTCGAGTGGCACACCATCGAGAGGTCTTCTCGGCGTTCACCGCAGCCATGCGCCACTCGGCGCGGCCCGCTCATGCCCAGCCTCCGGCCCGGGCGCGGGTGCGGCGCAGCAGGTAGAAGAAGACCGGGCCGCCGATGAGGGAGGTGAGCATGCCCAGCGGCAGGTCGGCGTTGTCGACGAGGGAGCGGGCGGCGACGTCGGCGGCCAGCAACACCACCGCGCCGACCACGGCGCTGAGCGGGATCAGGATCCGGTGGGCAGGGCCGACCAGCATCCGCACCAGATGCGGCACGATCAGACCGACGAACAAGATGATGCCGGTGAACGCGACACCGGCGGTGGCCAGGATCGCCACCACCACGATCACGTTGCGCCGCAACCGCTCCACGTCGACACCCAGATGGCGGGCCGCCGACTCTCCGAGCGCCAGCAGATCCAGCCGCGGCGCCAGCAGCACCGCCGCCGCCACCCCGACCGCGGCCAGCGGCGCGACCACACCCACCGACTCCCAGGTGGCCCCGTTGAGCGACCCCAGTTGCCAGAACACGATCTGATCGCGCGCGGCGGGGGAGGCCACGAACAGCAGCAGCGCGATCAATCCGCCCGCGAACGCGTTGATCGCGACACCGGTCAACACCAGCGTGACGACCTCGGTGCGGCCACCCGAGCGCGCCAGCAGATACACCAGCAACGTGGTCGCCAGCCCCGCCACGAACGCCGCCGCGGCCACCGACCACGCCGCCACGAACGCCCCACCCACCACGATGACCGTGCCCGCACCGACCGCGGCCCCCGCCGACACCCCGATCACGCCCGGCTCGGCCAGCGGATTGGCGAACACACCCTGCAACAACGCACCCGCTGTCGCCAGCGCCGCACCGACCAGCATCGCCAGCACCACCCGCGGGAACCGCACCTGCCACAACGTCACCTCACCGGCAGGATGCGCGGGCACCGGCCCCACATCCAGCCCGATCCGGTGCAACACGCTGCCCGCGACCTCGGCGGGCGTCGTCGGCACCTGACCGATCGCCGCCGACGCCACCGCCAGCGCGACCAGCCCGGCCACCGCCACCGCGAACACCAGCAGCACCCGCGAACGGCCCCGCGACTTCGGCAGCGGCGGCACCGGCGGCCGCGCGGTGTCCGTCTCCGAGACGCTCATGCGTGCCCGGTGCCGTACACCGCCGCGCTCAACGCCGCGATCACCCGGCCGGTGTTCGGCCCGAAACTCAGCAGCACCGCATCCGACATGTCCACCACACGCCGGTCGCGGCCCGCCGGGGTCTGCGCGATCCCCGGCACCTTTTCCAGCCCCTCCACACCGCCGACGGACTTCAACCCGTCCGACATCACCAGCAGCACATCCGGCGCCGCGCCGATCATGGCCTCACTGGTGATCGCCGTGAACGGCTCCTTCACCCCGGCCACCGCGCCCGCGTCCCGCGCCCGCAACGCCGCGATCAACGCGTCCGCACCCGACCCCGGGCCGGCGAGCATCGTGATCGCGGTGGAACGCAGATACAGGAACGCGATGGTCAGCTGCGGGTCCTGCGCGGGCACCGCGGCGCTCGCGGCGGCGATCTCGTCGCGGGTTCGCTGCGCCAGCGCCTGCCCCCGCTGCGCCACCCCCAACGCGCCCGCGACCGCCTCGATCTGCGGCACCACCCCGTCCATCGTGCGCTCCGGATCGAAGTACACGACCGTGACCCCCGCCGCACGCAACTGCTCACGCACCGCGGGCGCCGCGCTGGTGGTGTCGGTCAAGAACACCGACGGCCGCATCGCCAACACCGACTCCACATTCAGCGACCCGTTGCCCCCGGCCACGTTCGGCACATCCCGCACCGCGGGAAACGCCGCCGAGGTGCTGCGGCCCACCAGCTTGGGCCCCAGCCCGAGCGCGTACACGATCTGGGCGAGGGTGCCGTAGCGATCCACGGCGATGATGCGGGAGGCGTCGGTGACGGTCACCTCGGCGCCGTCGAACGAACGCACCGTCACCGGCAGCGTGGGCGTGGGCTCCGGCCCGATGGGCACCGGATCCAGATCGGTCAGCGTCGCCGTCGTCGGCCCGTGCCCGCCGTGCGAGGACCCGGCGTCGGTGCCACACGCGACCACCACCGCCAGCAAGCTCACCGCGAACAACATCGGCAGGGCGCGCCGCCATCCGGTTCGGATCCGACTCCCACCCCTGGCCGCTGCAGTGCTCATGCAGGCAAGGCTAATCTGTGTCACTCCGCGCGTGCACTGACGTCGTCCAGGGCCGCGGCGATCGCCCGCGGCAACTCCAGGGTCTCGGCGGCCAGCACGCCGGTGAGCTGCCCGATATCGCGGGCGCCGACGATCATGCTCGCCACACCCGGCCGGTCCCGGATCCAGGCCAGCGCCACCGCCAGCGGCGAGGTGCCCAACCCGTCCGCGGCGGTCACCAGCGCATCCACCACCCGGGTGGCGCGGTCGTCGAGACCACTGCGGATCTCCGCCGCGGTCGCCTCGTCGGCGCCGCGCGAATCAGCGGGAACACCGTCGCGATACTTGCCGGTGAGGATGCCGCCCGCCAACGGCGCCGAGGCGATCACCCCGACACCGTGGAACCGCGCGGCGGGCACGACATCGGTCTCCGCCCCCCGCGCCAGCAGTGAATACGGCGTCTGCGCCGCGGTCACCGGCGCCACCGCGGCCAGACTGGCCAGCTGCCAGGCCCCGAACCCGCGCACCCCCGCGTAACGCACCCGGCCCGAGCGCACCACCTGCTCCAACGTCGAGGCGACCTCCTCCAACGGCGTCCGCGGATCCCACACCGCGACATTCCAGATGTCGAGATGGTCGGTGCCGAACTCCAGCAGCGTGCGGTCCAGCTGCCGCAGCAGCGCCCGCCGCGAGGTGTCCACGGTGACCTGCGCCGCCTCCGGCATCCCCGCCGCGGCGAATCCCCACGGCGCGATCCCGGCGCAACCGCTGAGCACCAGCTCGTCGCGGGAGACCAGGTCACCGAGCAATTCGGCCAGGATCCGCTGCGCGGCCCCGCCCGCGTAGGCGGGGGAGGTGTCCACCAGTGTGCCGCCCGCCTCGACGAACGCCACCAGTTGCCCCGCCGCGTCCTCGGCGTCGGTGTGCGCACCCCAGGTATGGGTCGCCAGGCCCATCCGCGACACCCGCAGGCCGCTGCGGCCCACCGTCCGCTGTTCCATCACCGTGTCCGCGCATTCGTCACGGCGCCAAGCCTAGAGTGTGGATACGCGACTCGGCGGCCACCAGCACAGTGGGTCGCGCTCGGGTGCGGCGAGCACACCCGCGACCCGCGCGGCGGCGGCAGCGCCACGGCCGGGCACGCCGCCGCGGCCTCGACACTGTACTGTCGCTGCGTGATTGGCGCGGTGGTCAGGAAGAATCGACCGA
The DNA here is from genome assembly GCF_047200615.1 of Nocardia sichangensis. Taxonomy (NCBI): domain Bacteria; kingdom Bacillati; phylum Actinomycetota; class Actinomycetes; order Mycobacteriales; family Nocardiaceae; genus Nocardia; species Nocardia sichangensis. Next base: position 124,926 of record NZ_JBJZOK010000014.1, read on the forward strand.
TCGCCGCACCAATGCCCAGGTAGCAACGCGTATTCCGCGCGGAAGTGGAGGATGGTTCGTGGTCGGCGAGTCGATGACCTGGGTGCAGGCCTTGGTGCTCGGTCTGGTGCAGGGACTGACGGAGTTCCTGCCGATCTCCTCCTCGGCGCATCTGCGCATCGTCTCGTCGGTCTTCTTCGGCGACGACGCGGGCGCCTCGTTCACCGCGGTCACCCAGCTGGGCACCGAGGCCGCGGTGCTGGTGTACTTCGCCAAGGACATCTGGCGGATCCTGTTGGCCTGGTTCGCGGGTCTGCGCGAGCAACTGACCACGCGCGGCCGCCAGCAGATCCCGCTGCACGATCAGCCCACGACGAGACTTCCGGTCATCACCGCCGACCACAAGCGCGTCTTCGACGAACAGGCCCAGCGCGAACTCGACTACCGCATCGGCTGGTATGTGATCATCGCCACCATCCCGATCGGTGTGCTGGGATTCTTGCTCAAAGACGAGATCCGCACCGGCGCCCGCAATCTATGGTTGGTGTCGTTCATGCTGATCTTCTTCGCCCTGGTCATCGCCGCCGGTGAACACTTCGGCCGCAAGGATCGCCCGATCGAGCAACTGACCACCCGTGACGGGCTGGCCATGGGTTTCGCGCAGTGCCTGGCGCTGATCCCCGGTGTCTCGCGCTCGGGCGCCACCTCCACCGCGGGCCTGTTTTTGGGCTTGGAGCGCGAAGCGGCCGTACGGTTTTCGTTCCTGCTGGCCATCCCGGCCGTGACCGCCTCGGGCCTGTTCAGCCTGCCGGACGCGTTCGAACCCGCTGGTGAGGGCCTCAACGCCAGCGGACCGCAGCTGCTGGTGGCCACCGTGCTGGCGTTCGCGGTCGGCTACGCGTCGGTGGCGTGGCTGCTGCGTTTCGTGGCACGGCACTCGCTGTACTGGTTCGTCGGCTACCGCATCGTGCTGGGCGCGATCCTCATGGGTCTGCTGGCGGGCGGGGTGGTCTCGGCGACATGATCGCTAGGCTGACCGCATGACGGTGATCCTGTTGCGGCACGGTGTGTCGACCTCGAACACCGCCCGCACCCTGGCCGGTCGCAGCACCGGCGTCGAGCTCACCGAGCGCGGCGAGGAGCAGGCGAGGGCCGTGGCCGAACGACTGGCCGGGCTGCCGATCGAACGAATCGTGCACTCCCCGCTGCTGCGCTGCCAGCGCACGGTCGCGCCGCTGGCGGAAAAGTTCGGGCTGGAACCGGTATTCGACGACCGGCTGGTCGAGGTGGACTACGGCGAGTGGACCGGGCGGCCCATCGCCGAACTCCTGGAGGAACCGCTGTGGAAGGTCGTGCAACGGCACGCCTCCGGCGCGGTGTTCCCCGGCGGAGAAGGGCTGGCGCAAGTACAAGCCCGCGCGGTCGCCGCGATCCGCGAACACGACCGCGCCCTGGCCACCCAGCACGGCCGCGACGCGCTGTGGGTGGCGTGCACCCACGGCGACGTGATCAAGTCGGTACTCGCCGACGCCCTGGGCATCCACCTCGACGGCTTCCAGCGGATCCTCGTCGAACCGGCCTCGCTCAGCGTCGTGCGCTACACCCCGACCGCACCGTACGTGTGGCGGCTCAACGACACCGGCGCCGACCTGTCGGCCCTCGCCGCCTCCGGCGCTCAACAGCAAGCGGCGTCGTCGTCGACGCCGGGACCCGAGGTCTCCGGACCAGTCCCCGGTGGCGAGCTCGGCAATAGCGCAAGTGCGGATAATGGGAATGCGGAGCGTCGAGATTCCTTGTAAACAACCGAGCGGTCGTTGTATGGAATCCCCGCGCCGCGGGTAGTCGATCAGGGTCATATCAGGAGGTGCATGTGTCACGCGCAATCCATGTATTCCGCACCCCCGATCGTTTCGTCGCCGGGACCGTCGGTGAGCCGGGCGATCGCGCGTTCTATCTGCAGGCCGTGCAGGAACCGCGCGTGGTCAGCGTGCTGCTGGAAAAGCAGCAGGTCAAGGTGCTCGCCGACCGGATGGGTCTGCTGCTGGACGAGGTCGCGCGCCGCTTCGGCGCCGAAGTGCCCCCGCAGGCCGAGGACGTCGCCGACAACGCACCGCTGGTCACCCCCATCGACGCCGAGTTCCGTGTCGGCACCATGGGCCTGGGCTGGGACGCCGACGCGGGCGCGGTGGTGGTGGAACTGCTGGCGATCACCGAGACCGAGGTCGACGAGTCGGTGGTCCTCGACGACACCGAAGAGGGGCCCGACGCGGTGCGGGTGTTCCTCACCCCGATCCAAGCCCGCGAATTCGCGCTGCGCTCCACCCGGGTGATCGCGGCGGGCCGCCCGCCGTGCCCGCTGTGCGGTGAGCCGCTGTCGGCGCGCGGGCACATGTGCGTGCGCACCAACGGCTACAAACGCGGTGAGATCTTCGGCGCGGCCGAAATGGAGGAGTGATTCGGTGGCCGAGGCCGGGGACGGATTCCACAACGGTGAACTGACCGTGATCGGGCGGGTCAGCACCGCCAGCAACGTCACCCTGGTCTGCGACGTGAACGACACCGCCACCGGCGAGACACCCCTGCGGGTGGTCTACAAACCGATCCGCGGCGAACGACCGCTGTGGGATTTCCCCGACGGCACCCTGGCCGGACGCGAGGTGGCCTCGTATCTGATCTCCGAGGCGATCGGCTGGGGCGTGATCCCCGAAACCATCTTGCGCGACGGCCCTTTCGGCTTCGGCATGGTGCAACGCTGGGTCGTGGGCGTCGACAACCACACCGACCGCGGCGACCGCCTCGACCTGATCGACCTGTGCCCCGCGGGCGCGGTGCCCGACGGCTTCCGCGAGGTGCTGCGCGCGGTGGACGACGTCGGCAACGAAGTGTCGCTGATCCACGCCGACGATCCGCGGTTGCAGCGCATGGCGGTGCTGGACGTCCTGCTCAACAACGCCGACCGCAAGGGCGGGCACGCGCTGGAAGGGGTGGACGGGCAGGTCTACGGCGTCGACCACGGCATCTGCTTGCACACCGACCACAAACTGCGCACGGTGCTGTGGGGCTGGGCCGGGCAGCCCATCGACGACGGGCTGATCGCCGACATCACCGCCTTCGCCAAGCAGTTGCCGGGCGCGTTCGCCGACACGCTCGGCGAGCACATCACCGACGCCGAGATCGACGCGTTGATCGAACGCACCCAGCAGGTGCTCGACGACCCGGTGATGCCGCTGCCGCGCACCTCCCGGCCCATTCCGTGGCCGGCGTTCTGATCGCGACCGCTGCCGAGCGCGGGGTTTCCTGGCACAGTTGAAGCTTCGAGCGCTCGGCGCGACGACGAGGAGGACGCGATGCCCCACTCCACTCCCGATCGCGCGGCGCCGGTGGTGCGGGTCGCCGTCGGCGCGCCGACCTACCGCATCGCATTGCACTACGTGCACCTCTACGACAAGAAGCCCTACCCCGACACCGACCTGCACCTCTACGACAACGGCGTCTACTGGCTGAGCTCGGCGGGGGAGAACCACTTCGGCGTCTACGTCATGACCGAGGGTTCGGTGGACTCCGGGCGGTTCACCATGCGGTTCATCTCGTTGCCTTCCGCGGACTGGGGCGATACGGTCGCTTATCACGAACTCGAGTTCGACGTCGCGCGCGGCGAATTCACTCAGCTCGCGCTCGCCGACACCGATCCCGACATCCCCGAACTGGACGGGACGTTCGCGATCGGCCCCAACACCGTCAGCGATCCCACCCGCGGCACCGACAGCTGATTCAGCGAAACCGTAATTATTGACATCCCACGATTTGCTGGAAGACGCAGGTCGCGGCAGGCGACCCTACCGGCCGCATGGGCGCGGCGACCGGGCCGGGGCCCGATGATCTCCACCACACCTTTACCCTCGTAAGCATGCAGTCCTGGTCCGATACCGCCCTCCCCACCGTCCCTGGAGCAGGACCGCCGTTGCGGTTGTACGACACCGCCGACCGTCTGGTGCGCCCGGTCACCCCCGGGCCCACCGCCACCATGTACGTCTGCGGCATCACCCCCTACGACGCCACCCACCTCGGGCACGCCGCCACCTACCTGACCTTCGACCTGGTCAACCGGCTGTGGCGCGACGCGGGCCACGACGTGCACTACGTGCAGAACGTCACCGACGTCGACGACCCGCTGTTCGAACGCGCCGCCCGCGACGGCGTGGACTGGCGCGACCTCGGCGCGGCGGAGACCGACCTGTTCCGTGAGGACATGGCCGCGCTGCGGATCGTGCCGCCCCGCGACTACGTCGGCGCCGTCGAATCCGTCGACGAGGTCGTCGAATTCGTGCAGAAACTGCTGGCTTCCGGCGCCGCCTACGTCGTCGACGACGCCGAGTACCCCGACATCTACTTCCGTGCCGACGCCACCGACCAGTTCGGTTACGAATCCGGCTACGACCGCGCCACCATGCAGCGGCTGTTCGCCGAACGCGGCGGCGACCCGGACCGTCCCGGTAAACGCGACACCATCGACGCGCTGCTGTGGCGCTCGGCGCGGCCCGGCGAGCCGTCCTGGCCCGCCCCGTTCGGCCCGGGCCGACCCGGCTGGCACATCGAGTGTTCGGCGATCGCGTTGAACCGCATCGGCCCGGAATTCGACATCCAGGGCGGCGGCAGTGACCTGATCTACCCCCACCACGAATACTCCGCCGCGCACGCCGAGTCGCTCATCGCCGGCCGCCGCTTCGCCCGCCACTACGTGCACGCCGGCCTGATCGGGCTGGACGGGGAGAAGATGTCGAAGTCCCGCGGCAACCTCGTGCTGGTGTCCACGCTGCGCCGCGGCGGCGTCGACCCGGCCGCCATCCGCCTCGGCCTGCTGGCCGGCCACTACCGGCAAGACCGGATGTGGACCGACGCCCTGCTCGAGCGGGCGCAGCAGCGCTTGGAGCTGTGGCGCGAAGCCACCGCGCTGCCCGCCGGCCCGTCGGCCACCGACACCGTCGCCCGCCTGCGCCAGCACCTGGCCGACGATCTGGACACCCCCAAGGCGCTCGACGCCCTCGACAACTGGGCCCGCCAGGCACTGGACTACGGCGGCCAGGACACCGCCGCCCCCACGCTGATCACCACCGCCGTCGACGCCCTGCTGGGCGTACGCCTGTAGCCGGTCTCTTGCCCGCATCCCCCGCACGTGATGGGGTACGGGGGTGTGCAAGCTTCCCGGCCTCGGCCTGTTCGGCCCCGGCGGCAAACTGACCTCCCTCAGCGCAGGCGTCTTGCGGCCGGCGGCCGATCCCGCCGACCCGCGCACGATCGCCGCGCGCGCCCGCTTCTTCGGCGCCGACACCGTCGACCCGCAGACCGGCGCCCTGCGCACCGACCGGGTCGTGCTGTCGTGGGTCGGCTGCACCACCTTCGCCCTGGCCATCGGCGGTTCGGTGTTCCTGCTCGACGCGTGGGTGCCCCGGCTGACCAGCACCGGTTACGTCCCCGCCACCCCGCAGGGCCTGGTGGACCTGGCACCCGCGGCGATCTTCATCGGCCACGGCCACTTCGACCACGCCGCCGACGCCGGACGCATCGCCCAGGCCAGCGGCGCGGTCGTACACGGCACCGCCGAGCACTGCGCGAGCATCGCCGCACAGGTCACCGATCCAGCGTTCCCCACCGCCGTGCACGGTGACGCGGGCACCGCGATCGGCACCCGGGAGGATTTCGCTGTGGGCGCGGTCGAGGTGACCGTCGTGCGGCACCTGCACTCCGCACGCACCCCGTCCGATCCCGTCGGCGGATCACCGCGCTTCTTTCCCCGCCCGCAACCGGGCATCGTGCTGACCCACCCGCCGACGCTGAGCGGTCTGCTGCAAGGTGTGCCGCGGCTGCGCGACCCCGAAGGAGGGGTGCTGCTGTACCAGTTCCGGGTGCCGGGCTTGTGCCTGGTGTGGCACGACTCGACCGGACCGCTCACCGAACGCGCCCCGCAGGTCTTCGACACCCTCGCCGCGCTCCCGGCCACCGACGTGCAGATCGGCGCGGTGCAGGGCTACAACCAGATCAGCAACGGGCTGCGCGATCCCCGCACCTACATCGAAGCCCTCACCCCCGCGCTGTTCGTGCCGAGCCATCACGACAACTGGCTGCCCGGACTCACCGCGAGCGCGGCGACCTACGACGCACCGTTGCGCGCGGAACTGGAACGGATCTCCGCGCCACGGCGACCGGAACTGCGCACCCTGCATGATCCGGCCGACTACGTGCGCCCGCAGCGGCTCACCTTCCAGCTGTGAGCGTGTCCGCGCCGCCGGCGCGGGATCGCTGCCCGTCGGGTTCGTGCACGGTCGCGGCGAGGTCTTCGGCGTAGAGCTGTGCGATCTGCTCGGCGTACTTGTCGGCGATCGGCTTGCGCCGCAACTTCATCGTCAAGGTGACCTCGTCGCCGCCGGGCTCCCAGAACACCGGCAGCACGGTGAACCGTTTGATCTGCTCGACCCGCGACAACGTGGCGTTGCCCGCCGCCACGCCGCGCGCGATCGCGGCGATCACCCCGTCCTCGGCCGCCAACGCCGCCGCCGAGGCATCCGGCAGCGCGTGCTCGGCGGCATACAGTGCCGCGGTCTCGGCGTCGATCACGATCAGCGCCGTGTTGTACGGGCGCGCGTCCCCGATGGTGGCGATGGCGCCCACCAGCGGCGTCGCGGCCTTGATCGCGTTCTCGATGTTGGCCGGGGACATGTTCTTGCCCGCCGAGTTGATGATCAGCTCTTTCTTGCGGTCGACCACCCGCAGATACCCCTCGGCGTCGACGGACATGATGTCGCCGGTGTGCAGCCACCCGTCCGGGTCGAGCGCTTCGGCGGTCTGCCGCGGCTGTTTGCGGTAGCCCTTCATCACCAGTGGCCCGCGCACCAGGAATTCCCCGTCCTCGGCGATCCGCCACTGCATTCCCGGCAGCATCCGGCCCACCGAACCCAGCCGCGCCTGCTCCGGCGAGCAGGCGCTGGCCACGCAGGTCAGTTCGGACATGCCCCAGATCTCCGAGATCGGGATGCCGATGCCGAAGAAGAACCCGAGCGTCTGCGGTGGAATCGGCGCGGCGCCCGACATCGCCCACTTCAGTCGGTCCAGGCCGATTCCGGCGCGCAACGCCGACAGCACCTGCTCGTCGGCCCGCGCCCATTCGGCCGCCAGCTGGTCATCGATCGGTTCGCCACGCAGCTGGGCGTCGGCCTTGCGCGCCGCCACGTCCAGCGCCCACCGCAGCGCACCGCGCCGAGCGTCGTCGGGTTCGGCGGCGACGGAGAACTCGATGGCGGCCTTCAGTTTCTCCCACACCCGCGGCACCGCGCCCCAGATGGTGGGGTGCACGTCGGCCAACGCGGCCGGCAGCAGCGACCGGTCGGGCACCACGGTGATCTGCGTGCCGTACACCTGCTGCAGATACAGCGAGCAGAACCGGTCGGCCATGTGCGCCGAGGGCAGGTAGGAGGTCTGCCGGTCGCCGAACTCCACCGGCAGCACCGCGTGGAACGCTCGCGCTTCGGCCAGCAGATTGGCGTGGGTGATCTCCACGCCCTTGGGGTCGCCGGTGGTGCCGGAGGTGTAGACGAGGGTGAGCACGTCGTCGGGCCGCACGGCCCGCCAGGTCGCCTCGAAGTCGAAATCGGGGCGGCCCATGGCTTTCAGTTCATCGAGCCCCACGGCGCCCTCGGGCGTGGCGTCGATGCAGACGATGGTCTCGATCGGCGTGCCGCAGGCACGGATCCGCTCGAGGTACTGCTGCTCGCAGATCACCACCCGATTGCCCGCGTTGGCGAACACGTAGGTCAGTTGTTCGGGCGAGAGGGTGTTGTACACCGAGAACGAGGTCGCGCCGGTGTGCTGCGCGCCGACTTCCAGGGGATAGAACTCCACCCGGTTGCCCATCATCAACGCCACCGTGTCGCCGCGGCCGACACCCAGCGCGGCCAGGCCCGCCGCGACCGCGCGCACTTCTTCGGCGTACACGCGCCAGGTGAGCGTTTGTCCGCCGCCGATGGACCGGACGGCCACCGCGTCCGCATCGATCGCGGCGCTGTGCTGGAATGCGGCGCAGGACGTGTTCGGTTCGGTCATCGCACAACCCCGTTCGGTACACCCGGCTTTCCCAGACCGTAGGTGTCCGACCGTGCTCGGCGGGGCGTTTTCGCCCGTTTCCGGATCCACGACCGGTTCGTCCGCGCACGACCGAACCACTTCTCCGGCAACGGGATCGGCGGTTCCGGCCGTGCGGATTCCGCCGCGCCGGGCGATGGGGTCGCGGACCGACCGCCGCGGCGGGGCGGGTCAGGCCGCGCTGCCGCTACCGGCTTGGAACACGGCGGTCATGAGGTCGGCGAGAACTGTCAGCAATTCCACGATCGCTCCCTTTCGGTAGAAAACACGAAGTCAGCAGCGTGTATGACGCGATCGTCTTTCTCGTGAACGAGGAATGAATAAACAGAAACCGGCCTGCACCGGACGGGGTGACCGCCGGTGTTCCACCTCTGATACGCGCTGAGCTGGGATTCATCGCCATCTCTCCGGCTTCGGCCATCACCCGGTCCGATGACAAGATTCCCGCTCCCACCGTGCCGCATTCCGTCGACGACTTCACCGTGAAGCCGAGGAAAAGGCGTGACACAGCAATCCATCAGGAATTACCAACCCACGGAATGAGGGAGAATTCTTGCGACGCAGCAATTTCGAGTGCGCCCCGCACGGTGGCCGGAGCGCTAGGTGGTCAGTGCCGTGACGGCGGCGGCGTACATGGTGTTCTCGATCGCACCGAGAGTGCCGGGGTCCTTGCCGCCCAGCGGGGCCGGCAGCGCTACCGCGGCGTCGACGCCGCCGAAGCGGCGGCCGGTGGTCATCGAGGCGACGGCGCTTTTCGGGGTGAGCTCGACCTGGATCAGCGCGGCCATCGCGAGGTGAAGGGAATGGTGAAAACAGGGGTCAAAGGGGTGGGGGGACCGACGGCGAGTACGGCCCGCACGCCGCTGCGCAGGTATGCCCGTGCGCGAACCGGCCGGCCGGTCGCGACGCAGCAGCACCGCGACCGGCAGATCGACCAGGCACAGCGTCAAGACGTCGACGGCCTGGCGATCGCCGCGCTGCCACAACTGCCGCGACAGCCGCACCAGCAACTCGACAAGCACCGCGTCGGTGGCGGCCAGCTCGGCGGCGTCGGGCACCTCGCTGAGCAGATCCGCGCGCGATCCACCCACGCGCGCTAAATATTTCAGCAGGTAACAGGTACCGAAGCGTCTTCTCGGCGTACGCATCGGTACTTCCCGAGGTCGGTCCAGCCGACGCTACGATGGGGTACTGTTCGGTCCCTCCCCCTGACCGAACGAAGAGAACGGCGCGCGTATGTCACGAGTGGTCACCAAGGAGCAGTACTTCGACACCGGCTTGGAAGTGCTCGCCGAACTCGGCTTCAAAGGTCTCAACATCGGTGTCCTGTGCCGGCAGCTCGGCGTCACCAGCGGATCGTTCTACCACCACTTCGGCAGTTGGCAAGGATTCGTCGACGCCCTGCTCGAACACTGGGAGAACCGCCAAGTGCGCATCCTGGGCACCATGCCGTTCAACCAGGGCAACCCCGATGACGACATCCGCGCCATGTCCGACCTCGCCGCCGGACTGCACCATTCCGCCGAAGCCGCCATCCGCGCCTGGGCGGCCAACGACGAATCGGTCAACCTCGCACTCAAGCGCGTCGACGAATCCCGCAGGCGCACCGTGCACAAGGCGATCAAGGGGGTCGTCGGCGACGACGACACCGCCGCCGTGGTCACCTCACTGGGCATGGCGATGCTCGTCGGCTACCAGCAGATCGCCGCGGGCGGGGAGAACCTGTCACTGGACCAGCTGCTGGCCGAATACGCGCGCCTGATCTACTCCCACGCGCAGCGCTGACCCACTCCGGCTAACCGAGCAGCTCGTCGACATAGCACCAGCGCCACGCCTCTCCCGGCTCCACACTGCGCATCACCGGATGCCCGCTGGCGCCGTAGTGCTTGGTCGCGTGATTGCCCGGAGAAGAGTCGCAGCAGGCGATGTGCCCGCACGACAAGCACATCCGCAGATGCACCCACGCCAGTCCCTCCGCGACACATTCGCCGCATTCGTCCGGCCCGCCGTGCGCACGCACCAGCGGCGCGTCCCGCAGATGCGCGCAAGCGTCGTCGGCCCCCGCCGCCGCCAGCGGTTCGACCCGTTCTTCCTCGGTCTCGTCGTAGCGATCGATGATCGACTCCTCGAGATCCAACTGCGCCAGCACATGCTGCAGGATCTCGTAGTCGACGGCGCCCGAATCCCGTACGCGCAAGACGGTTTCGCGTTCGGCCTGCAACATCGCCAACCGCAGCCGCCGGTACTCCGCGGTGGGTGTCACCAGCTCCGACTCCGCCCGCCCCAACCGCTCCCAGGCGGCGTTGGCCTTCCACAGGACGCGATCACGCAACGTCTGCACCACCCCCGGCGGCGTGTCCGGCGTGACTTCCCGCTCGAGAGCGGCCAAACCGGCCGCGGTCGCCTGCTGCAACACGTTGGCCTTCTGCAACGCGTCCTCGGCGCGACTGGGCGCGCGCAACCGCAGCCACCGCACCAGCCACGGCAACGACGTGCCTTGCACCAGCAGCGTTCCCGCCACCACCACCAGCGCCAGCAGCCGCAGCACGGCCAGCAACGGAGTGTCCTGCGGCAGCAGCAGCACCGCCGCCAACGTCACCACCCCCCGCATCCCCGCCCACGACACCACCACCAGATGACTCACCGGCACCGCCTCGCCACCACCGAGACTGCGCGACAACAACGACGACCCGAACACCCAGACCGGACGCGCCAGCATCGTCGCGGCCAGCACCGCCACCGCCGACCACAGCAGGGTGGCGTGGTCGAGCTCGCTGTGCCAAGCACCCTCCACGATGCCGCGCACCTGCAACCCGATCAGCACGAACACCGCGCTCTCCAGGATGAACTGGATCGTGCGCCAATTGATGCGCTCGGCGATCCGCGACGCGGCGCTCTGCCACACCGGCGCGTTGTGTCCGAGGATCATCCCGCACACGACCACCGCGATCACCCCCGAGGCGTGGATGCCCTCGGCGGGCAGATACGCCGCGAACGGCGCCAGGAACGACAACGTCGTGTCCATCACCGGGTCGGTGATCCGCCGCCGCAACATCGCCAGCAGATAGGCCACCACCACTCCCACCGCCGCGCCGCCACCGGCCGCCAGCGCGAAATCGGCGCCGGCCGCCCACACCGACACCGTGCCCACCATCGCCGCCAGCGCCGTCCGCAACGCCACCAGCGCGGTCGCGTCGTTGAACAGCGACTCGTCCTCCAGGATCGTCACGATCCGCCGCGGCATCCCGATCCGCCGCGCCACCGCCGTGGCGGCCACCGCATCCGGCGGAGCCACCACCGCACCCAGCGCGACAGCGACCGCGAACGGCACCGGCAGCAGCCACCACACCACCACCGCCACGGCGAAGGTCGTGAACAACACCAACCCCACCGACAACAACCCGATCGTGCGCGCATTCGCCCGGAAATCCACCAGCGACGTGCGGATCGCGGCGGTATACAGCAAAGGAGGCAGGAAACCGAGCAGAATGATCTCCGGCTCCAAATGGATCTCCGGCACGAACGGCAGATATGACGCCGCCACCCCGCCCACCGTCAGTACCAGCGGTTCGGAGATCCCGAACCGTCGCGCCAGCGCCGCCAACGCGGCCGCCGACGCGACGAGAACAACCAGGCCGATCGCGACATGCACGGTGAAATTCTCGCAGAGCGCACGATCGGCTATCGGCCGGCGCGGTAGATGACACGTGCACGGCCGACCGAACTACTGTGCCCGGGCGCACACACGCGCCATGCTTGTCGACGACAAGGAGGTAGACATGGAGGAGTTCGCGTCCTGGCGGGCGAACGGACGACGCCACACTCATCGCGGCCACCAGATCTTCTGGCGCGACGGAGGCGCAGGCACCCACGGGACGCTGGTGTGCATCCACGGATTTCCCACCGCGTCCTGGGACTGGCATCGGATCTGGCCGGGCCTGTGCGAACGATTCGCCAGGGTCATCGCCCCCGACATGATCGGCTTCGGCTGGTCGGCCAAACCCCGCCACTACGACTACCGCATCACCGACCAAGCCGACATCCACGAGAACCTGCTGCGGGAACAGGGCATCAGCCGGTACCACATCCTCGCCCACGACTACGGCGACACCGTCGCCCAGGAGCTTGTGGCCCGCGACGCCGAACGCCGCGCCGCCGGCGACGAATCCCTGGTGATCGAGTCGGTGTGCCTGCTCAACGGCGGCTTGTTCCCCGAAACACACCGCCCCCGCCCGGTGCAGCGGCTGCTGGCGAGCCCGCTCGGCCCGCTGGTCGGCGTCCTGGGCAGCGAACGCACCTTCCACCACAGCTTGGCCGCGGTATTCGGGCCCGACACCAAACCCACCGACATCGAACTGCACCAGTTCTGGCTGCTGTGGTGCAGCAGGCACGGCAAGAGCAACGGCCACAAACTCATCCGCTACATGGCCGAACGCCGCAAGCAGCGCAAGCGCTGGGTGGGCGCACTGCAGCAGGCCCAGGTCCCGGTCCGGCTCGTCGACGGCCTGTCCGATCCCGTCTCCGGCGGCCACATGGTGCACCGCTACCGCGAACTGATCCCCGACCCCGATGTCGTGGAACTGTCGCGAATCGGCCACTACCCGCAACTGGAGGCACCCGAGCAGACCCTCGCGGCATTCTTGGAATTCCACGACACCCGCGTCCACAAGCCCACGGCCTGACCGATGTTTCGGACCGGCCCGGCCGGTCCGCAGCATTAGGGTGTAGTCCACGACCGCGCTGGACCGCTTCCGAAACGCGTTCGCGTGGAACCGTTCTCGCGTCCCGACCGCCGACATGCGCACCGAAGGAGCCGCCGATGTCCGCCGCCGACCTGCCCCTGGAAACCATCGAACTCGACCAGTCCGGGCGGGTACTCACCGCGCGTGTGGTCGCGCCCCCGTGGAACTTCGTCACCACCGCGGTCGTCCGCGACCTCGACCTTCTCACCGCCGCGGTCGATATCGACGACACCGTGGGCGCGGTCGTGCTCACCGGAGGACTGCCCGGCCGCTTCCTCACCCATGCCGACCCCGCCGCCCTCGGCGGCATGATCGAGAAACCACGCCCCTTCGTCCCCGCTCGCGCCGCCGCACCGTTCCTGCGCGCCGCCGCTGCCGTCCTGCACGTTCCCGGCGCCACCGACCTGGTCGAACGCCACGGCGGCGGTCTCGGTGCGGGCCTGGTCTGGGGTTACCGCTGGAAACGCACCACCTTGCGGATGAACCGCTCCGGCGTCGCCTACCTCGCCGCCATCAACGGACCCGCACTCGGCGGCGGGCACGAGATCGCGCTGGCCTGCGATCTGCGCTACGCCGCCGACGCCGACCACGTGCGCTTGGGCCAGATCGAGACGCTGGCCAACCTCATTCCCGGCGGCGGCGCGACCCAACGCCTCACCCGCCTGCTCGGCGCCGCCAAAGCCATCGAGGTCACCCTCGAAGGCACGCCGTTCACCGCCCAGGAAGCGCTGCGTCTCGGCCTGGTGAACCGCGTACTGCCGGCCGAGGACCTGCTCACCGAAACCCAGGCCACCGCGGCCCGGCTGGCCGCCCGCAACCCGGTCGTCGTCGCCGAACTCAAACGCGCCGTCTACTTCGGCTCCGACAAATCCCTCTCCCGCGGCCTCGACGCCGAACAAGCCGGATTCGTCTCCGTCGGCACCACCACCGCGGCCGCCCGCACCACCAAAGCCTTCTTCGAAGACCTCGACCGCCTCGCCGACACCCCGTTCCTGGCCGACCCCCAACCCTGGCTGGACGGCACCCGCGTCGACCAGGTGAGCAAATGACCCACCTCGCGGGGGACGACACCCACGGGGGCCGTCAGCGTTCCACGCTCATAGTCAGGTGCGGTGAAGTCGGCGGAGCGGAAGCGAGTCGCTCAGCCGGGGATGTATGACCCGGACCCGTACTGCTCGACGTCGCGGCGGTACTGGTCCTGCCAGTGCAGGAATTCGTGGCCGTTGCCGCGGAACTTGCACTGCAGCTCGCCGGGAAGGCCTCCGGTACAGGCTCTGGCCAGGAATTCCACCATCCCGTACGGCAGCACCGTCAATTCGTCGTCGTATACGCACACCGGCCACTCGGCGCTCGACTCACCCTCGACGCGCCACAGGTAGTAGAAGTCGCCACCGCCATCAACACCCCAGTGGATATACATGTCACCGTCACCCAGAATCTCGGCCCTGTACGGCTTGGCAGCAGCCCGCCGAAACGTCCCGGTGATCTCCACCACACTCGTGCTGTACCGGTGGCCGGGCGCCGTCGCCGGTGCCGCGATCAGCAGGGAGTCGTCAAGCAACCCGGCGCCGTAGACCGCGAGGAAGTCGAGGTAGTCCGGCGGCAGTTGGACCCCCAACGCCGCCTCGGCCTCCGCCACCCCCTGCAGGTCCAGCGCCGCCCACTCCGCGCTGGCCGGCGACGGCGGCAGAATCCGCCGCAAACGTTCGAGCGCATCGCTTGTCATCGGTTCTCCCTAATCCGTCGGACCCGTCGGAACGGGACTCGCCGGATTCATGCGATTGTCCGGGTCAGCCGTGTCTCGTGACCCGCCCTGGCTTCACGGTTCAACAGCCCGTTGCGAGACATCGGTGTTCAGTGCCGGCGGGCGGAGGCGCACCCATCATGCCAACATTCGCGCGTGTCGGCCCGAGCCGTTCCCAGTCACGGCTGTAGCCCGCAACACGCCTTGCATGCGGCAACCGCGGGAGACCTGAACTAGCGACCCCATCCGGCGGAGGGACATTCCGGACAGCCGAACCGCCACCGCCATAACCGCTGGTCAAGCCGTTTGGCGCCAGCCAACGGCGATCACGCTGCCGAGCAGACGGTCCACACTCGTCAAGCGGTCGTCGCGGGTTCGCGCTCGCTGAGGTCCACACGCTCCCCGGAATCGACCGACGCCCGCGTCACCGTCACCCACGTGTTGTTCACCGCCGCCGTCCCCGAGAACGTGTCGGTCACCGCCGGATCGTGCAGCAGGTTCACATTCGCGCCCGGCAGCGACGCCGCCACCGTCCACCCGACACCCGGCTCCTGATGTCCCCACCCGTGCGGGATCGCCACCGTCCCGGCCCGGATATCGTCGCTGACCTCCAACGGCACCACGATCGCCCCGGTGTGCGAACGCACCGTCACCGGCTCACCGTCGCGCAACCCGCGCGCCGCCGCATCCTGCGGATGCATCAGCGCCGTGCAACGATCGCGCCCCTTCACCATCGACGGCACATTGTGCAACCACGAATTGTTGCTGCGCAGATGACGGCGACCGATCAACTTCAAGTCGTAGCCGCCGGCAGGCGCGGTCGCCGCCTCACCCCGCCGCGCGGCCGCGAGAACTTCACGCGCGGCCGCCACGAAATCCTCCGGCGCCACATGCACCTTCCGATCCTTCGTCCCCAGCAGCGACCGCAACCTCGGCCGCAACGGACCCAGATCGATACCGCCCGCCGCCGCACGCGCCTTACCCACCGTCAAACCCTTGCGACCCCGCCGCAACACCCCATACGGCCCCGCCGCCACCCCCAGCGTGGCGATCCGCACGGGGCTGACCCGATCGAACACCGCGTTGAGCACCCGCGCGGTGAACCGCCGCGCAGGCAACGGCACCATCTCGGTGACCAACCGCGCCATGATCTGCCAATCCTCCAGCCCATCGGCGGGCGGCTCGAACACACGCGCGTCGAAACGCAGATTGTTGCGCACACTGAACACCGGGAACAGGATGTTGACATCCTCGCGCTCCAACGGCGAGATCGGCGGCAGGATGATGTCCGCGTGCCGCGTCGTCTCCGTGACGTACATGTCCACGGCCACATAGAAATCCAGCCCGTCCAGCGCCGCCCCCAACCGGCCGCGCTGCGGCGTGGACAACACCGGATTGCCCGCATACGTGATCATCGCGCGGATCCGGCCCGGCCCCTCGGCCGACATCTCCTGCGCCAGCGCCGCCACCGGCAACTCCGAGCGGAACGACTTGTAGGTCCCGGAGCTGTCGGTCCACGCCCCATACCCCATCGGCAGGTACTTCGCATACCGCGGCGCATCGATCGGCGGCGTCGCGAACATCTGCCCACCCGCCCGATCCAAGTTGCCCGTCACCGCGTTGATCGTGTTCACCAGCCAATGCGTCAACGTGCCGGTCACCTGCTGGCACACCCCGATCCGCGCGTACAGCACCGCCGAGCGCGCCGCCGCGTGCTCCCGAGCCAGCCCGCGAATCGTCTGCGCGTCCACTCCCGCGTACTGCGCCATCTGCTCCGGCGACGCCTCGGCCACCAGCGCACGCAACCGCTCCCAACCGGTGCTCGACGCGCGAATCGCCTTCTCGTCGCACAGATCCTCGGCGACCAGCACATGCAACATCGCCAGCAGCAGATACACATCACCGCCCGCAGCCACCGCGACATGCTGATCGGCCAGCCGCGCCGTCTCGGTCCGCCGAGGGTCGATCACCACGACCTTCCCACCACGCCGCCGCACGTCCCGGATCCGCTGCTTCGCATTCGGCATGGTCGTCACCGACCCGTTCGACACCGCCGGATTCGCCCCCAGGATCACCAGGCGGTCGGTCCGATCGATATCGGTCACCGGCATCAGCACATTCGAGCCGAACATCCGCCACGCGACGAACTCCTGCGGGAACTGATCGATCGACGACGCCGAGAAGAAGTTCCGCGTCAGCAGCACCGACCGCAGCAACACCGCGTACAGAACCGACGAGCTGTGCGCGGCCGGATTCCCCAGATACATGCCGATCGCGCTGTTGCCGTGCTCGCGACGCACCTCGCGCAACCGCCGACCGATCTCGTCGAATGCCTCGTCCCAGCCGATCGGCTCGAACGACGAACCCACCCGCCGCACCGGCGTCCGCAACCGATCCGGGTCATGGTGCAACCCGCCCATCGCCGTCGCCTTCGGGCAGATGTACCCCTTCGACAGCACGTCCTGCGGATTGCCCTCGATCCGCGTCACCCGGTCGTCGTCCACCGTGACGAGAATTCCGCAGTGCGCCTCGCACAGGGTGCACTGCCGGGCAATGGTGGTAGCACTCATGAAATTTCACCTTCTGCCGGATCGTTCCCCTCAGGCTAACCGGGACGCCCACCTTCCGTACAGGTCTGTATGTTAGGCAAGATTCTGGTGCGCACATGCCGGTCGGAGCAGGGGAGCGCTCCGGCGGTCACCCGGCCGGAACCCCGGTGACGTCACCGGCCACAGGCTGCTGCTTCGGCGGCGCGAACCAGGGCAGCACGCGGTTCACCGCGGGAATCATCAAGTGGATCAGCGGACCGATACCGAAGGCATACACCAGCGTGCCGATACCGATGCTGCCACCGAGGACGAACCCGGTCGTCAACACCGACACCTCGATCGCCGTACGCACCACCCACACCGACTTGCCGGTGCGCCGAACCAGTCCAGTCATCAGTCCATCCCGCGGACCCGGACCCATACCCGCACCGATGTACAGCACACTCGCCACCGCGTTCGACACGACAGCGGCAACCATCGCGCCGATCCGCACCGCCGGCGAATCCCACGACGGCAACCACGCCAGCCCGGCATCGACCGACAACGCGATCACCACGACATTGCTCACCGTGCCCAGACCGGGCCTCTGCCGCAACGGAACCCACGCCGCCAACGCCACGACGCCGGTGATCGCCGTCACAGTACCGTAACTGAGCGGCACATGCTTCGCCACACCCTGATGGAACACATCCCACGGATCCAGCCCCAGCTCCGCCCGCACCATCACCGCCATCGAGAACCCGTACAACCACAATCCGACATACAACGCGACCAACCGACGAACCAGCATCGCCTCAGCGTGCCGTTATCTGGCCATGTCAGCCAGAGCCGCCTACCACAAACTGGCCTGCAAGTAACGGGCCAATTTACGCCTCGGCTAACGCCCCCCAATTCGTCACTATGACGCTTTCCTGTAGCCGGGACGGGGATGTGGAAATCTAGCGAAATCGCAATACTCCACGAGCATCGCGAAGATCATCGACCATTCCCCGAGGCCGAGCGCGCGCTGCGCGCAGACCGCCATTCACCGGCAACTGCACCCCTTCGTGGCAGATGCGCCTCCGAGGCAAACGCCGGGCCGGCACATCAGCGGCACATGCGACCGCGTGGACACTCAGCGCCCATCGCCGGCTGCCGAGAATGTGATCTCAGTCACTATTCAAGTGTCTATTATTCGCTGGTCCACTCCTGAAACCCCAGGCTGGCTGCCCTATTCACACAGCGCTCCACCGCAGCTCTCGGCTGGACCGCTGTGTTAGCTTGCCCAAGGGGAGAGGGGGCAGGCGCCCCTCACATCAAAACCAGAGAGCTGGTAACAGAAGGGGGCTTCCGAGTGAAATCTGTGAACCGACTGCGCGGTCGGGCAAGGGAACCGATCATGCTTCCGCTCCCGCCCATCGAACAACGATGCGCACGACACTATTCGACCCGTCGAAAGACGAATTCAGCTTCACAGCATTTCATTGACGTACGTCCGGTCCTGGCCTAGGCTTCAGCGACCCGGAAAGCACTGATAGTCAGAGTTTCTGGGCAAATAGTTTCATTCGGGGGAATGCTTGATGACAATCACCGCTGCCTGCGTCACCGACGCCTACATCCGGAACGAGAAGCTCGCCCAGGCCGTCGAGCTAACCCGGTTCCCAGCCGAGCTGGAACGGTGTTGGGGGCCGAGAATGCTCAATCGACCGCTATTTACGCGAACTTCCGAGCTGCAACAGACATCGAGCGATCTCGGCGACTTGTTCGGGCTGCTGGCTGCGCTTCCCGAGCGGCTGTTCAATGGCGATACAGCGGCCTATTGCGCGGCAATCGGCATCGGCGAAAAACGGCTCGCGATGATAGAGAAATTCAGCTCGGGTCCGCCGCTCCTTTTCGGTCGAGCCGACTTGTACAACGATGAGACGGGATTCAAGATCCTGGAGTTCAACCTGTCGAGCAAGCTCGGCGGAATGGACATGTGCGAGTTCCAGAGTTCGCTGTTGCGAAACCCGGACTTCGCCACTTTCGCCTCCCGATACGAACTGCGATATACGCATACGGGCGAACGAATCGCACACGCTCTCCGGGTCGCGTCCGCGTCGATTACCGACGGCAGGACGCCGAGGGTGGGAGTCGTATGTGCACCCGGCGAAATGGCGGTCCATGAGCGGATGGTGGCCTCCTTCGCTGGGACGATGCGGCGAGTCGGAGTAGAGATCACGATCGGGGAGCTCGGCCGGCTGTCGTCATCGCATGGGACACTCCGCCTCAACGATGCTCCGATAGATGTGGCATTCCGCTTCTTCAGCATGGGCGATGTACTGATGCACCCGGAGGCGATGAAGCAGGCGGAACTGTTGTTCCGAGCCCATCACGACGGCGTGGCGGTCCTGTGGACGCCGATGAACTACGCACTGGTGTCCAATAAGGGCACACTCGCGCTGGTTTCGGCGGCGGCGGATTCCGCGCTGCTGTCGACCGATGAGCGGGCGGTCATCGACCGGCTGGTTCCGTGGACGAGGATCCTTGACGACGACCTCATCGACTACTGCCGCCGACATCGGGAGGAATTGGTTCTCAAGCCGTTGCACGGTGCCGCCGGTGTCGGCGTCACGGCGGGCTGGGCTTGCGACGAGCGCAGGTGGACGGCAGCGCTGAGGGACGCCTCGGCCGCATCTGTCCCGAACGAGCTCGATGTAGCGGATCGGTGGGTCGTGCAACGGCGGATCGTCCCCCGCGTCGAAACCGTGGTGGATCCGTTCACGGCAACGGTGCAGGACTGGGTGGCGGCGTGGAGTGTGTTCCTCACCCCCGAAGGGGATGCCGGAGCTTTTGCGCGGGTGGCGCCGGCGTCGTCGTCGCCCGTCATCGGCTACTCCATCAATCCCGATGTTCGTATGGCGGGCGTCTTCTCGATCGGAGCAGCCCGATGAGCGCCAAGTCCGGAGGATCCATGCTGTCCCGTGGTCTGGCGTTGCTGTCGGCGTTCGAGCCCGAAGATCGCGATCTGTCGCAGGTCGAGCTGTGCCGTCGCACCGGACTGCCCAAACCGACGGTTCACCGACTGGTGGCCGAGCTGGTGAGTTGGGGGGCGCTGGAAAGGACGGGCAACGGAGTTCGACTGGGACCGTGGCTGTATCGACTAGGTCAGCACGTACCGAACATCAGATTGCTGCGCGCGGTCGGCCAGCCGCACCTGGACCGACTCCATGGATTGACCAGGCAGTACGCGAGTTTGGCGGTGCTGTGCGGCGAGCGGACCGTTGACGCGGCGTGGGCGGGACCGCCGGTCTGGCGACACGTCGCCGCCGATGTGAGAACGCAGGCGGTCAGCCTCGCCGCGGTGAACGTTCTGCGCGTTCCCGGCGCCGAGGGTGATCCCACGGTGGTGAAGGTGGACGGACCCCACTTGGCCAGCGCTGCCGTGCCGGTACGGGTACATGGTTTCACAGTCGCGGCCCTCTCGATAGTCGGCTACGCGGATCTGTTCAATGCCCCGGCCTACGACGCGCCGCTGCGGACCGCGGCAGGCGGCATTTCCCGCAGGCTCTCGTTGACCGATGTGTTCGGCAAGAACACGATCGCGAGCTGACCGGTTCCGGCAGGAGAAACCTGCGCTTCCAGAGCGCGCGACAACCGCCCATGATGGATTTTCAGTCGAGCTGCAATGGGGAGTCTGATGCGGATACTGGTCCTCTGGCCGCCACACGTGCCCAGCTACTTCAACGCCGGGCACCATACCGTTCTTTTCCAGACAGCAGGGTACTTGCGGACGCTGTCCGCGGTAGACCGCGTCGACACGCGCGAAGCAGGCCTGCTGAACATCAACTGGAAAGCCCTGGGCGATCTGCTTTTCCAGGAAAAATACGACGTCATCGCAGTCGTGAACGACTTCGACACTGTCGATTGCCTGACCCGATTTCTCCACTATGCGAGGCAGTTGAGCCCGACGAGCAAGCTTGTCAGCTTCGGCAGACTCAGCAGCATGCTTCCCGGTATGTTCGCCGACCTCGGTTTCGACGCCGTGGTCACCAGCGGCGACAGCGAAGCGGGCGTGGCGGCGTATGTGAACGCACTCGCCGCCGGCGGTCCGGTCGGTGCATTGCCCGGAGTGGCGGTCCGGGTCGGCGACAGTTGGCAACCGGAGTCGGAACCCGGTCGATTCCTCCCCGCTGCCGATTGGGTGCTTCCCGACGTCCGTGAAATCCCCTACGACCGGTACCACGAACTGTATCTACAAGACGCGAACAAGTTCTGCGGCATTCC
Organism: Nocardia sichangensis; assembly: GCF_047200615.1. Classification (NCBI taxonomy): domain Bacteria; kingdom Bacillati; phylum Actinomycetota; class Actinomycetes; order Mycobacteriales; family Nocardiaceae; genus Nocardia; species Nocardia sichangensis. Next base: position 146,318 of record NZ_JBJZOK010000014.1, read on the forward strand.
CCTGCGGCGAGAGTTGGTCGTTCCCGTGGCCCGCGGTTGCCCCATCGGCTGCGACTACTGCGACGTGCACCAATTGGCGGGTTTGACGGAGCGGCGCCTGACGGTTCCCGCAGTGCTCGAGTACATCGAGTGGGCTCGAAGCGTCATGTCCTTCGACTACGTCGCCTTCTATGCACCTACGTTCACCCTGCACAAGCCGTGGGTGCGGGAGCTCGCGTCCGCGCTACTGGATGCCGAGGATCCATTGCCCTGGAAATGCTCCACCACCGTCCACCACCTCGATGAGGACCTGGTGAGGCTGATGGGGCGCTCCGGGTGCGTCCGCATCTCGGTGGGCTTGGAGACGCTCGAACCCGCGGCACATGGTGGACTTCCGCGCGCCAAACGCATTCACGAGGAGCAGTTTCTACGCCTCGGCGAATGGTGCGTGAACGCCGGCGTCGAACTCAACGCTTTCGTCATCGTCGGCCTGCCGGGTACAACGGCAGCCGGAGTCCGGCACACCCACGAGATCGTCCGGGCAGCCGGTGCCCGGTTCCGGCCGACGATGTACACACCTTTTCACCTGATGTCGCCGACGATGTCGATCGAGGAGGTTTCGCGTTTCAACCGGCAGATGATCCATCCCGAATCGACGGGACACGGCGTCGACGTCGCGGAATTATACGGGTTCATCTTCGGCGCGGACGATCGGCTGACCACCGTCTACGACCAGATCCCGCAGCGGGCCTGACGAACATGGCCGCGCAACGATTCGCTTTTCGTCGCAGCGTGCTCGACGCGCGGTGGCAAGCCCGCGGCGACTACCGCGCTGTGCTGAACTTGAAAAGCTGCGAAATGCAACATCCGTGGGCCGATGAGCTGCTGGACGATGTACTAGCCGAAGTGCAAGTACGTGACATCCGCTCGTATCCGTACCACGTCGACCTGATGCGGTTGCTTGCCGAACTCAATGGGGTCGACACTGATTCCGTGGTGCTCACGGCTGGCTCGTGTAGCGCGATCGCGATGACGGTGGATGGACTCGCCGAGCCCGCAGGATTACTCATCGCCCAAGAACCTGTTTTCGACAGCTGGACCTACTATGCGGCCTTGCGCGGAGTTCCCGTGTCGCGCACTGCGGGGCTCGTCGGCTGCCCTCCCACCCTGGATACCCGTGCGCTGCGGGTCGCGATGTCCGCGTCACCGCCCGCCGTGGTGGCCTTGACGAATCCAGGGAATCCCAGCGGTCTCGTCATTCCACTCGGCGAGATCGCCGATCTCGCCGACCTCGCCCGGCAGCACGGACACATATTGGTTATCGACGAGTGCTATGCGGCGTTCAGCGGTCTCAGCCATACGTCACTGATCGCGAGTTACCCGAACATCATTGTGCTGCAATCACTGTCCAAAGCATGGGCCCTCGCTGGTGCTCGACTGGCCGCAGTGTTCGGCGCGCCCGCCACAATCGACTATCTGAGGCGGTTTCGGACCGACAGCGCAGTGTCGGCGACAGCAGTCGCACTGGCGCACGGGCTGTCGACTCGATTGGAAAGATTGCGGATGATTTGGACCGACGTCGCGGCGATACGGAACGAGTTCACTGAACGTGTTCTTACCGATCATCCCCGATGGATCGATGTCGGCTCGGTCGCGAACTTCGCAACTCTGTGGATCGGCGGACCAGGGGAGGGTCTGCGTGCCGAAAAAATTCTGTGGGAACACGGCATTCGCGTGCGCGGCTTGGATGGCGTCCCGGGTATGGCCGGATGCTTGCGTATCTCGATGGCAGACCGACACGACATGATCCGGGTCGCCGACGTGATGCGGGACCGAATCTGAGCAACCATGTCCGAACTCGACATCACCGCGACAGGTACAACTGTCGACAAGCCGTTCCCGCATCTTGTGTTCGCCGAGGACACGCTGCTGACGCGAGCCGAGGCCGACCAGCTCACCGCGACGTTCCCACACTGGTCGGCGTTGACGAGCTCGACGCGAACGCAGGGCAGCGACAAATCCTACTCGATGAACACTCTACTGCTGCACGACCGGGGCCGGTGGCTGGTGCGGCTCGAGCAGTTGCCGGACTGCTGGAGCAACCTACTGTCAGGTTTGGTCGAGTCCTCCTACCGTGACTGGCTCGTGAGCAGACTCTGCGGCACCCATGACCGGGTGGAACTGGAGGTTCGACTCAGCGAGTATCCGCGCGGCGGCTGGATGTCGCGGCACACCGACCGGCCGGACAAGGTGTTCTCGCAGAACATCTACCTGTGTCCCGAGTGGCAGCCGACGTGGGGTGGCGAACTGCGGCTCTACCACCACGAGACCGCGGCACATCCCCAAGCCACTTATCGACCTGGCGCGGGCACCTCGGTCGCGTTCATGCGCAGCGACCGCTCCTGGCACGAGGTGGCCGCGGTTTCGGACACCGCAGCGGCGCCTCGACGCGCTCTGCTGCTCCACGGCTACCGATCGACAATGTGAAAGGCCCGAAATGCGTGACGGCTTCTACCTCTCCACGTATCTCAATCCCGCGGGGATCCACCGCGTACTCAATGTCCGCATGCGCCATGACCACAACATCGCGCTGTGGCGCAAGTCCGGCACACAGGTCGAGCTGGTGCGGCACTGGGAGTTGGAGCGGCTGAGCGGGCAGAAGATGCACCGCACACCGTTCACCACGCTCGATGACGAGCGGACCCTCATCGACGACCTGCTCGCCCCGGTGGGTATCGGCATGTCCGATCTTGTCGAGATATGGGGCACCCCAGATATCGACACGACCGACGACTATCACCTCGTGCGCGAGGTACCGGACATCGCGTTCCACAGCGTTGCGCATCTCTACAGCGCGGTCCTGCTGGACAGCGAGGTGTTCTTCGACGGTACGATCGTCGGCCTCGCCGTCGACCGGGGGCCGGATATCTTGCTCGACCGGCGGATGCGGGACCTCTGGTTCGCTGGATGCGTTGTGCGCGAAGGCGGCGTCGAATTCTTCCCTGTGGAGTCGCCGGGGTCGCTCTACTGCGAAGGACGCGACTACTTCGGCATGCGCGAGGGCAGTCTCATGGCGTTGGCCACCGCCTCCAAGGCATCCGGTGAATGCGACCGAGACGCCATCATGGCGGAGTTCCGGTTCGACGGAAGGGACGTGATCGACCAGTCACGGCGTGCGTTCGACAAAGTTTGTGATCAGGTGCGGCAGACTCTCACCACAGATCCGAATTTCACCGATGCCGAAGCCTTGGCCAGCGCCGTGATGAAGGAGGTGCAGGCGATCTCGGTCATGGTGATGCGTCGCAACATCGACACTATCCTGCGCCGACACGAGATAGACCCGACTCGGGCCCACCTGGCGCTCGCCGGCGGATACGCACTCAATTGCCCTACCAACAGTCTGCTGATGGCCGAGTATGGTTTCCGCAGTCTGCTCGCCCCACCCAGCGTCGGCGACGATGGTCAGGCAGTCGGCATCGGCCTGGCCGCGTTCCACAAGAAGCTCGGTGAACGCTTCCACTTCCGTTACCCAGGACCCTATCTCGGTCGCGTCGACAACGATCTCGACGCCGCCCTGGCGCAGTTCGACGGCCATATCGACGCCGTCGATGATTACGACGACGAACTCGCGGTACAGGATCTGCGGTCGGGGCCGATCGCCTGGTTCCACGGTGCGTCGGAGGTAGGCCCGCGGGCGCTCGGCAACCGTAGTCTGCTGGCCGACCCGACATCGGAGGAAACAAAAGACCGACTCAACGAGATCAAACGACGCGAGTGGTGGCGACCGGTGGCACCGACGGTCCTGGAAGAACAGCTCGCTGAGTGGTTCATCGATGCCCGTCCGTCCCCCTACATGCTGGAGACCTTCCTGATCCGCCCGCAGGTCCGGGCACGCATTCCTGCTGTCGCACATCTGGACTACTCCGCGCGTATCCAGTCGGTCAGCGCATCACAGAACCCTGCGCTGCACCGGCTCATCGCCGCCTTTCACCGGCAAACCGGCGTACCGATGCTCTGCAACACTTCGCTCAACGACAAAGGTGAGCCCATCATCGACACTATGGCGGAGACACTAGCCTTCTGTCTGCGCAGGCGAGTGCCTGTGGCCTATCTCAACGGCAAACGGGTCGCCCTGCGAAACTTCGAGACCTTCCCCGAAGGTGATCCGTGGCCGCGCAACTCCCGGCCTTTCGCCCACGTGCCCGACTCCGTGGCCGCGGAGATTCGCTGGCAGGCCAATCCCCACGGGCTCACGGACTTGCATTTGTTCCTCTACCAATACGACCTCGATTTGAGTGATCGGATCGACATCCGCACGGCAGAGGGCGCCGAAGCCGTACGGCGTGAACTGGATGCCCGTCTCGCGGCCAACCCCACGCTCCGGAAGTCGGCGGAACGGACGATGGAGCGTAACGCCGTGCATTTTTCCGCTTACGGATGGCATCCGCTCATTCCGCACCGCAGCAACTGAGCGCGTCGGAGATTCGGGCATCCAGCTCGGCGAGCGCGCGGAACGCTTTGGCTGCCAAATCGCGCCGCACCGGTTGCCCCACAGCGGCGGGGGATCCGCATCCGGCACGGAGCAGCTCGACTACGCGCGGATAGTCGGCAGCGTCTATCAGCGGAATAACCCACCGATGGTTCTTTGCCGCTGCGCGCATCATCGCCGGGCCGCCGATATCTATGGAGTCGGCCAGGTCGGCGGACTCGGTATGGAAGGCATAGAAGTTTCCGGCGATCAGATCGACGGGAACGACACCGTGTGCGGCGGCCTGAGTCGCATGCGAGGTGGAGTCGCGCTTGCACAGCAGCGCCGCGAACACTTGATGATGTAGCGTCTTCACCCGCCCGTCGAACAGCGGCCCGGTCCCGGTCCAATCCTCGACCCGAGTCGTAGCGATGCCGGCCTCCGCGAGTGCCGCCGCAGTGCCATCGGTCGCCACCACTTCCCATCCCATCGCGGTCAGGTCGGCGGCCAGGGAAACGATGCCGCGTTTGTCCGTCACGCTCAACAAGGCACGCATCAGTTCTCCAGAATCGGTGTCGCTGCCAACACCGCCGCGTGATTCTGCGCAGTGGTGAAGTAGAAGTCTTTGACGACGCCGGCATCGCGAAGACCGGAGACCCACTCGACAGCAGACGCCGGCGTGCGGGTGAACGCGAAGCACATCGGCCCGGTCACGCTCATCCCGATCGCGTCGACGCTTCGGGACTGCCGAGCCTCCTGCAGCAGTCGTTTGATGCCATCCGACTGGATTCGCACTTGCTGCTGCTTGTAGTGGGTTTCGAAGGTCAGCCGGTTCAGCGCGCGACAGAATGCCGGGTAGTCGCCCTCGGCGATCGCGGGGGCCAGGTTCATCAAGACCAGGTGCGCCGTAATCGCCGCCTCCTCGAACGGTATCGGCAGGGTGCGTCGGAACCAGTCCAATTCGGGCTTGCCGTGCAGTTCGGTGCCCTCTGCGAGGATCACCAGAATCGGCCATGGTGGAAACGGGAGGCTTACCAGCGGCGGCGGCTTGAGAACCGCCGCACCGGCAAACCGGCTCGGAAGCAGATACCGGTGGGGGTCTTCTGCGAAGTCCGGTGGATTGGCGTGGCCGCCGTCGACGAGGAATCCGCCCCGATCGATGAGATTGACGCTCGCACCCGATGTGCCACCGCGCCCACACAACCGCGCCAGTTCCTCGGTCGGCATAGTTGCGTCACACAGTGCCGCGTACGCCTTGCCGATCGACAGCAACGTGGTCGTCTTCGAGCCGAATCCGTGGTGGGCCGGAAGCGCGGCGTCGATCTCGCACCGCACCGGCGGCCCGTCGCAGCGCTCCCGCAGGCCGTCGAGGAGTCTGATGATCTCCGCTGTGTGCCCGGTATCCTCGCCGGCCACCTCGATGCGTGCCGCGGGTCGCAGGGTCGCCACGAACGCCGGTTCGCGCAGGGACAGCGATGCCATCCCGTTGCGGCGCCCGGTCTGTCCGTTGAGATCGATGAGAGTGAAACTCAGCCGTGCCGCCGATCGCACGCGCATGCCCCATCCGCCGCCACCGATGATCACCAGTTCACCGATCCGGTGTTGAGCAGCCCGACAGTCGCCATGACGTCGTCGAGCGGAGGCGCACCCCAGATACGCGTACCGGTCCACGCCTCGCACAGCGACCGGTACATATCTGCGACAGGGGCGACGAACCCGACCGAGAGCGGCTCGGGAACTGCCCACCTACTGCGCGGTACGCCCTCGGCGGCCCACTGCTGTACCTGCGCCTCCAACCCGCGGGCCAGATAGAAATCGCGCATGACCTGCTTGCCGATGGGCAATCCGCGCAACGTCAACCGGTTCTCGTCCGGAGTTCCAGCCTGATCCACCAGCATGACGTCGCCATCGCCGTCGATGCCGTACTCCACTTTGCCGTCGGCATGTTCCAAGCCGACCGCCCGAGCGTGTGCGGTGATCACCCGGTCCACCGACTGGGTCAGCTCCTGCACGCGCGCCAGCCGCCGCTCATCCAACGCGGCGATACGGCACGCCTCATCGGTGGTGACGAAGCGGTCGATCTCCTCCAGCTTGGTGGTGAATTCGATGAGAGGTGGATCGAATCGCGCGTCCTCGGCGGGCACCGAATCCAGACCCAGGTCCGACAGGCTCACGGTGCCCGCGGCAAGACGTCGCCGCAGCGAATTCCCCGCGGGCAGTTCATTTCGGAAGATCACCTGTAGTGGCACAAGATAGTTGCGCTCGGCGGCCGCTATCGGCGCGACGGCGGGGTCGAGCACCCGAACCAGTTCCACCTCGATGTGGTTGGGTGGGTGGAACCGACGGAAATGTGTCGGTACCCCAGCCTCTTTCAAAAGCTCCGCGTTGAACGCGACCATCCGCGCGATGGCTTCGCCCTTGCCGGGAATTCGGTCGGGCATCTTGCCGTAGTGGAAAACGGAGTAGTCGTCGGTGTACTCGAAAATCCCTACACCGGAGCGTGTCCGGCTGGGCTCCTCGACAATGGTCAACGTCTTCGTGGAAAAGCGCTTGGGCACCTGATCAGTGTGCGCCCGTTCAGGCTGGTTCCGCGCGCACGGTTTTGTCAGGTGGAACCGACATGGCCGTGGCGGCCGTGGTGGTCATAACCTCTGGCGGTGTGACGAACGATCAGGCTCTGCGAATCGTTGGTGGGAATCGATTGCGGGGAACCGTTGATCTGCCCGGCACCAAACACGGCACGGTCCTCGGCTTCGCCGCCGCCATCGCCACCGGGGCAACGCTCAGTTTGCTCGACGCTCCGGCGATCACCGATCGTTTCGCCCTGGCCGAGATCGTCGGCGCCCTCGGCGGGTCCGTGACAACCAGCGACGCGGGCATCGTCGTCGACGGCGCGATCACGACCGATCGAGTACCGGCCGAGTACGCCCGCCGCATCCACGGGTCGCTCTATATGTTGCCAGCGGTGGTAGCCAACCGAGGATCGGTGACCTTCCCCGGGGCGGGTGGCGACAGGTTCGGCCGATTCGAGCGCGGTCTCGCCCGGCCGATGCGGCACATGCTCGAAGTGATGGAGGCATTCGGCGCGCAGGCGGAGTGGACGAACGACGGCGTTGTGCGTGTCCGGGCCCCCCGACTCGTACCCGCCACCGTGGATCTGCGGCGCTGGTCGACCGATCCGGCAGTACCCGAGGGGCCGCATGTCTCCGGCGCGTCGAAAACCGCCCTGTTGATGGCCGCGGCGGCCCGCGGCACCAGCATCATCCTGCATCCGCACAGCCGGGAGGCTCAGCACGAACTCATCAGCATCCTTCGCAAGCTGGGGATCGAGATCGAACAGCGGGACGCCTGCTGGGTGGTGACCGGCGCGACGGCACGGAGTACGGCGACCCATCGGTTGATGACCTGCCCCGTCGAATTCGCGACCTGGCAGGTCATCGCCGCGGTCACGAACAGCACGATCGTTGCCCGATGCGCGGAGACGGCGAGGCTGTTCTCGGCCGTGCATCGCGAACTGGAGTTTCTGGATGGTCTGGGTATCCGGCCGTCGGTGTCGGAGACCAGCGTCACGCTGGCACCCCCGAGCGGCCCCTACGCGGGCAGGTCCCTGGTCGCCGCGTCGACGGGTATCTCCACCGACATCACTCCGCTGCTCGCGCTCCTGCTGAACGGCGCCACCAGCCGCTCGACGGTTCGCGACTTGATCTGGGGCCACCGCTTCGACTACGCCGAGCAGTTGAATCGGCTCGGCGCCCGGATGACCGTGCACGATGGCCGGCTCCACGTCGATCCTGTGCCGCTGCGGCCGACCGCGCAGAGGTTGATGCCGGAGGACACCAGAAGCACGGCGGTCTGCGTCGCGGCAGCCATGAGCCTGCCGGGATGTACGCTCGTCGGCGGCGTGAACCATCTCGACCGCGGTTATGGGAACCTGGTCGCGCGCCTGCGCTCGCTGGGAGCTGAGGTCGAGCAGGTCACCATCTAGGGGCCAGTGCCGTGCGCAGGGTCGTGAGGTGGCCACGCGTGAGACCGTGGTCGAGCAGAAAAGTGTCCGGGGCACCGATGTCGGTGAGGGCGTGGTGTAGGGCTCGACCGCCTGTACGGCACCGCTGGGTCAGCTCCACGCGGGTGGTGTTGTGCGCCCGGGCGTATGCGCTGAGACCGTGCCGACACGCCGGAATCGCGGCTCGCGCACGCATGTCGCGCTCGACGACGCTGTCGAGCGGGAAACCGACGGAGGTCAGGATCAGCGCCACCGCCAACCCGGTGCGGTCCTTGCCGAGTGAACAACCGATGACGGTGGGCTCCGGCACCCGTTCTGCCACCATAGCGGCGACATCGGCGAAGGCAGACCCGCAGTGGCGTAACGTATCCCGGTACACCTCGGCCAACTCACGCTCGCCGGTGGCTGCGGCGCGGATGCGCAGTGCCGCGCCGGGCAGGTCGATCGGAATCCTGGTAGCGGGATGACCCAGTCGTAGCGACGCCGCCTCGGCGTCGCTACGCAGATCGATGTGGTTGCCGAAGAGTTCGGTAGGTGACCTGCCAGACGGGCACAAGGCCACCAAGGTCCAGCCGGTCCGGTAGAGCACACCCGAGCAGACACCACCGTCCGCGACGTCCTGGAAGTGCCCAGCGAAATGTGTCATAGATCGAAGACGTTGGGCAGAGCGGCCGCCGCCAGCACGCCGTGCGGGTCGAGAAGCAGCGGCGCGGCCTCCAGCAGTGCACCCGTATAGAAGGGGTGCGGTGTGTGCAGCACCGCGAGATCGTGCTTGCCTACTTCGGCAGCGGACAGCTCCGCGATCCGGGGCAGGCCGTGCAGATCCTGCGAGTCGCGCACAAGCGGGTCATGCCATCGGACCCGGGCGCCGAGTCGGACGAGCTTTTCGGCGATGGGGAACGCCGGTGATTCGCGGACGTCGGCGACGCCGGGCTTATAGCTGATCCCCAGCAGCAGTACCTCACTTCCGTGCACCGGTTTCGCGACGTCGTTGAGCAGCATGGTTACCCGGTTGACCACATGGGTGGGCATGGCGCGGTTCACCTGTTCGGCCGCATCGATCAACCGTAGGCTGAATCCGGTGCGTTTGGCGTTCCAATTGAGGTAGATCGGATCGACTGGAATGCAGTGTCCGCCGACTCCTGGACCGGGGTAGAAGGGCATGAACCCGAACGGTTTCGTCGCGGCGGCGGAAATGGCCTCGCGGAGATTGATCGAGCCCGCACTGCACAGCATCGCGAGTTCGTTGACCAGCGCCAAATTCACATGCCGGAAAGTGTTCTCCAGTATCTTGGCCATCTCCGCCTCGGACGGACCTGACACAATGTGCACACTATCCACGAACGTTTCGTAAAAGGCCGCAGCGCGCTCCCCGTCGCGGCGGGTGACGCCTCCGACCAACTTCGGAATACGCGCCAACGGGTAATCGCCGTTGCCCGGGTCGATTCGCTCCGGCGAGAACACCAAGTGGATATCGGCCCCGGGCGCGAGCCCGCTCCGCTCGGCCAGCCGGGGCGCAAGCACGTCGACGGTGGTGCCCGGCCACGTCGTGGACTCGAGTATCACGAGGTCGCCCGGTCCAACCGCGTCCGCGACCGTGTCGACCGCCGCCAGCACCATGCTCAGGTCGGGGCTACCGGCCGTAAGTGGCGTCGGCACACAGATCAGGTACACATGTGCGGCGGCGAGGTCCATCGGATTCGCCGACAGCGTCAATGAGCCCGACTCGAGATGAACGGCGACTCGGGCATGATCGAGATCGACCAAATCGGTTCGTCCCGACCGAATGTCGGCCAGATGACCGCTGTCGATGTCGTACCCGAGCACGTCGTGTCCCGCGTCGGCCGCCGCCAACGCGACGGGAAGACCGACATAGCCGAGGCCGAGCACCGCGACCTTCTCAGTGCTGCGCCTCGCCGCGACACCCCCGGTCATGGGACCACCTCCGGCCCCGGCACTCCCAGTTCCTCGGCCACTTTCGACAGCTCGACCGCGACCGCGGAGGGAAGGGATATCGTGCCGGACAACCCGGCCCGGTACCGGCTTTCCGGCAGTCCCGGATAGGTCACGGGCCGGTCCCGCTCGACCGGCGTGCTGTCGACGAGTGCACGCAGCATGGTGTCCATGCCGTCGTGAAAGTCCGCGCGGAAGCGCGTAACGTCGATGGCCAAGAAGAAGTGGCCGATGTCCGCGTCGGCGCGGGCAGTCGGATCGTGGTGGGGCACCGGCCCCACACCCGCCCCGCCGAGCACGCCGCTGAGCGTATCGGCGAGGATCGCCAGCCCGTATCCCTTGTAGCCGCCGGTGACGGGCGATCCGCCGAGAAACTGCAGTCGGGCTCGACCATCGAAGTACGCGGAAGGGTCGGTCACGGCGTCTCCGTCGTCGTCGGCAAGCCAGCCCGCGGGCACCGCTCTTCCCTCGTCGCGCGCCATCCGTACCCGGCCTGCGGCGACGACGGCGGCACTCATGTCCAGGTTGAACGCTGCCATGGACGCCGCCGGGGCGCCCGCTGCCACCACGTTCGTCCCCAGCAATCGGTCACGGCCACCGGGTGGTGGGATCAGTCCCTGGGTACCGCAATTCGTCGACGCGAGGGCAATCATGCCCTGCTCCGCCGCCGTCGCAGTGTACCACCCCATACATCCGCAATGGGAACTGTTGCGCACCGCGACGGCGGCGACACCGTATTCGCCGGCGCGAAACATCGCCTGTCGCAGCGCGAACTCGGCGGCGACGAAGCCGACGCCGTTACCGCCGTCGACAACGCACGTCCCCCCGTGCTCGCTCACCACTGTCGGCACCGCCGCGGGATCCACCTCGCGATCTCTCAGCATCCGCAGATACAGCCGGTTGAGCGCCTGCGCTCCATGGGTCTTGATCCCGTGCAGATCCGCATAGTGCAGTCCGTCCGCGCACACGAAACTGTGCTGCGACGGGACTCCCATCGCCTCGAAGGCCGCCCGGTAGCAGGCGTGCAGCGACTCCGCTACAACCACAACGTCATTCACATAACCCTGCTTTCATTCATCGACTTTTCCGGCGAACTGCGTCACCAGGGCGGCGACACGTCCGGCGAAAGCATCCAGATCGGCCACCGCGACATGTTCGCCGTCACCATGAGCGTTGTTGGCCGCCAGATCCCCGGGCCCGCACACGATCGTGTAGCCGTCCGGGACCGTCAACCAGATGGCGTCGCAGGTGATCGGTCGGGTGGCGTCGTCGTGGCGGGCGAAACCCGCCTCGCGCAGCAGTCGTTCCATCGCCGAGTCACGGTTGTCCAGCGTCGGCAGCCCTCGCTTGAGCCACTCGCCCCGCACCATGGTGGTGGCCGCGCGCGCCGTCGCCGCGGTGGTCGGATGGCCACCATATGCGGTAGTGAACGCCTCCAGCGCAGCTGGGAGCTCCCGGTCGACGGTCCGCTCGACGATCGACGCCGTCTCCTCGTCCGGGTACGCGAAGTTGAGCAGCAGCGATCCATGCCCGTAGACACGATTGTGGGTGGTTCCGGTGTGCAAGCCCGCCAGACAGCCACGCCCGCCTGCGTCATCGACCACGGGCAGCACCCGCTTGCCGAACCAAGCGGCAAGGTAGCCGAGAAGTAGCGTAGCGTTCTGGGCCGTGTTCGGCTCGTCGTCGGTACCGCCACGCCCGGCAGCGGTCAACCGCAGCGTCATGGTCGCGGTCGCACGGTCGAAATACCGATCCCTCGTCGGCTCGACAACGACGTTGAGTCTGCCTACCGATCCCATCGCGGCCAGTGCGCGGGTGCCGTATACGCCCATCGCGCCGCCCTCCTCGCCGCCGACGACGTGGATGATGATCCGGACACGGCCGGCGAGGCTGTCGTCGCGCCGCAGCGCAGCCCGGATCCCCGCCAACAACGCGACCCCCGGTCCTTTGTCGTCGACCGCTCCGCGGCCGAACACGATGTCCGATTCCTCCTGCACCGGCAGGTAGGGACTGACCGTGTCCATGTGGAAGTTGAAGACGATCGTGCGCTCGCGCGACGCGTCGCCCAGTGACAGAACGAGATTCGGCTGCGCGGCCAGGAACTGAGCGCCCATCGCGGAAGCCACGTCGGACACCGCCTTCGGCACGGCCACATCGGACAATGCCCGGGGCGACGCGGACGCGTGGTGTAGGACGCCGAACCCGAGCAGGCGAGCCGCGTCGGCGTAACGCCGCTGCGCCGCAGCCAGTTCCCCGGCCGTTCCGGATTCCATCGGGGTGGTCGTGTCGAAACGGAGCAGATCCAGCAGCAACGCCCGGTCCTCGGTTGTCCAGATCATCAGGCGGCGCCTGGGCTGGACAGCAGCGCCTGCAGGCGGCGGCCGTACTCGAGATAGGACTCGCGCATCAATCCGGGATCGACGCTACCGCCGCGGAGGTGGGGGAGCACCGCCAGGTGCGGCTCGATGCAGAAGACACCGTCGTATCCCGCGCGAAGCAACTGTGCCACACGGTCGGCAACGCCCGCAGCGCCCTCACCGGGCATGGTGAACACTGGCTCTCCATCGCCCGACGGAGGCAGCGCGTCCTTGAGGTGGACATGGTGAACCCAGTCGATGGTGCGCGCCAGGTAGCTGGACCCGTTGTAGCCGTGCGCCACCGGGTTGCCGACATCGAACAGCAGCCGCAGGTGGGAGCTGTCAGCCTCTGCCAACAACCGAAGCGCACGTTCCGGTGACGACGCCGCCCAACCCGAACAATTCTCGTGCAGGAGTACGACGTCGAGGTCCTCCGCTCGGCGCACCAGTGCCCGCATCCGGTCCAACACAGCGGCGGCCCACTCCGAGTCGGACATGGATGCGTTGGGAAAGGACATGATCCGTACGTAGCGGCTGCCCAGCAGGTGAGCGCGTGCGGCCACCGCGTCGAGTTCGACCAGCTCGAGGGCCAACGGCGTATCAATCGGCCTCGACCAGTTGCCGATGCGTGAGTCGACACAGGGCACCGACAGCCCGGCGGCGGAGATGAGTTCGGCTATCCGCTCGACGCGGGCCAGGTCCAGATCCCCGACCGCGACGCCATCGACGGTGCGCAACTCCAGCCAGCGCCAGCCCAGCTCGCGGTGCACCTTCACCTGGTCTTCCACACGAACAGCTGCCTCGTCGCCGATTCCGCCGAGGCGCGAGCTCGCCGTCAACGGAAGAACTCCAGCACAGCATCGACGACGTGCTCCACGTCGCCGTCGGTCAACTCCGGCCAGATCGGCAAGGCGAGATTGCGTCTGCCGGCCGCCTCGGCGTTCGGGAAGCGCCGGCCCCGCCCGAAACGGGCGAACGCAGGTTGGCTGGGCAGTGGAAGCGGATAGTAGACATGAGTCTCGATCCCGTGGTCGGACAGGTGACGTCGCAGATCGTCGCGCTGGTCGGTCAGGACCGCATAGACGTAGTAGCAGCGGCCGTCGCGCCCCGACGGTGGCGGAATCAGGCCGCGTTCGCTCAACGGCTCGAACCGCTCCGTATAGAACGCCGCGATGTCGGCGCGCCGGTCCAGACGCCGCTGCAGCTGGGATATCCGGTGCACGAGAAAATCCGCGAGCACCTCGTCCATCCGGTTGTTGTAGCCGATCTCCTCGTGCACGAAGCGTCGACGCTGACCGTGATTGCGCAGCGCACGGCACCGATCGGCGAGTTCCTCGTCATCGGTGAGGATGATGCCGCCTTCACCGATGGCACCCAACGCCTTCACCTGGAAGAACGAGAACGCGCCGAGGTCACCCCACCGGCCCGCGGCCCGCCCGCCGAGACGCGCGCCCTGCGCGACGGCCGCATCCTCGATCAGTCGAATGTCGTTGCGCGCGGCGATCTCACGGAAGGCCGGCATATCGGCCATCATCGAGAACACGTGCGCCGGCATGGCGGCAACGGTGCGTTCGGTCACGGCCTGCTCGGTACGTTCGGGGTCCAAGACCAGCGTTCTCGGATCGATATCGGCGAAGACCGGGATTCCCCCTCGATTGGCCACAACACTCGCCACCGGCTGACATGAGAAGGCGGGGACGACGACCTCGTCTCCCGGGCCTATTCCCAGCGCATGCACCGCGACGATGAGCGCGCCGGTGCCACTGCCGACGGCGATCGCGTGCTGCGCCCCGGTGTCCTGCGCGATTCGCTGCTCCAGCCGCAGCACGGCGTCGCCGAGGATGAATCGCTGTTTCGAACCCGTGCCCGCCGCACGGATGATGTCGATCGCGACCGCTTTGTCGTCACCGAACAGGTCCGGCGGGAAGAACGGCACCGAGGTTGTCATCGCACACTCCAAGCAAACTCGGCGACGGCTCGGCATACCCAGTCCGCTGCCTCCTCGGTGAGGTCCGGATAGAGCGGCAGCGCCAGCGCGCGCCGTGCGGCTCGTTCGGCTATCGGGAAGTCGCCTTCCCGATAGCCCAAATCTGCGAAACAGGGCTGCAGATGCAGGGGTTGCGGATAGTAGATTTCCGTGTCGATTCCGCGTCGGCGGAGATGTTCCGCGAGGCCGTCGCGATCCTCGGCCTCGATGAGATACACGTACCAGACCTGGTTGCTCTGCCGCTGAGTATGCCGGGCCGGTATTCGGACTCCGGGAAGGTCGGCGAGCCGTCGATCGTAGAATCGTGCCCACAATGCCCGTCGCGCGATCGCGCGATCGAGCCGAGGAATCCTGGCCAGCAGCACCGACGCTTGCACCTCGTCCATCTTGCTGTTGGTCCCGGACACCGAGGCGGCGTTGGATATCCCGGAGATGCGCCCGATGGTTTGCCCCATCCGCCCGTGGTGGCGCAGCACCGCGCAGCGATCCGCGATCAGGGGATCGTCGGTGATCACCATCCCCGCGTCACCCAGCGCACCCAGTGTCTTGGTCGGAAAGAACGACAGCACACCGCCCGCCCCGCACAAGCCGGCGTGGACGCCGTCGTAGAACATGCCGATGGCCTCCGCGCTGTCTTCGATCACCGAGAGGCCGTGCCGTGCAGCCACCGCGCTGACCGCGCTCATGTCGGCCATACGATTGAACAGGTGCACCGGCATGACGGCCTTGGTTCGCTCGGTGATCGCCGCCGCGACAGCCGCCGGGTCCACGGCGTAGGTCTCCGGGTCGATGTCGACGAAGACCGGGGTCGCGCCCGCGTGGCAGATCGCCGATGCCGAGGCGAAGAATGTGTAGCAGGGAACGATCACTTCGTCGCCCGGTCCGATGCCCGCTGCGCGCAGCAATAGAAGCAACGCGTCGGACCCGCTGTTCATCCCGATGGCGTAACGCGCGCCGGTGAACAGTCGCACGGCACGCTCGAGCTGCTCGGTCTTGCGGCCGTGGGAGAACTTGCCGTACTCGAACATCTCGACCAGATGGCTTTCGATATCGGGCCATTCGTCGGTGAAGGATCGGCGCCCATCGAAGAAGGGAACCGTCATCGTTTCAGCGTGGTCGGTCACTGCAGCCTCCGGTTTCCCCGCGTGTAATCGACCGGCACGGCCATCGGCCGCTCGAGCCGCCGTGCCGTGTCGATGATGTCGACGACGGCGGCGCCGAAGTGAACGTCGCACCCCACCTTCGGACCGACACCGGCGAAGTACGAGTAGGCGTTGTGAAGAAAACGTCGAACGGTGTCGTCGTAGAACAGCAGAGGCGCCGCCATCGGGCCGTCGACGGACCCGAGCAGCAACTGCGCGTAACGGTCGTCGCTGCCACAGGGATAGAAACCGATCAGACGGTGACCATCGGCCCAGTCGATCCGAATCGAGCGCTCCCGCCAGGGCGCGGTGAGGTCGGAATGCAGCCACACCGGCACGCCGTCCTCGCTGCGCAAAGCAATCGTCGCCGAGCCCATGCCGCGATGACGGGCCTGGCCGACGACCAAGTCCGATGTCGCGGCTCCGACCGTGACCAACGGGCCGTCGATCAGCGACAGAGCCAGTGCGACCATGTGGGGCATTTCGACATCCAGCGCCGAGGAGTGCGCGCGGTTGACGAAAGTTCGTTCCAGTCGTGGCTTGAACTGTGTGACAGCGATCGCGCGCAGGCCCATGTCGCCACGTCGACCGAGCTCCTGACGGATGCGGTCGGTCAGGAGGCTGGCCGTCCAGTTGGCCACCACGAGAAGTTCGCAGTCGCTGTCGCGGCACAGCCGAATCAGGCATTCAGCGTCGGGGACGGTGGTGGCCATCGGCTTCTCCACCACGAATTTCCGATAGCCCATCCTGTGCGCAGCCAGCACGGTCTCGACGTGGGCGGAGGGCGGGGTGCACACGTGAACGACGGTCCGATCGGGATCGGAGGCCGCGGCGAGTTCGCGGCGAAGCACCGGGTTGCCGCGCAGACCGGCCACGTCTATATCAGCGGGGTCGACGACAGTGATGCTGCCGGAAGCCATTCCGGTCCCGACCAGGTCGGCTATCACAGGAAGGTGAAACGACGTGGCCGCGTGCCCGCACCCGACGACTACGGTGTCCAACGGGCTCATCCGCGGTCCCGGGCGACGAATCGAATCTGCTGCCCCACCATCAGCTCGAGATCTGTCGCGGTGTGCACTCGGTCGGATTCGATGATGATGTTGTAGTGATTCGGGAAGTGGCAGGCGTCGAAGCCTGCCACGGCGCCTATCGAGCGCTCGCCGATCAGCGCCAGGTCACCGACATCGATAACGCCCGCGTTGTCGATCCGCACGAACCCGAGAAAGCCCACCCGATCCACCCGGGCGCCGCCGGAGAGGTCCTCGTGGTCCGTGGTGACCAGCTCGTGCACTTCTCCTTCCCGGACACACCGACTCGTCTCCGGGATCAACTCCATGCCGCGGTCTTCGCGGCGGTGGAACAGCAACTTGACCAGGGTGCCCTGCACGTCGAGCTTGACCCAGGTCATCGGCTCGAACCCGCACGGTAGGCTGCGGCGACCAACATCGCGACCGGATGTCCCATGTCGGTCCTGGTGTA
This sequence comes from Nocardia sichangensis, assembly GCF_047200615.1. Classification (NCBI taxonomy): domain Bacteria; kingdom Bacillati; phylum Actinomycetota; class Actinomycetes; order Mycobacteriales; family Nocardiaceae; genus Nocardia; species Nocardia sichangensis. The sequence goes on from NZ_JBJZOK010000014.1 coordinate 163,686, forward strand.
CCGACCACGCACCGTGCGCAGGAACTCGTCGAGGACGCCCCGATATTCATGAAACAGCGAAGATTTGAACTCCGGAAAACCCGCGAGCATGTCGGCCCGTTCGACAACGCCCGGGTCCCACTCCACCTCGACAGATTTGTCTTCGCCGTGCGGATAATTCCAGTCCAAGGCCACCTCCACCCGGGTTCCCGCAGCTGCACGCAGCTGTACTCGCGCCCACCGGTCGACACCGCGGCCGTCGCAGCGTAGTTCGGTCTCCTCGACCCGCATCGGGCCCACCAGTTGCACAGCCGTGTCGAACGCGTTCGGTCCGTTGTCGGCCAGGCACCCAGCGCACTGCCCAGGGTCCAGGTACCACGAGTCCCGGCCACAGTGCTCTTCGATTCGCTCGCGGTAGTTCAGCGTCAGCCTGCGCGGAGCCGGTCGATCACGCAGCCGGTCACGAAGCTCGAGTATGTTCCGGTTGTAGTGGCGATGGAATGCCGTGAACAGCACACGGTCGACCTCGGCACTCAACCGTTCCAGCGCGGCGGCCTCGTCCGGGCCGGTCGCCAGGGGTTTCTCGCAGCACACATGCTTGCCCGCACGCAGCGCAGCCTCGGCCACAGGGGCATGCAGCTGGTTTGGCAGGGTGATGACGACGGCGTCGAGATCGGGGACCGCCAGCAGCTTCCGATAGTCGGCGTACCATGTCACGTTCGCTGCCGCGCGCGTGGCGTCACGGTCGCACACACCGACCAACCGCACGTCCGGCCTGTCCGCCAGCGCGGTCGAATAGAATCGAGAGATCACGCCGAGCCCGATCACGCCGACGCCGACTGCCGGCTCCCCGCCGGACTCCTCACTTGCCGAGTTCACTGTCCTCCCCTGTCCATGGCCCGTCGCAACGGCCCGTCCAGCCACACGTCCACCTGGCGCTGACCACGCAGACGCACGATCTGCAGGTCCGGGTAGGACAGTTCGGCGATCAAAGCTGTTACCTTGCGTCGGACGGCCGGGTGGATACGCCACGCGAACCGGATGATGTGCTCAGGATCGGTGAACACCTCGCGAAGCGGACGCTCGGTGTTGCCGTTCCACAGTTCCCGGCCGGAGATCCGTCCGAGCACCGTCCGTTTGACGACGCGGTAGGTGCACAGAGCGCGCGAGTGATCCAGCCAGATCAGCACGTCTGCGTTACGGGCCAGATGCTCCCGTACCGGATCGCCCTGCCACTCGATCACCCATTTCGGCCCGGAGGTGAACTCGATGACGTCGCGCACCCAGGAGTCGCGCACCGTCCAACCGGGCCCGTGGTACAGCGAGTCCAGTTCGACGTACGGTAGGTCCAGTAGCTTTCCGAGAGCGCGCGCCAGCTGGGTCTTCCCCGAGCCCGATGATCCCGCGACAGTGATCCGCGACGGTTGCGACCGCAGTCGATCGGTGGGACCCATCACCTGCACGACGCCCCCTCGACCGGCTGTGGCTCGATCAATGGCACTCCGATGTCCTTCTCCAGGCGTTTCATCAGGTCGTTGGCCGTATGCATGGCATCCCTCCAGGTCTCGCCTTCGACGACGAATCGGCCCAGTAAGTCCCGTTCACCCACCACCGTTCCCGGCTCGAGCAAGAAACTTTCGAAGTGGGCCACTCCGCTGGCGCCGCCGGCGGCCCACGCCACATCTACCTCCGGCGGAATGACGGCGGGGCCCGCCGACATGAGCCGACGGGAGGTGATGGTGCGGGTGCCGCCGAGAGGCGCGGGCTGCAACGGGCGTCCCAAGTGCAGATCGAGAACATAGTCGCAGAAGTCCGTTCCGGTGAGGAGCTTGTACATGGGGGTCATCACCCCACCCATTGCCCGCGGATTGATCTCGACCAGTACCGGACCTAGTGGAGTGACCAGCATTTCCACATGGAAGACGCCGAAAGTGAGATCGACTGCCCGGCATACCGCTTCGGCATAGTCGAAACACGCCCGGGCCCGCTCGGCCGACATCGGGGCGGGAAGCACTGCGCCCACCTCGACACAATCATCGATCTTGCCGCGCGATCGGCCACAGATGAGGAAAGCCCAAGATCGGTCCCCGGCGAGGGCGATCTCAGCGGAAACGAGCTCGCCGGCGATGTATTCCTCGATCAGGATCTTCCGAGCGATCAAACGCCGGATCTTCTCCGGCGTCTCCGGCGCTGCGGCAGCGCGCAGGATTTCGTCGACGGCGTCTTGGGCTTCAGCCGGGCCGGCGACTCGCCGGGCGAACACGCTGTCGATACCGCCCACGGGTTTGACCACCGCAGGGTAGCCGACACCGGCGGCGAGCTCGCGCACCCTGGACCGGTCATCGACAATGGCGTATCTCGCCGACGCCAAGCCCGCCTGCGCGATGAGCGCACGGGTGCGCGACTTGTCGCGGACGTTGATGATCCCTTGGGGCGAGGCGAACGGCAGACCGAGACGCGAGCATGCGACAGCGAGCGCCTCGAAAGTGGGATCGTAGTGGCCGATAACCGCGTCCACATACCGCCTCGAGTGCACCCGCTCCATCGCCGCGGTGAGCATGTCCACGTCGGCCGTATCAGGGATGTCGACGACCTCGTCCAACCGTGACAGCAACTCGAAGAACGCCGCGTCAGGGTGGTAGTAGTTCGCTGCCGCACCCCGAATGAAGGTCACTGCGTGTCCGCGCTCGACGGCACGGCGCAGCACATGGATGCCCGCCTGAGTCATGTCGACGAAGAGGATGTGCTCCACCGCCGATGTCCTTACTTCCGCCAGAATTCCAACATCATGAGCAATCGCTCGAAACGCCCGCCGGTATCGACGCCTGCGATACGGTGCCAACTGGATTCGGTTGGTGTGAAGGTTATACACCGACCGCCCACCGGCACCGTCTCGCGAACCGGTGCGACGTCGGGCGATTTGCGGTCGAAAGCCTGGAATTCGCCTCCGAACTCGGGCAGCCAGGTTTCGTTCAAATAGAGCCCGAAGGTAAGCGCCTTTTCGAGCTTTCCGGTATCGATTGTCGTGAAATCGCCGTCCTCGAAAATGTACAGCCCGACACTCAGCGGACAAGACTGCAGGGCGACCTGCGTCTGCTCGGACAACCATTCTCGAAACGGTCGCGACAATACGCTGTTCACGAGGTCGGACCACGGCCGCGGCAATCGGTCGGCGACTGCGGTGCGCGCACCCTCGTTCGCGGGCTCGCATCGCCACATTCGATATTCTTTACGCCACTGCTCGCCGCTCTTGATCTCCCTGCTGAACACGGATCTGTCCGGCAGTTCCGCGTTGAGCACGGCCAAGTCCTCCCGCGACAGCAGCCCGTCCCCCGAATAGTGAACGAAAGGCGAGTCGTAGCGAGACAGTTCAATGTCTGTCCGAATCACGCTAGGGTTCCCCTCCTTCAAACCTATGCGTCCGCCGAGCCGAGCCAACCCAGACACACCCAATGCGAACCACTCGGCAGCCCCCGGGAGTTCGAGATCCCGACTCCGAGAGCAACTATAGCCCTACCCGTGCACCGCGAGTCAAGCCATTGACTGTGAAATCCGCTCGATTAGCATGTTGGCACGGACCTTGATCCGCCTGGGGGGCATACGGTGATCGCATCTTCGATGAATTCAGCTCTACCCCCGAGCCCCGGGCCAGGGTCGGCGTTGTCGAACGAATGCGAGAGGTTGCCATGCTCATCGATACCAGCCAGGATTTTTCCACGACCAACGAGCCATTCGAGTTTCATCTGGTGGAAAATGCGCTGTCGCGACATGATGTGCATTTGTTAGAGTCGACGGCCCCGAGAGACGGGTTCAAGCGAATCGAGGTGCACGATCGAAACCACGAGAAGCAGTACACGATGAACCTCCGGTACCTCTTCCGCGACGACAACCCGTACGGGACCGTCGACGACCTGGCGCCGGCATGGCGTGAACTCCTCGACGACCTGCGCAGCGAGGAGTTCATCCGCTGGCTGGAACACGGCACCGCACTGCAGCTTCGCGACCTGTCGACGGACATCGGCATCTACACCCATGACGACAACGACTACATCTCCGTCCACAAGGACAAGCCGAACAAGGCGCTGACCGCCATCCTTTATCTGAACTCGAGCTGGCCGTCCCAGGCGGGCGGTCACTACGAGGTCAGGGTGTCACCCGATCCCCGGATCGATCCGGTCCGCCGTATCGCACCGAAAGGTGGTTGTCTGCTCGCCTTCCCGCCCACGGACAAGTCCTGGCACTCGGTCTCGCCGGTCTCCACCGGCGGGAAGATCACCCGACTGACGGTGCAGCTGGAGTTCTGGCTGACCAACGTCGATCGCAGGCACTGAGGGTTCGGCGATGCAGCAGTACTTCCACGATGGCGCGGAAACGGTGGCCGCCGACAGCGCAATCGGCCACACAAGTCTGCAGGGACCCCTCGTCCGGATCCCACCTCCAGGTCCGGGCAGCAGGGCGCTGCTGAGCCGGCAAGCGACCCGGGAATCCCGCGCCCGGTCCTATCCGCGCCGCCTGCCGATCGCCATCCGACGTGGCGAGGGCAGTCTCGTGGAGGACGAGGACGGCAACGTCTTCATCGATTTCCTCACCGGCGCGGGCGCGATAGCGCTCGGGCACGCTCACCCCGAGCTCGTCGAGACGGTGTGGCATCAGGCTACCCAGCTGACACACGCGCTGGACTTCCCGACGCGCGCCAAAGACGAGTTCATCTCCGCACTGTTCGGCATCCTGCCCGCTGGACTGGCCGAGACCACCCGAATCCTGTGCTGCGGACCGACCGGGGTCAACGCGGTGGAAGCGGCGATCAAGCTCTGCAAGAAGGCAACCGGACGCGGCGAGATACTGGCCTTCCACGGCGGTTTCCACGGCATGTCACACGCGGGAATGGCGGTCTCCGCCGATCCGAGTCCACGCGCCGAGATCGCCAACACGATGCCCGGTGTCCACTTCTTCCCCTTCTCGTATTGCTACCGCTGTCCGCTCGGGCTGAGCCCCGACACGTGCGAGACGAACTGCGTCCGCTACCTCGAACAGACACTGTCGGACACCCACCGCGGGACGACCAAGCCCGCTGCCGTGCTGCTCGAGCTGATCCAGGGGGAGGGCGGCACGATACCCGCCACCGTCGACTTCGTGCGTCGCGTTCGCAAGGTGACGAGCGACCTCGACATCCCACTGATCGTCGACGAGATACAGACCGGGTGCGGCAGGACCGGACAGTGGTTCGGTTTCGAGCACTACGACATCCGTCCCGACGTGGTCGTCCTGTCGAAGATGTTGTCCGGCATCGGAATCCCGATATCGGTGGTGCTCTACGACGAACGCCTTGATCAGCTGGAGCCGGGCGGGCACACCGGGACCTTTCGCGGCAACCAACTCGCCTTCGCGGCCGCGACCACCTTCATCGAAGTCATGCAACGCGACAATGTGCTCGACAACGTGCGCGCACGCGGGCGTCAAGCCCGCGAGCACCTGGAACGCGTCTGCTCCGGCCGTGCGGAATTCGTCGCCGACGTGCGGGCAGCCGGCCTCATGATCGGGATCGAGTTCGCTCGGCGCGCCAACCGCACACCCTGGCCGGAGATCACCGCCGCGGTTCAGGCCGAGGCACTGCGCCGCGGTCTGATCCTCGAGATCGGTGGCCGCCGCAGCAGCGTGGTGCGCATGCTGCCACCGCTCAACATCTCCTCCGACACCATGGCTACCGCGCTGGCGATCTTCGATGCCGCCCTCGACGCGGCGATACACACGACAGCCGATCCGCGCCAGCCCACAGCGTGGCGCCCATGAACACGCCACTCACCGATCTGCACGACGCACTGGCGAAGGCGTATGACCGCCGCATCACGCTGGTGTCCCCGCCGCGGGTCGGCTCGACACCGGTGGCGCGGCTGCTATGGGAGCATCCGGCCGTCACGCACCATAGCCACGAGCCGTTCGAGGCCTTCTATTGGGGAACGGCCGACGTCGACAGCGTCGAGCGAAATTTCCGATCACCCATGATCGTGGCCACCGGTGAACGCGCCGCGCTGCCCGACGGCGGAGGTGGACTGCTGGCGAAGGAGATGAGTTTCCAGCTCGACGAGGATCAGTTCCTTTTCCTCGCCCGGCTCGCCACCTCGCCAGTGTTGTTCGTCATCCGCAACCCCCTCCTCACGACGACGTCACGACTGCGCATCGTGCACGAACTATACGGGCGCAACACGTTCGAGCCATGGGAAAGCGGGTGGGATGCGCTCGCCCGGCAGGTCGAAATCTGCGGATGCGAGGGCATACCCTACGTCGTTCTCGATTCCGACGACCTGCGAACTGATCCCGTCATGGTCGCATCGACTCTGCTCAGTGCCCTCGACCTGCCGCAAGTACCGGGATTGCACCGCTGGCGGGCGCAGCCGGGCCTGCAACTGTGCACACCGGAGGTCGGCGCACTCATGAGCGAAAAGAGAACCTCCGACGACCCGTTCTATCGGCGGGTACTGGCCAGTGTCGGGGTGCAGCCACCGGATACGCCCGACTGGGAGGCCCAGCAACAGCTGGTCACCGATGCCGGTTTGATCGAGCACGTCACGCGATGGAACGACGTGTACGGCTTGCTCCAGAGCCAACGCCTGCAACCCGAGAAGTGAGGAGAAAGATGGACGCGAGCGGCTACGACGTACTCGGTGTCGGCTTCGGACCAGCGAACCTGTCGCTGGCGATCGCGATAAGGGAGGACTCCTCACCCCTTCGCGCTCACTTCATCGAAGCACGCAACGATCCGACGTGGCAGGGCGGAATGCTGCTGGATGGATCCAACATTCAGAATCACCCCTCCAGAGACCTCGTCACTCTCCGCAACCCGAGAAGCAGATACAGCTTCCTCAACTACCTGTTCGAGAGCAACCGACTGGTCGAGCATCTCAACCTTCCCGCAGAATACCCGCTGCGTAAGGAGTACTCCCACTACATCGGCTGGGCGACAAGACAATTCAGCGACTGCGTGACCTTCGGCGCCGACGCCACCGCTATCGAACTGGACCGACACCGCGGCGCGCCCGTCTATGTCACAGCCACATCCGATGGCACAGAATACGCCGCACGAACACTGGTCCTGGCCACTGGCAGAACCCCCTACGTGCCATCCGTCTTCGACGGCCCGACCACGAAAACCATCCTTCACCTGACCGAGTACCTCTACCGAATCGCGGAATTGGACTCGCCGCCGACCCGCATCGCCGTGGTGGGTGGAAGCCAGAGCGGCGTGGAAATCGTGTTGGACCTCGCACGCAGGTTCCCCGCCGCCCGCGTCTCGCAATATGCCCGCGCGCATTCGCTGAGACTCAAAGACACCAGCCCCTTCAGCGAGGAGGGGTACTTCCCCGAGTTCACCGACTACTACTATCGGGCAAGCCGCGACGGCAAGCGGATCCTCGACGCGTACATGCGTCCAACCAACTACTCATCCAGTGACGCGGACATTCTGCACGACCTCTACAACCTGATCTACGAGCAGCGTCTCGATGGAACTCAGCGTGTGTTCGTCGAAGGGGACAGCGAGATCTACGCGGTCAAGGCCACAGGGGAGGGGGTGCGGCTGAGTATCCGCGATCGTCACCGTGGAACGACACGCCACGACGAGGTCGATCTCGTCGTGCTCGCCACCGGATTCCGTGACCTGGGCCCCGGAGAACATCAGGAACCGTACCCGCCGTTGCTGGCCCACGTCATCGAGAACTTCCGCTTCGACTCGGACGGCTACCTCGAGGTCGACGACGACTACAGCCTGCGCGCGATCCGCCCCGAAACGCCGCCGATCTTCCTCAACGGTTTGTGTGAGTCGACACACGGCATCGGCGACGCCGGATCGTTCAGCCTGCTGTCATTGCGCGCAAAACGGATCCGAGACGGCCTGCTGAAGAGCGCCGTCGACATCCCATGCCCTGACCAAGGATGAGAGGGCCGCATCGACCCACGGGTGCAGCCCATGACCAGCACGGCGTTCGGTGTGGCAGAACCTACCGGTGTCGAGTGCGCCGCGAACAGGGGACCGACCATCGCGGCAGCGTCCGCGAGCGCGGAAAGGATGGGCCGTGATGAGTCGTCGCGCCGGCGTGTGGGCGGGAGGGTTCGTCCCCTTCCTCGTCGGATACGGCTTGTCGTCCGTCGGCGACGGCGTCCTGTTCGTCGGGGTGACGTGGTGGGTGGTCGAGCGAAGCCATTCGCCGACAGCCCTGGGGCTCGTGCTGATGGCCGCGCCGCTCGGCACGCTCCTCACACTGCCATGGGCAGGCGTGCTCATCGACCGCGGCGATGTACTGAAATTGCTCGCCGGCGCGGACATCTGGCGTGCCGTCGTCCTGTGTGTGCCGCTGGCGACCATGTGGATCGTCGGCTCGGTGGACATCCTGATGCTGGCACTTGCGAGTTTCCTGGCAGCACTCGGCTCGGGCCTGGCAAGGCCGGCCGGCCTGTCACTGATTCCCAGATTGGTCGATCGAGGCGACTTGGTGCGGGCCAACGGCGCATTCGGCACTGTCAGAAAGGTGGCGTTGCTCGGCGGACCGTCGATCGGCGGCCTCATTGTCGCGGCCTTCGGCCTGGAAGGCGTGCTGATCGCCGAGATCCTGTCGTTCGTCGTCTCCGGGGCAATCGTCGTCGCCCTGCGCAGAACAATGCCCGCATCGGCGAAGAGAACCCCCGATCAACCGACGACACTGCGGGCAGGACTCGCAGTGCTGATGAACTCACCATCGGCACGAACCAGCGTCGCAGTGGTCGCGATCGCCAACGCAGCGCTGTCCATGTACACCCTCGCGGTTCCGATCACAGCCGAACACATCGGGCGCGCGAGCGGTGGCGTGTGGGCTTATGCCGGGGCGCAATCGGCCTTCCAGGCAGGCATGGTGGCAGTCGGAATCGTCACCTCGAGCAGGGTCGGCAGCCGCGTCAGCGCGTCGACCGGCGTCATCGTCCTGGCACTGATCTGCTTAGCCGCCGGCCAATCGATGGGCGCACTGGCACGATCCGTACCCACGCTGCTCGCAAGCGGGTTTCTCGCCGGCGTGGGAATAATGACCAGCTCGATCCTCTGTGACAGCCGTCTGCAAACCGACATTTCCCTGGAACTGCAGGGACGCGTGCAAGGTCTCTCGCAGTTCGCCTCGATGGCTCTGCGGCCCGTCGGTTCGACACTGGCGGGAGTCATCGCGGCGGGTGCCGGACTCGGCATCGTCTTCGTCGCCGCCGCGCTGCTGACCGTCGGCCTGGCTGCCGTAGTCATCTCATCCCGCGCCTACCGCACCGACGTCCCGGAGCCGTAAGGCCCGTCGACCTGAAATCCGAGGCTTGGAGACATTTATGGTGGTCGTGTCGAACGATTCGACAATGCTCGATACCGTCGTCCTGCGCATGGCCGGATACCCGCACTCACTGCTGCGTTCGGTCGCCGCACCGGACACGCTCGCCGAAGCCGAAGCGGTACTCCGGACGTGGGAGCGGGTGAGCAGCAGAGTGTCCGACGTCGTCAAGGCGATCCGCGCCGACGTCAACGGCACGTCATCGGCCGGAAACCGGGCCGCGCACAACGTCGGACTCCGTAGAAGAGTGGCGCCCAACCACCCAGCGAGTACCCGCACCAACGCCCTGATCAGCGACTACAACCTCCTCGTCGGCGATCTGGAGCTGTCGCTGGCACGTCTCGAAAACAGCCTCGCAAATCAGCTCACGCGCACACGCGACGCCGTACGACGACTGTTCACCGATGAAGATCTCCAACAGGTGATCCTGCTGTCGAACGGCGCGCTCTACCCGGAATTCGTCGCCTGGATGACGTGCCCGAATCCATCGGCGTCGCGGACACGCAGGATGACCGACGTGCTGACGATGTATCTCCAGCGAATCGCGGCCAAGAACGATACGAGCTCGCACTTCGGCCCCTTCGCCATCGGAACTATGACGAACACGATCACAGGCATCGACTGGCAACCAGGGACGCTGCGGCGGCGAACGTTCCTCTCGCACTGGGCGGCGAGAGCGCTCGCACAGTCGATACTCACTTCGAACTCGGCCACACTCGTCCCACGACCGGCCCCCTTGGCATTCGTGGACGCCAAAGGGCTCACGGTGTACTCCTTCGGAAACGACGCGTCCTCGCTGTCCGACTTACAGGTCGAACGCACCATGCCGTTGAGCCAGGAAGACCGCCTGGCGCTGTCCTTGGTCGACGGGCGAAAGACGACAGCGCAGATCGTTGCCGAACTCGACTCCGCGGGCGTCACTGCTGCCGAAATCGTCCTGCAGAACCTCATCGAGGCGAAGGCTGTCGTCGGCGAAGTCGAACTCCCCGCAGGCGAGGCCGATGCCTTCGCCGCGCTCGACCGGACGATCCGGTACACGCACACAGGCCCGCCGATCGTGGACCGGTTCCGCGACACCTTGCGCTCCTTCGAATCCGCTCCTTCAACCGAGCGCGTAGATCTGCTGCACCGACTCAAACGCGAATTCCACGAGCGCACCGGCCTTCCGGCGGACCGAGGCAGTGGGCGCCATTACGCCGACCGCGCCCTGATCTTCGAGGACGCTACAGCGCCGATGCAACAGTTGCGGATCGGCTCGACCCTGCGCAGCTACGTCGTGGACGATCTTCGAATCCTTTACCAGATGATGCTTCTCGGGCCACGGATCAGATTCGCCGGCGAGCGCGAAATTCTACGAGCATGGGTTATCGACACCTTCGGACGTGACCAGCCTGTCCCGATGGGTGACCTACTGGAGCGGTTCATCGACGCTCGGCCCGAGATCGCTGCCCGCGTAGCGAACGTGGACCGCTCAGCACGTCAGGCCGAGGGGGAGTTGCTCGCACTGTGCCTGGACGCGTGGGACAGCGAATCACCGGAGGTCGACGTCTCCGCGCGCGACATCTGGGCATTCCTCGATCAGCAGCCCAAAGGGATTCCGGCGGTATGCAATCCGGACGTCATGATCGGCGCCGACAGTGTCGACGCCATCGCTGAACGGCGGTTCTACGGGGTGGTCGGGGACTGTCACGTACTGCGTGACGTCATCTCCCACGGTGGGTTTGCCGCATTCCTGAACGACGAGTCGACTCCTGGATTGCGTCAGGAACTCACTCGTGCCTACCGAGCGGTGCTGGCACCCGGCGAAACTCTGGTGGATGTCGTGCGACGACACGAATCGAAGACGTCGTCGCAATATGACTTCGAACTACCGCACCTGGAGCTGACGGGACGCTCACCGAAGGACCGCGCCCATGTCATCCTGGCGAGCGAGCTGTTCGTCGTTGCCGACGACAGCCGAATCTCTCTTCATTCACCGCGAATTCCCGGCCCGATCCGACTGACGGCGGGAATTTCACGGTCCGGCACGGTCGCGCACGATCCCACCGCCGCGTTCTCGTTCCCACGCTCACGGGGCGGGGGTTTGTTCGACGGCATCGACGTCGACTACATCCCGCGTCTCCGCTGCGGCAACACGGTACTCAGCAGGCGGCGATGGCTGCTGCGAGCGCCGGTGCTGCGGCCCATGACGCTCAACCGACGCACCATCTCCCGAGATGCGGCGGACTATATCGCGTTGATCGAAGTAAAACAGCGCATGGGATTTCCGGACCACTGCTTCGCGAAATTCAGTTCCGAGCCCAAGCCGATCTATGTGGACTGGTCCTCACCGCTGCTGACCAGACAGTTCGCCAAATTGTGCCGAACCATGACCGAGGATGACACAGTGCAGGTATCCGAGATGCTGCCCGGCCCCAGCGACCTCTGGCTCACCCGCGACGGCCACCGCTACACCTCGGAACTCCGCTGTGTAGTGATGGTCCAGTAGAACCTCGGGGCGGGGGGATTTCAGGAACCGAACGTCACTGTGACGGTTCGATCCGAATCCGAAACCAGGCCATCAAGCCAGATCTAGGAAGAATTAAAGATTTACCAATAAGGCCTAGGGAAACCGAAATATTTACACCATAGACAAAGCGTCGAGGAAGACCCGCGGCGCGGCGATATCACCGCTCGAGCGCCGGGTCGGCCGATCCAGCCAAGCGCGCCAAACCGCGAAACACGTACGCCGGCAGGGACATAACATGCATTACCGCAACCGCCCACCCACGCCGGATTTCCGCCGATAATCAACATTATGTCAACTAGAGGACTGGTAACCGCCCCTCCGGTTCGAAGAAGCCTCATCTCCCGGCGCATCCAAGTGAGACGTATCGGCGAGGCTGAGGATCGCGCGGTTGCGAACGGCACGAAACCGCCACCCTCCACCGGCAGCATCATCCACGTGGTGATGACGAAGGCCAGCGCGTAGCCGTGCGTTACGACGATGTGGTCGTGGTCGGTGTCCGCGCCGGTTCGCGGCTCGGCGCCGGGCCCAACCCCGAAATATGACCCGGCGTCGAGGAGGCGGATTCAAGCCAGCAAGTCCGCGAGTTCCGCGTGCAGATCCAGCAACGTGGAAATCTGACCGGCCGGACGGCGGCCCATACCGCACTCGGTGGCGATGCCGAACTCGCCGACCACCGAGCGGGCAGCTTCGATCCGTGCCAGCGCGCCGGCACGGCCGTCGGTCGCGTGCACCAGCCCGAGGTGCAAGTCCGTTCCAGATGGCAAAACAAGATCGGCGAGAGGCTTGAAATAGTCGGCATCGGTACGCGAGCGCGGAACCGGCAGGTGAATCCAGTCGACCCGCCGCTCCAGCCCGCCCAGGATACGGCCGGCGACCGCAGCCAGCTTGCCGGTATCGGCGGGTTCGGCGAAGTGCCGGTGACCGAAATCGCCATAGCAGAGGTGATAACCAAGATCTACCGACTCGGGCACAGCACCGCCCAACCGAACGAGCCGCCGCCCCACTTCCTCGAGCTGCGTCGGGTAGTCGGAGCCGAACCACGACGGGAAGACGCCCTCGAAGATCGCGAACTCGACCGCGGCATCCCACTGCACCGCAAGATCTTCCGCCGGGATCGTGCCGAGGATGACGGCGAGTTCGTCGAGCAGCCGCGCCTCGTACCTGCGCTCCAACTCGCCCTGCGGACCCGCGACGAACGCACCGATCACCGCGATAGGCGTTGGCAAGCTCACCTGGAACCGAATGCCCGCGGGGATCGTCCCGTCCTCACGCAGCCGGTGGAAGACTCGCCAGGATTCCAGCGCCGCCTCCGCGTAACCCAAGGGACCGAAGTCGATCGACGCCGCGTCCACGCCGGGCTTGGGCCGCACCCGCTCGCTCGGCCCGTACTCGGGGCTCGGCGGCGGAATGGTTTCCAGGTCCGGATGCGCCTGCATCTTGGGCAACTGCCACACTACCCAGTTGTCCCGAACTCCGGTCTCCCCATCCGGAATGCGCTTCAAGTGCTTGCCGATTCGCCGCGCCGCCTCGGTGAAGACTGTTTCCGCATCCGCCAACGGCACACTGCCGCACAGATGAACTCCGCGCCCCTCACCCACCACAACCTCCTCCGCAGGGCCTACCACTGGTTGAGCCGATCTGATCGAAACCAGACATTTGCCACGCTCCGTCCAGACGTCCGGATCGAGATATAGCTATCGATCATCTAGCGCTATGCGATGCAGCGTATGCGCGGAGTGCGAAGTGAGATCCCCAGGTCTGGGAACCATCGGCGATAGGTTCACTGGCCGAACACGCCCCCTTCCGGCTTGCCGGTCATGGCGCTGCGCAACGAGAATCAGGCCCGCCGACTTGTTCTTCTCGATCGCCCCGGAGGTTCGTCGCCATCTGCGAACTACTCGTTCTCGTCAACGGACTACCAGGCTCCGGGAAGTCCACCTTGGCTCCGGCGCTGGCGCTCGAACTCGGTGCGCACTTGATCACGCGGGACGCCATCAAAGAGGCGCTGGGCTCAGGGCTCGATCACACCGCGGTACTACCGAATATCGGGGCGATCGCGACAGAGGCCGCCTGGGCGCTGGCCGCCGCGCTTCCCGGTGTCGCGCTGATCGACTCGTGGTGGTTCAAACCCCGAGATGCGCGCTACGCCGCCAACGGCATCGTGAAGTCGGGCGCGACGCGAGCAGTGGAGGTCTGGTGCTCGGTTCCGCCGGAGCTCGCCCGCGACCGATACCGCGGCCGTACACGTGCCGCCCTGTACCACGACGACGCGCACCTCGCGCACGACTGGGACCACTGGGCGCGCCTGGCCGAACCGCTCGCGCTCACGCCGGTCGTCGCCGTCGACACCACCGGCCCGGTCGACGGATCCGACCTCGCGCGCCGGATCATGGCCGCAGCGACTGTTGCCATCGGCGACGTCCTCTAGAACTGAATTCACATCACGCCTGATCTCCGGGCCTCGATGCTGCTTTGGTTTGAGTCCGGCTGGGTCGGAACTTCGACGGTAGGGGGGAATCATGCATATATACGCAAAGGAACGTATCGCAATTTTTTTCCTTCACGCGCTAATGCACGCGCACCACGGATCGCTTCAAGCGACGCTCATGATGTCGCGAGGTATGCATGAACGGTTCTCACGCCCGCATCCCGCGCTGAACCGGATTGTCCACCTACAGAACGTTTTACGCATCGCCACGACTCTTACCAGCACTCCCCTACCTCATTTCCGCGCAAGCCCGAACGCCGGACACGCTTCCCGCACGACTTCCGACCTCGCACAGCGGCATTCGCGAACCGATAGCAAGCTGAACTAACGTTCGAATCGTGCTTGGACATTCACATGCGACCAGTGGCGCGTTGGCCTGGTCGGCGGCAGCGGCGACGCTGCCGGTCACGATCTTGACGTTTCCGGCTCTCCAGGATGCGACGGGACATCTCGGTACCGTCGATCTGCTGCTCGGCGTCTTTCTCACGGCCGGGGCCGCACTGCTGCCAGACGCGGACCACCCCGACGGGACCATCTCGCACACTTTGGGTCCGATCACGCACACCGCATGCAAGCTCATCTCCTGGGCCTCCGGCGGCCATCGCGGCGCCACGCACTCCCTGGCCTTCGTCGCGGCCGCCGCCTGCGGCACGTGGGCCGGCGAGCACTGGCTCGGGCACTGGTTCACCCTGAGCCTGGTTTTCTTCCTCCTCGCCCTGGCTGTGCGCGCACTGCATCTGTGCCCGTCCGGCAACAACTTCAAGGCATGGGGACCGATCGTCGTGCTCGCCTCCGCGGGCACGTTCGCCATGGAACATTGGATCGCCGACAAGCCGGTCTGGCTGCCGTTCGCGGTCGGACTCGGCGCACTGGCCCACCTGCTCGGCGACTGCCTCACCGAGCGCGGCTGCCGCCTGTTCTGGCCCTTCGGCCTACGAGTCAGCCTTCCCGTCATCGAGCGCACCGGGAACAAAGTCGAAACCTTTATCATCGCACCGCTTTTCACGGTCGGTACCCTGGCAATTCTCTGGTACACCATCACCCACCAGCCCTGACGTCTCGATGCCGCTGCCCAGGCCGCCGCGCTCCCGGCGGCGCGATTGCCGCGACAGGCGGCCTGGGCAGCAGCGTGAGAGGCCGCCCGTTCCGCTCCGCGTAGTCGTCGCCGATCTCGCGCGCTCCCCTCCCCCTTCAATGCTGCTTTGGTCTGTTCGGGTTGAGTGAGGCGGGCTGGAATGATGAGGAATTCGTAGATGCGCATATCTACGTATCAACATGTTTCTACGCGCAGTCCGTACGCATCCGTCCTTGGCACCTCCGCCTCCGCCCATAAGCGGTCCCCGACCGCGCACCGTTTCTCGGAGACCTCCGCACTCCCCCGGCTACCCTGATGCCATGCTCGCCTCGACCATGCAGCCGCAACGCTGGACACCACCGCGCTCCCCCGCACGAGCGCATCAAACTCGTAGTGCTCCACCTCTTCCCGACATCCGGCGCCTCGAGCTGCCGGGTGCCGGCCCGGAAGATGTCGTCCTCTCCCCCGACGGCAGGATCATCGCGGGCGTCGAAGGCGGTGCGGTCCTCAGCATCGATCCGGCGACCGGCGACGTCCGCGAACTCGCGAACACTGGAGGCCGCCCGCTCGGTCTGCACGCCGACGCCGACGGGCGCGTGCTGATCTGCGATTTCGAACGTGGACTGCTGGAGCTGGACGCCGAGGGCGGGCTGAACGTCCTGGTCGACGAAATCGACGGCGAGCGACTACGGTTCGCCAGCAATGTGGTGCGCGATGCCGACGGCACGATCTACTTCTCGGCGTCGTCGCGCCGGTACTCGCTCGACGAGTACATGGGTGACATCCTGGAGCACTCCGGCACGGGTCGCCTGTTCCGCCGGGACCCCGCGGGCAACGTGGAGACGCTCATCGACGATCTGCAATTCGCCAACGGCGTGGTCCTGGCACCCGATCGCTCCAGCGTGGTCGTCGCGGAGACCGGCGGCTACCGTCTCACGCGCTATTGGCTGACCGGCCCGAAGGCGGGAAAGCAGGAACGTTTGATCGAGAATCTGCCCGGATTCCCGGACAACCTCGGCCTCGGCAGCGACGGCCTGATCTGGATCACGCTTCCTTCGCCGCGTAATCCGTTGCTGGATCGCCTGCTTCCGCTGCCTGGCATTCTGCGGCGCATCGTGTGGACGCTGCCGAAGTGGGTGCAGCCGAAGCCTGCGCGGACGGTGTGGGTGCTGGCGGTCGATTTCGACGGCAACGTCGTGCACGACCTTCAGGTCGAGGGCACCGACTATTCGATGGTGACCGGCGTGGTCGAGCAGGACGGCGTGCTGTATCTGGGCAGTCTCACCGAGGCGGCGGTGGCCGTGTCGCGGGTGCCGTAGGGTTCACTTTTCAGTGCACACTTGTACACTGAGCTTGTGACGGAGGATGTGACCCAGCGGCAAGCGGAGGTCAGGGCGCTGGCCCGGCTGGCCGGTGACGAACTCGGCGGTGCGGTCGACGGGATCGCGGCCGTGCACCGGGCGATCGCGCAGCGCGTGTTCGCGGCGGTGCGGTGGGGCGTGGGGCCTGCGGCGGCTCCGGTCGAGTTGATGCACGATGCGATCGCGGAGAGCGTCTACCGCGTGGTCGGTGGATCCGCGGTGGCGGCGGGCATGGTCGCGGAACGGGCAGCGGATCTGCCCGGCGTCGCACCGTCACGCACGGTGTACGGCTCGGGATTGCTGGCCGCGCTGCAGGGTTTGATCGGTGATGATCTCGAACGGACGCGGCCGATTCTGGCCGGGCCGATGACGTTCCGGATCGACGGCGCTCCCGTGCCCGCGGAGCTCGTCGGTGCGCGCGTTCAACGGCCCGCCGCGCACGTCGTGGTGTTCTTGCACGGCTTGGTGGAAACCGAGCACGCGTGGGGTTTGGGCGGCGGACCGACCTATGCCGAGCGTCTGGAGTCCGATACGGGATGCACGTCGTTGCAGGTCCGGTACAACACCGGTCTGCATATCTCGGAGAACGCGGCGCAGTTCAGCGAGCTGATGCAGGGCTTGGTCGACGGGTGGCCGGTGCCGATCGAGCGGGTGTCGCTGGTAGGTCATTCGATGGGTGGGTTGGTCGCCCGGGGTGCGTGCTTTGTGGCGAGTGGAGCCGGGGTGCCGTGGGTGCGGCGGGTGCGCCACGTGGTGTGCCTGGGTTCACCGCATATGGGCGCGCCGCTGGAGCAGTTGGTGCATTACGCGTCGGCGGCGCTGGTGCGGTTTCCGGAAACTCGTCCGTTCGGGCGGCTGTTGCGTCGCCGCAGCGCGGGTATCCGGGACCTTCGGGACGGCTCGCTGGTGGACGAGGATTGGCGTGATCTGGACGCCGACGCGCTGCGTCGCCGGGTGGTTCGGGAGGTTCCGCTGCTGCGGGACGCGGAGCATTATTTCGTTACCGCCACGGTCACGCGGAATTCGCGGCATCCGCTGGGGCGTGTGATCGGTGACGGTCTGGTTCTCACACCGAGTGGCTCGGGCCGGGCTCGGAGCCGGCGCATCGGGTTCGATGTCGACAAGGGTATGCATGTCGCGTCGGCGCATCACTTCACGTTGCTCAATCACGCGGCGGTCTACCGCGCGTTGCGTACCTGGTTGGCCTCGGAATCGGCCGGGTCCGATGAAGTTTCTCGCTGAACTCCCGGCGGGGCAGGGCGTGGCCGTGCCCCGCCGCGGCGTTCAGAGAAGGTCTTCGGGGTCGGCGTCGGCTTCGAGGCGCACGTCTTCGGCGAAGCGGCTTTCGGTTTCGGCGTCGTCGTGCTCGGTGTGGGCGGCGTAGAGCAGCAGGCAGCCGCGGATACCGTCGAGGAGGTCTTCCAAGAGGTCGAGAGCGGGGCGGGCGGGGTCGAGTCGGCTGATGCGGAAGCTGGTGAGCATTGCTTCGCGGGTGTCGGCGTCGACGCCGAATCGGTGGGCTTGGGCTTCGATGTCGGCGACGCGGGCGACGAGGCTCCAGGGGGCCGGGACGCGGCCTTCGTGGACTGCCATCGCTTCGGCGATCAGGTCGAGGACGACTTCGGTCGGGGTGTCGCCTGCGGCGAGTCGTTCGAGGACGAGGGTGGGTGTCTCGACTTGGAGTGCTTCGATGTCGTCGGCTTCGGCGACGACATCGGTGGTGGCTACGTTCGCGGCCTCGCCTGCGACTTCGGCGGCGGCGTAGAGCCAGTGTGCCGCGGCGACGGAGGCGGAGGCGGGGTCGAGTTCGGTGAACAGTTCGATGCTGCCGAGTGGGTCGTTGCGCAGGAGTGCGTCGGCGGCGTGGACCTGGGCCGGGGATACGTCGGGGCGGGACAGTTCGACGGCTTGGCGGGCGCGGCCGGAGAGGTCGCCGCGTTCGGCGGATTCGATGGCTTCCTGTTCGGTGCGTACCTCGGCGGCGACGGTTTCGAGCAGGGCGGCGTGGTCGATGTCGTGCAGGGTGCGGCCGATGCGGTGGGCGGATTCGACGACGCCGCTGTAGGAGACGAGCAGTCCTTCGTCCGTGGGCAGGTGGGGATTGCGCAGTCCGGCTTCGACTTCTTTGAAGTTGCGGCGTTCTTCGGCGCGGCGCCATGCTTCGCTGTTGGGGACGTCGGGGTCGCCCGCGGCGCTGGCGGGGTGGGTGTAGGTGCGCCATTGGAACCGCGAGAGGGTGGTGAGGTTCGACGCCAGATCGGTTGCCTGGTCCGTGGTCACCTGCGGGGGCAGGGTGGCCACCGTCTGGGCGAGGTCGCCTCGTCCGGTCGCCCAGGTGGCGACGAGGGCGGCGCGGTCGGCATCGAATGCGTATCTGGTCACCTGGGCAAGTCTGGTCGATCGGCGGCGGATGCGCTCGGTCAATTGATTCGCTTGTGTGATGTTGTGCGGCGTTTCCTGGGGACGCGCTGGGAGGATGGGGCTATGACTGTCGATCATGGTGATCCGGGCGGCGGCCCTTCGGCAGCCGAGGCGGCGAGAACTATTGCGGCCGGGTCGAATACCGCGAGGTCGGCGAGTGCGGCGGAGGATGGTT
The DNA here is from genome assembly GCF_047200615.1 of Nocardia sichangensis. Taxonomy (NCBI): domain Bacteria; kingdom Bacillati; phylum Actinomycetota; class Actinomycetes; order Mycobacteriales; family Nocardiaceae; genus Nocardia; species Nocardia sichangensis. Next base: position 183,029 of record NZ_JBJZOK010000014.1, read on the forward strand.
CGCCGTGGGTGTGGAGTTGGCGCGGCGGTCGGGGTCGGGGTCGGCCCGGATTGTGACGGTTGTGGGATCTACGACACGCGAGTTCTTCCCCCGGTCGCCAGCAATCTCACAGTTACGCTACGGCGATGCGTACACGCACTCACCGGCGCGGGTTCGCCGCGTTGTCGGCCGCTGCGGCGATGCTGATGGCTTCGGGGGTTTCCGCTGCTCAGCCGGGCCGGGAGTTGCCCGCGTTCGGTAGGGATTTCTTGTGGGGCGTGGCGTCGTCGGGGTTTCAGTCCGAGGGTCATGCGCCGGACAGCAACTGGTCGCGTTTCATCGCGTCGGGTGGGACGGCGGATCCGTATCTGGATTCGGTGGACTTCGCTCGCCGCTATCTCACCGATATCGATCTGGCGGCGCGGCTGGGTGTGCGGGTGTATCGGGTGGGTATCGAGTGGGCGCGGTTGCAGCCGGCGCCGCATGCCTGGGATGAGGCGGCGTTCGGGTTCTACGACGATGTGATCGCCCGGATCGTCGCGGCGGGGATGCGGCCGATGCTGACGTTGGATCACTGGGTGTATCCGGGGTGGGCGGTGGATCGGGGCGGGTGGCGCGATCCGGGCATGGTGGAGGATTGGCTGGCGAACATGCGCAAGGTGGTGCAGCGGTATGCCTCGCGTGATCCGCTGTGGGTGACGTTCAACGAGCCTGTGGCGTATGTCGGCACCGAGTTGCGTACGGGCGGGATCGGTGTCGATGAGGCGCCGGTGATGCTGGATCGGATCGCGCAGGCGCACAACGAGATCTACGACGTCATCCACGGTTATCGGTCGGGTGCTCAGGTGACCAGCAATCTGGGGTATGTGGCGGGTGCGGAGACGGAGGTGAATCAGCCGATCGTGGATAGGATTTCGGCGAAGTTGGACTTCATCGGTCTGGACTATTACTTCGCTCCGTTGCCGCAGACCGGGGAGGCGGCGCAGGGCGGTGTGGAGGGGGGTCCGCCGATGTGGGAGCTGCCGGTGCATCCGGAGGGTATCTACTACGCGTTGCGGCATTACGCGCGGCAGTTTCCGGGGCGGCCGCTGTATGTGGTGGAGAACGGGCTTCCGACGGAGAACGGGCAGGTGCGCCCGGATGGGTATACCCGCGCCGATCATCTGCGGGACACGGTGTATTGGTTGCAGCGGGCGAAGGCCGATGGGATGAATGTGGTCGGCTACAACTATTGGAGTCTGACGGACAACTATGAGTGGGGTTCCTATGCGCCGCGGTTCGGGCTCTATACGGTCGATGTGCTGACCGATCCGACGTTGGCGCGCCGCCCGACCGATGGGGTCGACGCGTATGCCCGGCTGATCCGCGCGGGTGGTGTGGCGCCGGATTATCGGCCGACGCGGGCTCCGGTTCCCTGTGTCCACATCGATGCGGCGGAGACCTGTGTCGGGGAGGATCCGGCCTAGCGCGGTTGTCGCCGGGTGGTGGTGGGGTTCCGGTAACGTCGGGCGGAAGTGCACGCGTTCGCGGGTGGGGCACGCTCCCCCCGGAGAGGTGATTCATGACGACCGATAGTCACCTGCCGCTCGGCTTGCGGTACCCGGCGGCGTCCTTCTCGGAGTATCTGCGCCGGTATGCGCCGCGGTTGTTGCCGGATCCGGATTTCGGCGGTGGCGCGAGTGGTGTCGCGCCGCACGGGACGACGATCGTCGCGATCGGTTATCGCGGTGGTGTGCTGGTGGCGGGTGATCGGTTGGGCACGATGGCGCATCTGGTGTCGACGCGCGATATGCAGAAGGTGTTCATCACCGACACGTATTCGGCGGCGGGTTTCGCGGGCACGGTCGGGATGGCGGTGGAGATGATCCGGTTGTTCGCGGTGGAGCTCGAGCATTACGAGAAGATCGAGGGAGCGTCGCTGACGTTCGACGGCAAGGCCACGAAGTTGTCGGCGATGGTGCGGGCGAATCTGCCTGCGGCGCTGCAGGATATGGCGGTGATCCCGGTGCTGGTCGGCTACGACCCGGACGCTGTGGAGCCGGAGCGGGCGGTGCGGATCGTGTCGTATGACGCGGTGGGTGGTCGGCAGGAGGAGCGTTTCGGTTACACGGCGGTCGGTTCGGGGTCGGTGTTCGCGAAGTCGTCGTTGAAGAAGACCTATCACCGTGCGATCGATGCGGAGGCGGCGTTGCGTCTGGCGGTGCAGGCGCTGTTCGACGCGGCCGATGACGATACCGCGACGGGTGGCCCGGATCTGTTGCGCGACATCTATCCGACCGCGGTGCTGGTCGATGCCGACGGCGCGGTGGAGGTGCCGGAGGAGCGTCTGGCGCGGATCGCCCGGGCGGTGGCGGATGCGCGTGCGGCCGCGGAGGGGCACTAGCGGCGGGATGTCCGCTTCGGGCGGTGCTGCTGGGAATGCGTTCGGGCGGCGGGGATTCGCGAATTTCCGGCCGTGTCGAGTTCGTGCCGCGTGAATTTTGTGACCGACGTCCTAGTGCTGTCTTGTTAAGCGTGTCACAGCAATCGGGGCGCGGCGCGTTGGGCATCGTTGCGGTGAAATCTGTGAATGTCGAGTTCAACGCCGTGCGCGAAAAGTTACTCGCCGGTTGGGTCACTCTTCGTCGGTAGGCCGTGGGAGCTGCGGAGATGCGCGGGAGATCGATCACGCTTGCCTGCTGTCGCGCAGCTGCTTACGGTGATTTTCGTCGATGGCCGATGATGCCCGATCGAATTACATCTTATCGATGTGCCGCGATATTCGGCTTCTGGGGCAATTCCACTGTTATTGCTCTGGGCGGCAGAGTTATTCATGCGGCACCGGCGAAACTGGAGCAATGGTACAACCAACCCCCTGGCAGGCAAGCAATACGCGCGACCGTCGGAGCCGTGGCTCCGGAGGCACCGGACGCGGGGCGACGCCACCACGGGGTGTGGATTGGGGCTTCTTGTTCGCCGCGACCGCGAGCGCGGTCGGCTTCGCCTTGCTGTTCCAGCCGTGGCTTTCGGCGTCGGGTTCGGGTGGCGAGGCGCGCTCCGACGCGTTCGGCCGGGTGACCGGGGCGACCAATGGTTTCGACGAGTGGTCGGTGTCGAAGTTCCGTGACGTGAACATCAGCGGCGCCTGGGGTCTGCTGGCCGCGGCAGCGATGGTCGTCACCGTGTTCGCGGTGGTGGCGCAACTGCGGTTGCGGACCCGCGGGTTCGCGCACCTGGTGGTCGGCTCCAGTGTGCTGGCGGCGATCGTGGTGCTGAGCGCCTTGCTGTACCTGGATGCCAGGGGGCCGGAATTGCGGATCCTGGTCGATCCGGGTGAAGGTCTCGGCGCGGGGTTGCTGCACCGCATCTTCGGCGAGGGCGGGTCGGGCAGCGGGGAACGGCGTATGGCCAGCGCCGGACTCACGCCCGTGGCGTTGGTCGCCGGCGTGCTGAGCTCCGCCGCCGCGGTGGCCGCGATCGCGCAGGGCGCTCGCCGCTACAGCCTCAGCCCGATGCGGGCCCTGTCGTGGTTGGTGACGCCGCCGCCCGCCGAGCCCGAGCAGCCCGCGGCCGTCGCGGCGGCGCCGCGGCCGGCGGTACAGCCGACGCCGGACGCCGCCGAGCGGCTGCTGTGGGACGAACTGGTCTTCGATGACGACTTGGTCGCCAACGTCACGTGGGTGCGGAACACGAACCCGCCGCGGCCGGAAACCTCAGGGCATCGGTCGACGCCGGTCCTCACCCGCTAGCGCCCGATGCTGTGGTTCGGTCCCAGTACGCGCGCTCGTGTCTCGGGCGACCACTGCACATATTCCAGCTCGGCTCCGTCGGCATGCCGGACGTAGACGAATGTCCCGGTGGCGCTGGTGAGTGGTCCTGCGATGAGTTCAGCGCCGTAGTCGGTCACCGTCCGCAGCAGAGCGTCGAGATCATCGACGATGACCGGGCCGACGGTGGTCCGGTAGCGCTCGACATCGTCCGGGTGGCCCGCGATGAGCAGGAAGTCGCCGACGGCGGCGAGTTCGGCGCGCTCGAAGCCGAAACGGAGATCGGCCTTCGCTCCGGCCAGCCGTTCGTAGGTCGGCAGGGCGGTGTCGAGGTCGGTGACGAAGACTCTGGCATAGGTTTTCAGGATGCGCACCGGTCCGACGCTAGGCGCGGATCGGCACGACCGGCAGTACGCACTCGAAGGTGAGTGGTGAGGATGTCCGAGACCGAGGAGCAGCAGGCCAGGGCGGTCGCCCGGCGTGTTTTCGCGGCGCTGTCGACGAAGTGGGCGTTGCGGGTGCTCGAGGAGATCGGGGACGGCGAACGCCGTTTCGGCGAGTTGCATCGGTCGATCGAGGGCGTGAGCTACAAGATGCTGACCGAGACACTGCGTTCGCTGGAACGGGAGGGTTTGGTCGCGCGGCGTGATCACCACACGGCCAATCCTCGGGTGGAGTATTCCCTCACCCCTGCGGGAGACGAGTTGCTGCGGCTGGTGCACGGTATGTGCGCGTGGTCGCGCGCCCATCTCGCCGAGTTGATGTGACAGCGGCTGCGTGCCGCACGTGTCAGTCCGGTAGCGGGGGTAGTTCGAGGTTTTCGCGGAAGGTCGCGCCGACGTAGTCGGAACCGGTGATGCCGCGGCGGCGTAGTTCGGGCAGCAGTCCGTTGACGACGAAGTCGCGGGTGCGTTCGTCGGCGAGTCCGCCGAGGGAGATCGCATCGAGAACGCCTGCGTCGTAGCGTTCTTCGATCGCGTCGGCGAGTTGTTCGGGGGTGCCCGCTACGGCCCAGTGGCCGGTGTCTTTGGCGGCGATGATCAGCTCTCGCAAAGTCTTTCCCGACCGTGCGAAGTTGCTGAAGATCTCTACCCGGCCGCGTCGGCGGTGCACGGAGGCCACGTCGGGGAGCACGTTGTCCGGGAGGGGCTTGTCCAGCGGCAGGCCGGACAGGTCGACGCCGCCGCCGAGCATGTCGGCGAGGGCGGCGCGTCCCGCTTCGAAGTCGGTCGCCTCGGCCTGTTCCCGCGCCAGGCGCTTCGCTTCGGCTTCGGTAGCGCCGTAGGTGGCGTGGAACGAGCTCATGATCAGCGGCAGGCCTTCGGCGCGGCCGAGTTCGCTCGCGCGTGCGCGAATGCGTTTGGTGTAGGTGACCGCGTCTTCGAGGGTCGGCAGTGAGGTGAACACGACCTCGGCGAATCGCGCGCCCAGTTCGATGCCGCCCGCCGATTGCCCGGCCTGGAATTGCACGGGTCTGCGCTGCGGTAGGGGCGGGATGTTCAGCGGTCCACGGACGGTGAAGTACCGCCCGGCGTGATCGATGGGCCGCACGCGGGTGGCGTCCAGGATCGCGCCGCCGCGCCCGTCGGGAGTCAGCGCGCCGGACTGCCAGCTGTCGAACAGGGCGTTGACCACCTCGAGGGATTCGGTGGCGCGGGCATACCGGTCTTCGGGGCTCGGCAGGTCCTGGTCGCCGTAGTTCTCCTCCCCCACCGAGGAAGTCACCGCGTTCCATGCCGCGCGGCCGTTGCTGATGTGGTCGAGGGTGCCGAAGAGCCGGGCGAGGTTGTAGGGGTGGTGGAAGGTGGTGGTCACCGTGGCGATGAGGCCGACGTGCGAGGTGACGGCGCTCAGCGCGGACAGGAAGATCAACGGTTCCTGGGCGCCGATGGCGCCTTGTGCGCCGAAACTGAGCAGGTCGGCGGCGAAGAGGGCGTCGAATTTGTGTTGTTCGGCGATTTTCGCGATCTCGATCGATGACGCGATCGTCGTGGCGGACGGATCGATGGCCGCCGCGTACACGCTGACCGCACCGCTGACTCCCGTGACGGTCTTCAGGGGCCGTCGTCGCCCACCAACTTTGCCCATTGCGGCGACGCTACCGGTGCGCACCGCTGTCGTAACGGGTTGCGATCAGCGAGATGTTTTCTGTCCGAGCGGAATTTGCGGGGCGGTGCCACAGGGGTGATGTGGCATGGCTTCGTACACCGGGGCCGATCCTAGGCCTGTTCTCGCCCGTCGCCGTGGTCCTCGGCGGGTGTCCGGTCCGCGCGCGGCACCCGTACCACTCCGGTGTCGAGATCGATGTCGAACCGCGGTGTATGGGTCTGCCCGTCGCTGTCCTCGCTGCCCTCATGGTTCAGCTTCTTGCCAGGAAACAGCTCCCCGATGACGCCCATACGATCACCATACGCGCGAGCGGTATCCGACCGAGTCCGGCACGGCGCATCCCCGCCGATGGCGTTCGGTCGACGAGTGCGGACGTGATCGCCAGGCGATAGCGGTCGAACGGTTCCGTTTCGGCGACCGAGGGGCTGAGGCTCGGTTAGCATCATGTTCTGCTCCGATCGGCCGAGGACCGCGGCACGGGGAGCGCTGGGCGACCGATACAGGAATCGAACGACAGATCGGCCTACCGAATGGAATACGACGCCGACCTCGCCCAGGCTCGGGTCTTCTTGGAGTTGCTGACCCGGCAGGCCCGGACGTTGGCGCGGGACATCGAATCCACTTACCGCCACGATCCCGCCGCGCGGCACGCGCTGTACAGCGAATTGTGCGTGGTGCGCCGCTATATCGACCGACTGCACCGACGGTTCCCCGATACCGCGGGGCCGCAAGTGCGTCGGCAGCTGGCCGTCGCCCCGGGTGCACGGCCGGTGCCGGGTTGAGGGGTGCCGGTCTCAGTGCCCCGGCGCGGCGGCCGTGCGCTCGGGGACGGGCACGGTGAGCATGGCGACGATCATGTCCACGATCTCCGCGGCGTCCCCGGGGTGGGCGGTGCGCACCCCTGCTTCCAGGGTGCGTTCGTAGTCGGCGATCAACGCGAACATGACGGTGGCCATGGTTTCCAGGCGTTGCCTGCGCAGCCGCCGCGGCAGAGCGGTCAGCGCGGCGTCGAGGCGGGTGGCGATGATGCGGACGGCGGCGCGGTCGGCGTCGGCGAGACGGTGCGCGTCCGCCACGACGGGATGGGTGCGTACCACTTCCAGGAACCGGCCCAGATGGGTCACCCGGTCGTGGCCGAGCAGTTCGAGGATCGGGGTCGCGAGCATGGCGACGAGGGTGTGCACGTCGTTGGTGCGGCCGTCGGCCTCGTGGGCGGCCAGCAGCTGCATGCGCCGCTGTTCGAGCCAGTTCATCCGGCGCTCGACGATGGCCTCGATCAGTCCGGTGCGCGAATCGAAGTAGTAGTGCACGGCGGAGTTGTTGCGCTGGCCCGCGGCGGCGGCGATGTCGCGCAGCGGCACGTCGAGGCCGCGTTCGGCGATGAGGCGTTCTCCGGCGTCGAGCAAGGCGGTGCGCGATTCGTCGCTCGGCATGCACGCACTCTACTAAACACGAGTATTGACGATGTTAAACACAGATGATTAATTAAACGGCGTGGATAATGTGGCGGTGGTCACCGGTGCCGCGTCCGGCCTCGGCGCCGCGCTGTGCCGCCTGTTGGCCGCGCGGGGCGTCGCGGTGGTCGCCGCCGACATCGACGCCGCCGGGCTGGTCGGGCCGGCCGCCGATACCGCGATCCACACCCAGGTCGTCGACGTCTCCGACGACGACCAGATGCGCCGCTTGGTGCACGGCGCCGTGGCCGAGCTGGGGCTCCACTGATGCGCGCGCAGGGCTCCGGCCACATCGTCAACGTGGCGTCGCCGGCCGGATTGACACCGGTGGCGCCGTCGGCCGCGTACGCGATGACCGAGCACGCGGTGGTCGGGCTCAGCACCGCGCTGCGCGTGGAAGCGGCCGCCGCCGGTGTCCGCGTGAGCGTGGCCGTGCCCGGCGGGGTCGCGACCGACATCGTCGATTCCGGGATCGACCTGCCCGGGTACTCCTATCGCGAACCGTTGCGCCGGAAGCCGATCGGGATGACCGGCTCCGAACGGGCCGCGCGGCACATCCTGCGTGGCATGCGGAAGAACCGGCCCTACATCGTGTTTCCGCATTACAACAGGACGGTGGTCGCCGCACACCGGTGGTGTCCGGGTCTGCTGAGCCGTCTCGGAGGCCACCGATGATCACAGGCGGCCCGATCTTCCAATTGTGCTGGGTGGTGGGTGATCTGGCTTCGGCTCGTGAGACGTTCACCACCCGGTACGGAGTCGGTGAATGGTTCACCATTCCGGAGGTCCACTTCGGGCCCGATGCGGCCGAATTGCGCGGGGCCCCGGCCGATTACACGATCGGTGTGGCGCTCGGTTATGCGGGTGGCCAGCAGTTGGAGCTGATCGAGCCGCGTGGCGGGGTGAGCCTGTACGCCGAGCATCTCGATCGGGTCGGCCCCGGACTGCATCACGCCGCGTGGGTGCCCGAGGACTACGACGCCGCGCTCGCCGAGGCCGCCGCGGCCGGTATCGAGATCACCGCGCGCGGCCGGTTCGATGGCGTCGGGATGGAGTTCGCCTATCTCGAGGGCGGGCCGATCGGCTCGCACATCGAACTGCTGCGGTTGTCACCGCAGATGCGAGCGCTGTTCGACCATTTGATTCCGGAAGGATTCACCAACCCATGGCAGTAGGCGGCGACCCACGGCAGTCCGCGATGCCGTCGCGGCGCCACGGTCGCGCCTGCGGCAGTTCCCCTCACGTCTCGGCAACCGCCCGGGACCCGCGCGGCGCGCTCGACGCGCCAGGAAGGCAGGCACCGTGCGTTTCACCTACGCCGAGACGATGACCGACCCGTCGTATTACCTCGCTCTGGCCAAGGCCGCCGAGGAGGCGGGCTACACCTCCATGGCGGTCGCCGACAGCGTGGCGTACCCGAAGGAGTCCGACGCGAAATATCCCTACACCCCCGACGGGAACCGGGAGTTTCTCGAGGACAAGCCGTTCGTCGAGGCATTCGTGCTCAGCGCGGCGATGGCGGCGGTGACCACCACGCTGCGGTTCACGCCGTTCGTGCTGAAGCTGCCGATTCGCCCGCCCGTGCTGGTGGCCAAGCAGGCCGCGTCGGTGGCCGCGCTGAGCGGCAACCGGTTCGGGCTCGGTGTCGGCATCAGTCCGTGGCCGGACGATTTCGAGATCATGGGGGTGCCGTTCGACAAGCGCGGCGCGCGGATGGACGAATGCATCGACATCGTGCGCGGACTTTCGGCAGGCGGGTACTTCGAATACCACGGGCAGTTCTACGACATTCCGCCGATCAAGATCAGCCCGGTGCCGACCGAACCGGTACCGATCCTGATCGGCGGCCACAGCAGGCCCGCGTTGCGCCGGGCCGCGCAGCGCGGCGACGGGTGGATGCACGCCGGTGGCGACGGCGCCGAATTGGACCGGCTGCTGGGCGAATTGGACACGTTGCGCGCGGAGTACGGCACCCGCAAGGACTTCGAGGTGCACGTCATCTCGCTGGACGGTTTCACTGTAGACGGGATCAAACGTCTCGAGGACAAAGGGGTCACCGATGTGATCGTCGGCTTCCGGCTCCCCTACACCACCGAACAGGACACCGAGCCGCTGGAGACCAAGATCGCCAACCTGTCCCGCTTCGCGGAGAAGGTCATCGCCCGGGTCGACGGGTGACGCCGGGTGCGGGTCAGGACCCTAGCGCGGCGGCGGCCGCGGCGAGGGTCCGCGCTCGGTAGCCCGCGCCGAACAGCGCGACGTGCACCAGCAGCGGATGCAGCTGGTGCAGCGGCGTGCGGGTGCGCCATCCGTCGGCCTGCGGGTGGGTTTCGTGGTAGGCGGCGCGGATACGGTCCAGGTGTGGAGCGCCGAAGAGGGCGAGCATGGCCAGATCGGTCTCGCGGTGGCCCGCGTGCGCGGCGGGGTCGACGAGCATCGCCCGTTCCCGCGTCCACACGATGTTGCCCGACCAGAGATCGCCGTGGATGCGGACCGGTGGTTCGGCGGGGCCGGCCAGCTCATCGATGCGATCGATGACGCGTTCGATCAGGCGGGTGCCGTCGGCGCCGAGCGCCGCCGCCGCCCGAGCGAGGTAGGGCGCGAGGCGCTGCTCGGCGTACCACCGCGACCACGGGCCGTCGGTCGGGGTGTTGGGCAGTGGCAGGCTCGCGATCCAGCCTTCCCACGGGGCCCCGAACCGCTCGGCGCGGGCGGCGTGCAGCGCGGCCAGTTCACGGCCGAATCGCTCGGCGGCCGCGGGGGTGGGTCCGGTCTCCTCCAGCCAGGGCAGCACCAATGTCCGGTCGTCGGCGGCCAGGACCTGCGGCAGCAAGGCCCCGGCCGGGTCGGGCGCGGTGGCGCGCAGCCAGGACAGGCCCGCGGCTTCGGCCGCGAAGACGGATGTCGGCTCGGCCGAAGCCTTCACGAAAACGGTTCTGCCGTCGGCTGTTTCGGCGCGGTGCAGCGTCCACGCGTGGCGGGCGCCGAGATCGGTGACGGCGCGGACGGGCGCGTCCAGCAGGGCCGACAGCTGGGCCGCGCGGCTCACCGGGCGCCCGCGGTGAGCCGTTTCATGGTGTCCTCGTCGGCGGGGAAGAACGACTCGATGGCCAGTTCGGCGACGGTGACGTTCATCGGGGTGCCGAACACCGTCGTGACGCTGAGGAAGGACAACTCGTTGCCGTCGTGCTCGATCCGCAGCGGCACCACCGCCTGGTCGGGTTCGGGCACGGTGAGCTCCACTTCGCCACCGGGGTAGGACCGCAGCTCCTCGAGCAGGTCGGCCAGGTCCCTGGCGCCGGTGACCTCTACTTGGCGCGCCAGACGGGCGAGGATGTGGCCACGCCATTCGGCGAGGTTGCGGATGCGGCCGGCCATACCGTCGGGGTGCAGGCTCAGCCGCAGCGCGTTCACCGGCGGTTTCGTCAGTGCCGTATCGATGTCCGCGATGAGCACGGCCACGCCGCTGTTGGCGTCGATCATCGTCCAGTTCTGGTCGATGGCCAGCGCGGGGTAGGGCTCGTGGCCCGCGAGGATCTGGCGCATGGCGCCGCGGACGGCGTTCATGGCCGGAGTGTCCAGACCGGGCTGCGCGTAGGCGGGCGCGTAGCCCGCGGCCAACAGGACGCGGTTGCGTTCGCGCAACGGGATCTCCAGATGCTCCGACAGGTGCACGATCATGGTGCGGCTCGGGGTGGCGCGCCCGGTTTCGATGAAGCTCAGGTGCCGCGCCGAGGTGTCGGCCCGTCCGGCCAGCTCCAGCTGGCTGAGCCTGCGTTCCAGGCGCCAATGTCGCAGCAGGTCACCTGCCGTTGGGGTAGTCACGCCCCGATCCTACGAACGGCCGGCCGTCGCGGCCATTACCTCTCGGGTAAGGGCCGCCGATACCTGCGGCGTCCTGGCCGTTCCGGTCGCCGTGCCCGCGCGGGAACACGAATGTCCGGCCGGAAGCGTGTGCTCCGGCCGGAACTCGGGCGCTGTCAGGCCATTTCGGGGACGCGCAGATGCGCGAACGCCAGCTCGAACTCCCCGACCTCGAGCACGTTGGCGCCGACCCGCTGAGTCGCCGCGCTCCTGATCCGAGTGCTGTGCTCGCGGGTGGCGTCCATCGCCTCGCGAGTCGCCCACACCATCGCGCCCACCCCTCGGCCGCTGTCCCGGTCGACGAACAGGCTGGCGCTGCAGAATCCGTCGAGCGTCTCGATCTGCGGCAGCACTTCCATCCGGAACGTGTCGATCAGGCGCTCGACCTGCCCCGGGTCGACCTGCACCCAACTGCACCTGGCGCAGGCGGCGTCGCCGGCGGGATGGTCGCGGTGCATCGCCGCGATGTCCCATTCCTCGACGCGCTCCACCTCGCCGCCGAGTCGGCGGGCCAGGCCGTCGCGCAGTTGCTGGGCCCGTCCTCTGCTGGCATGCAATGCCTCCTGCGATTCCCACGAGGTCGTAGCGATGCAACGTCCCGTCGACCGGTTCACCAGCAACGACATGCCGACCCACCCCTGCAGCTCCGGCAGATTCGACATCACTTCATCGCGGAGGTATGCGATCCCGTCGTCCATCGATGACGGCTGGGCCGCGATTGTGCTGGAACGTGCGTACACGGGCCACCTCCCGAATGCTCATGGCGGCGCCCCGGTGGCGCCACCGGACATACTCACCTTCCTCCAGCCCACGCCCACACGCAATGCCTCGGCTACCGTTCGGCTACCCCGTTGCCGCGGTGTCCGGTGGCCAGGCGTACCAAGGCCGCACGCAGGTCCGGGCGGGTCCGCGAGGCGGTCAGCTCCGCGAGCGCGATATCGGCGATCGCGGCCACGATCAGCGTCGCGACCGGTTCCGGGTCCGCCCACCCGGCGGCGGCGAGATCGTCCGTGATGACCAGCGCGGCTTGCCGATTGCGCGCCGCGACCTGCTCACCGAGGCCCGCTTCGGAGCGCGCCTGGATCAGCAGCGCCTTCGTCGCCGGCTGGGCCAGGCAGCCGTCGAGGTAGGCGTGCATACCCGCGGTCAGCCGCTCGATACCCGGCGGCGTGCCGGAGACGGTGTCCAGCACCTGGGCGAACAAGTCCTCGTGGAAAGCGTGGTGCAGCGCTCGGATGTAGTCTCCGCGGCTGGACCAGTGCTGATAGAAGCTGCCTTTGGCCATGTTCGCCTGCGCGACGATCGCGTTCACCGACAGTTTGGCCAGATCCGCCTCCCCCAGCAGGGTGCGGCCCGCGTGCAGCAGTGCCTTGCGGCCGGGCTCGGCCGACCTCACGACCCGGCCGCCGAGGTGAGCGGTCCGACGATCGGCGCGACCACCGGGCATTCCACCGACCGGGCGTGCTCGGGATCCAGCGCGTCGAGCACTTCGCGCACCGCGACCGGATCGGAGGTGAGCCCGTAGTGTTCGGAGTAGTCGGTGGCGCACACGTCCTGCAGCACGATGTTGCGGGCGTTCGGCCCGTCGAGCATGCCGGTGGTGTAGGGCGTGGCGATCTCGTCGTAGCGGCTGACGATGCTGACGAACTGCACATCGGGCACCAGCCGGGCGTCCGCTTTCAACTCCCGCAGAAACGGCGAGTCCGGCGACATCTGGCAGGGGCCGCAGTCGGCGATGGCGTCCGCGGTGCCCGGCAGATCCCGCAGGGGCTTCGCCGCGGTGTCGGCGCCGCTGAGCGTCGACCCGTGATAAGGAGCGCCCAGCCCGATGTGGCGTGCGACCTTTCCGGCGCCGCCGAGGTGGTGGAAGTAGTAGAACGGCACCGCACCGCCCATCGAATGCCCCACGACATCGACCTTCGCCGCGCCGGTGGCGGCGAGGACGCGGTCGATGAACGCTCCGATCTGGCGGGCGCTCTCGGGGACCGGCGCCACCGCGCCCAGCGCCGGACCGAACGCACCGGCGCCGTAGGTGGTGGTGTACACGCAGTAACCGGCGGCCGCCAGCAACGGCGACAGGGTCTGCCAGCTCACCGTCTCGTTGCCCAGGCCGTGCAGCAACACCACGGGATTCGGATGTGCGGCACCCGGGTGGCAGGTCCAATCGTTGGCTCCCGGCGGGGGCGCCCCCGGCGCCGCCAGCTGCGCGGCCAACCCCGCCAGATAGCTGTAGGGAACGCTCGCGGGCTCCTGCGCCCCGGCGACGGGCGCGGCTCCCAGGAGGCACACCGCGGCGGTGGCCGTCGATGCGGCAAATCGAAGCAAGGTTCGCACCTGCTACTCCTTCACTGAACACGCTATGACCGACCGGTCGGTCACAGCGTACAGGTGTCGCGGCCGGGCGGGAAGGGCGAAGCGGAGCGCCCGATCGACCGGCCTGCCGCCGCCCGGTGTGATGCTCCGTCGTGGCTCGCGCGCCACGGCATGATCGATCTGCCGTAACCTGGGGCGGGTGACCGATCCGGTGAAACTCGAGGACTCCGAATCGCTGCGGTTGGCGCGTCTATTCCTCGGCCGCACAGTGGATCTGGTCATCGACCGCCCGTACGGCAGCCACCATCCGCGATGCGGATTCCGCTATCTCGTCAACTACGGATACGTTCCGCTCACCCGCGCCCCCGACGGACAAGAACTCGACGGGTACTTCCTCGGACCGTCCGAACCTCTGGTCTTCGCCCGCGGACGCTGTGTGGGGATCATCCACCGGTTCTACGACGATGACGACAAGCTGCTCGTCGTCGCGGACGGTAGCCCCGCGCTCGACGACGCGGCGATCGCCGACGCCGTCGAGTTCCAAGAGACCGCCGGTCACTACGTGATCATCGGCAGGTGACCGGCAGCCCCTCTCGATTGGGCACGCGGATACCGGGTAGGCCCCTGCCATGGAACTGTTGGTGATTCTCGGACTCGCGGTGCTGGTCGGCGCGGTGATCCTGTATCGCAAGAGGTCCGGCAAACGGCCCGACGCACCCGAGGCACCCGGAAACGACGGCGAGTAGGGAGCGGCTATGAACGCGATGGACCCCGACCCCGCGAAAACTCCCGACCTGGAACCCGGCGGCGGGGTGTCGCCCGGCGCCACACCACCGGACACCCCGCAGACGTCCGGTCTGTCCGCGCCGGAGCCGAGCACCCGACACCACTTCCCGGTCACCGGCGTGCTGGCGATGCTCATCGGGGCGCTGGTGATCCTGCTGTTCGTCGCCGTCGCGGTCGGGCTCGTGGTGACGATGCTGTGACCCGCCGCCACCGGCGGTCGGCCGATCCGGGAGATCGGCCGACCGTGGGGCTATCGCGCGCCGAGGGTCACAGGATCGGCCTGCCGCCGGTGACGGCGATCCGAGCGCCCGAGACATAGCTGCCGTCGTCGGAGGCCAGCATGACGTAGGTGGGCGCCAGTTCGGCCGGTTGACCGGCGCGGCCCAGCGGGGTGTCGTCCCCGAAGTGGGTGACCTTCTCCACCGGCATGGTGGACGGGATCAACGGAGTCCAGATCGGTCCCGGCGCAACGCTGTTGACCCGGATCCCGCGCTCACCCAGTAGCTGCGCGAGGCTGGCGGAGAAGTTCGCGATGGCGGCTTTGGTCGCCGCGTACGGAGCCAGGGTGGGCGAGGGCATGTCGGAATTCACCGAAGAGCTGCCGATGATCGACGACCCCGGCGGCATGTGCGGCAGCGCCGCCTTCACCAGGTAGAAGTAGGCGTTGATGTTCAGCTTGACGGTGTGCTCGAACTCCTCGTCGCTGATCTCTTCCAGGGTCTCGTGCGTCATCTGGAACGCCGCGTTGCTCACCAGGACGTCGATCTTGCCGAATTCCCGCACCGCCCGGTCGATGACGGCGCGGCAGTGGGCGGCCTCGGACAGGTCGCCGGGCACGAGCACGGCTTTGCGTCCGGCCTGCGTCACCAGATCGGCGACTTCCTTCGCGTCCTCGTCCTCGTCGAGGTAGGAGATCAATACGTCCGCGCCTTCACGCGCGTAGGCGATCGCCACCGCCCGCCCGATGCCGCTGTCGGCGCCGGTGACGACCGCGGCCTTGCCGGTCAGTTTGCCGGAACCGCGGTAGCTGTCCTCACCGCAATCCGGCACCGGAGTCATCTTGGCCTGGATACCGGGGACTTTCTGCTGCTGCTCGGGAAACCCCATGTCGGTCCTCCTTCTGGCGTTTCGGGGCTGTGGGTGGTTCAGCTGTCGTGCTGGCGGCGCCAGTCGCGCACCGCGTCGCGGGCCCGGTCGAACAGCGCCAGCGGCGGGCCCGCCGCCAGATTGGCGAGCGCGGACTCCCCCGCGTGCGGGTGCGGCCGGGTGGGCGCCACGGCCTCGGCGGCCCGCAGCGATCCGGCCATCCGCTGGAGCTGGCTGCTGGAGAACTGGGCGCGCAGCAGGGCGAATTCCTCGGCCTCCTCGTGCGCGGCGTGCTCGTCCACCGCGTCGGCGAATTCGGCGAGCCGGGCATCGAATTCGGGATGGTCCACCCCGAGGTCGTAGAGGTCGGCCAGCGCGCGTTTGGCCGCGTTCTCCTCCTCCAGCCGCGGTTGCACGATGTCGGCGTCGGCGCCGAACCGGGCCCGTCCGGCGACCGGATGCACGACCTCCTCCTCGGCGCTCTCGTGCACGGCCAGCAACCGCACCAACTCGGTGAACAAGTCCTGTTTCCCGTCGTTACCCGACTTCAGTCGCGCCAGCAGCGTGCGGATCTCCTCGTGCTGGGCGGTGAGCAGGTCGACGACATCCTGGTCGGTCATCGCAACACTCGTTTCTGTTGTCGTGGAATGCGTTCGTGGGCTCAGGTTTTCGTGCCCTGGGCGACCGGCCGCCGGGTCGCCGCGCGGACCGGGGATCATGTGCCCGTGGCGAGGCCCGTCGCCCGGCGGGTACCCGGGCGGACGGACGCCAATCAGCGCGCCGCTGCTACTCCGATTCCGGTGGGGGCAGCAGCCGCGGAACCAGCACCGCGGCGACGGTGGCGGTGGTCGCACAGGTGGTCGCGATCCCCCAGCCGACCGGATCCAGCGGGCGGCAACCGAAGTAGCCGCACAGTCCCGGTGTCATCACCACCGCGCCGAGCACCGCACCGCTGGCGGCCGTGGTGAGCCACACCAACGGGCTGCGGTAACCGGAGACCAGCGTCTGACCCAGCTGTGTGCCGATGAGCGCGACCAGGCCGATGGTGGCGGCGCGGCGCTGCGTGCCGGTCATCCGGCCGAGGGTCCAGGCGACCGAGGCGCTGGTGGCCGTGGCGACGCCGCGCACGCCGAGCGTGTGCAGCAGGTCGGGGCCCAGGCGCGCGGGCGGCAGTTCGGCCAGCCGCTCCGCCGCGCGCTGCGCTTGGGCCTGCGGGTCGTCGGTGTCGTCGGGATCGACCGCGTCCCGTTCCCGCGACAGCGCCAGCGCCATGGCGGGGAACATGTCGGTGAGCATGTTCACCAACAGGAACTGCCGGGTGCCCAGCGGCGCCTGGCCGCTGACGGCGGTGCCGTACAGCGTGAAGGCGACCTCGCCTGCGTTGCCGCCGACCAGCACGCCGACGGCGTCGGTGACCCGCTGCCACATGCCGCGGCCTTCGACGAGGGCGTGCAGCAGCACCAGGGGGTCGGGATGGGTGAGCACCATGTCGGCGGCGTTGCGGGCGGCGACCGAACCCTGTGCGGCCAAACCGATTCCGACGTCGGCGGTGCGGATCGCGGCGGCGTCGTTGCTGCCGTCGCCGGTCATCCCGACCACGTGTCCCGCGCGGCGCAGCGCCGCCACGATGCGCACCTTGTGTTCCGGGCTGACGCGAGCGAACACCGTGCTCTGTTCGATCAGTTCCGCACGCGCGGTCTCGTCCAGACGGTCGAGATCCGCGCCGGTCACTACCTCCCCCGCCTCGATGCCGAGCTGGCGGGCCACCGCCGCCGCGGTCACCGGGTGGTCGCCGGTGATCATGCGGACGCTGATTCCGTTGCGCTGCAACGCGGTGACCAGCGGCACCGTCTGCGGGCGCGGGGCGTCGGCGAGGCCGATGAATCCGAGCAGACTCAGTTCGGCGACCGCCGCCTCGACGTCGTCGGGTTCGGTCGGCAGGTCGCGCCGGGCCACCACCAGCACCCGCAAGCCCTGCTCGGCCAGATCGCGAACCACCTGTTCGGCGCGTTCACGCAGGCGGTCGTCGAAGGGATGGTCGGTCTCGTCGATCCGCACGCCGGTGCAGCGCGAGAGCACCACCTCGGGGGCGCCCTTCACGATCAGCCGCAGTTTGCGGGAGGTGTGACCGAGAGTGGCGGCGTAGCCGCGGTTGGATTCGAACGGGATCTCCTCGATCGCGTCCCAGCGGCGGGGGTCGTCGCCGAGCGCCTCGGCCGCGGCCTCGACCACCGCGCGGTCGGTGGCGTGCACGATCGGGCCCTCGGCGGGATCGGGGCAGGCGCGGGTCGCGGCCCGCAGCAGGCGGTGCGCGTGCTCGCAGTCGGCGTCGGCGGGCCACTGCTCGTCGAGATCGGCGAGTGTGGTCAGGCGCAGCCGCCCCTCGGTGAGGGTGCCGGTCTTGTCGAAGCACAGGGTGTCCACCCGGCCCAGTGCCTCGACGGTGCGGCTGGCGCGCACCAGCACGCCGTGTCGCGACAGCCTGCGGGCGGCGGCGAGCTGAGCGACCGTGGCCACCAGCGGCAGTCCTTCGGGGACCGCGGCGACCGCGACCGCCACGCCGTCGGCGATCGCGGTGCGCAGCGGCCTGCCGCGCAGCATGCCCAGTCCGGTCACGATGCCGCCGCCGCTGAGCGTCAACGGCAGGGCCCGGTCGGTCAGGCGGCGCAATTGCGCCTGCACACCGGCCTTTTCCGGCGGGATGGCACCGGCGGCGGCGCGGCCGGCCTGGGTGTCGTGACCGACGGCCACGACGATCGCTCGCCCGGTGCCGTTGACCACGGTGCTGCCTTCGAAGACCATGCAGGCGCGCTCGGCCAGCGCCCGGCCCGGGGTCGCCGCGACCTGTTTCTCGACGGTGATCGATTCGCCGGTGAGGCCGGATTCGTCCATTTCCAGATCGTCCGCGCGCAGCAGCCGGGCATCGGCGGGGACCACTTCCCCGGCTCGCAGCACGATCACGTCGCCGAGTTCGAGGAGGTCGGCGGGCACCAGGTGCTCGCGCGGTTCGGCGGTGTCGAGGTCGGCGCGGTCGATCACGCGGGCGCTGAGCTGCTCGCCTTCGAACAGGCGGAACAGCGCGTTCTCCGCGCGCTGGCGCTGCCAGGCGGAGACCAGCGCGTTGACGCCGAGCACCGACGACAGCAGCACCGCGTCCGACGGCGCGCCGAGCACCGCGGTGGCGACCGCGCCGACGCCGAGGATCGGGGTGAGCGGATCGGCGAGTTCCCGGCGCAACTGACCGGCGAACGACGCCGCCGCCGCGATGACGCTCACGCCGGGGATGCGGGCGACCGCGCCGGGCCGGGCGCGCTCGGGCACCGCGAGCGGCCGCGGCAACCGGCTCAGCACCTCTTGGGGTTCGAGGGCGTGCCAGGGCAGCAACGGTGCGAGCGTGGCCGGTGGGGCGGTGCGCGCCGAACGCCATCCGGTGTAGGCGCCGGTGAGCAGACCGGTGTAGTGGGCGGCGGTCATGGGCGACGAGCGGCCCGCGCTGTCCGGGGCGACCGCGAGCAGCAGACCGCCCAGCGCCGCGCCGGACAGGGCCAGTGATCGGCCGCGTTCGCTCACCTGACGGGCCGGAGCGACGGCGGCGAGGACGCGGTCGGCCTGTGCGAGGTCGCGGCAGACCGCGTCGGCGGTCCACGGCATCTGCAGCGCGTTGCCCTCCCGCACGGCCAGACCGATCGCGACGTCGGCGTGGGCCAGCGCCTTGTGCGCGCGGGGACTCAACACGGCGACGACGTGACCGTCCTGCTGCAGAGCGCGCACCAGCCCGCTCATCGACGTGGACGGGGAGACGAATTCGTCGGCCATGGACCGCAACTCGGCGGCGTCGGCGCTCGCGGCGAGCGTCACGCGCAGGCCCGCGCTGCGCGCCCGGCCCAGCAGCGCGTATGCCCGACGGTCGAGTTCCCGGCCGACCAGGACCCGCCCGACCGGTGTTCCGTTGTCGTGGAGTTCGCGCCACACTGGGCGGCGCGTCACACCGTCGTCGGGTTTTCCGGTCGCGGGGTGCACCAGTCTGCGGTGGCCGCCGGCCGACAGGTAGCGGCCGGTGTGGTCGGGCTGCGCGTCGTCGCGGCTTTCGCCGGTCTCGTGCTCCCACAGCAGCCGCTGGCTCGCGCTCCATACCTCGGCGACCGACCATCTCGGGTCGCTCGCTTCGGCCTCGAGGACCAGACGCCGTGTGGTCAGCAGCGATTCTCCATCGATGACCAGCGCCGACAGTCGGTCCAGCCGCCGCCACACCCGCGGGTGCAGCGTCAGCACACCCGCGCGGCCCAGCATCGTGGAGACCAGCGCGCCGTAGGCCTCGCGGCTGGCCCGCGCCGCCTTGGGGGCTCCGAGTTCCAGTGCGTCGGCCGCGCCGAACAGGCCACGTCCGCCGAGGACGGAGGTGACCGCGCCCGCCAGCGCACCCGCGGCCGTTTCGTCGGCAACCCGTTCGATCGGGCCCTGCGGCATGTCGACCACACGGTCGGGCGGGGTCAGCGGGTCGCACACTTCCGCTGGGCGGCGGTCGATCTCGGCCTCCCAGTCCTGCCATTGCACGTAGCGGGTGAGCGATTCGGTCAGCGTGAAACCGCGGTGCACCGCGTCGATCACCAGATTCGCCGTGCCCGCCGCCGCACTGTTGCCCAGGGCGTTGCCGATCGCGTTCGCCGTGGTCAGCACCAGATCGGTCCGTGGACGGCCGAGCTGATCCTCGAGCCGTTTGCGGAGGCGGGGCTGGGTGTCGACGAAGGCGGCGGCGGCGCGCAACACACGGGCGGGTCCGCGCAACGGCAGCACGGCGCTCATGGCGGACAGCCCGATCGCGCACACGTCGCCCGCGACCTGGATCCCGGCCGCCAGCAGCGGTTCCCGGTCCCCCGGGTGCTCGCAGCCGCGACTCCAGTCCAGATCGCCGACCGCGGTATCGGTCTCGGCGGATTCGATGGCCGACACCAGGGCGGGCAGGTCGGCCGCACCGTGCTCGAGAGCGGCCACGACGCGGCCGGTCACCGCATTCACTCGCCACCAACGCACATCGCGGCGGCGGTCCAGCGTCCGGTGCAGCGCCTCGGTGATGTCTCCGCTCCTGCCGGAGTCCAGGCCGCGCACCTCCACGGTGGCCCGGTCTTCGTTGAGCGCCACCCGGCGCCGGGAGCGCAGCGCGTGCGGGTCGATCAGCGCGGCCAACTCGTCGCGCAACTCCTCGTTACTGCCCAGATTCAGCAGCGACACGCCTGCCCGTGCGCCCGCTGCCACCGCCTGCACCGGCGCCTGCGCCGCCTTCATTCCCACGTCGACGGCCTTCTCCACGCTCGCGCGGGCCATCTCCGCCGCAACGGAGGTCGGCGCCTCGAGCCACCACGGTGAGACGACTCCGCGTAGTAAGAAGCTCATACACGGCAGCTACCCAGGCATGCTCAGAGCAAACCGTCCGCGGCCGCGGTGCGGGCACCGCGGCCGGGTCCGGTGCGGACCGCTCCGCCGGTCAGTTCGCGGTCGGGTCGAGCACGATCTTCACCGCGCCGTCGGTCTTCTGCTGGAAGGTGGCGTAGGCCTGCGCCGCATCGGTCAGTGGGAGGCGGTGGGTGGCGAAGGTGTCCACGCCCAGCGGGTCGCCGTCGCGCAGCAGCGGCATGATGTCGTCGACCCACCGTTTGACGTTCGCCTGGCCCATCCGCAGCTGGATCTGCTTGTCGAACAACACCCGCATAGGCAGTGGGTCGAGCATGCCGCCGTAGACGCCGATCACCGAGATCGTGCCGCCGCGACGGACGATGTCGATGGCGGAGTGCAGTGCCGCGAGCCGGTCGACGCCCGCGGTGTCCATCACCTTCTGGGCCACGAAATCGGGCAGGAACGCCGCCGAGCGCTGGGCCATCGACGCGATCGGCGACCCGTGGGCTTCCATCCCCACCGCGTCGATCACCGAGTCGGTGCCCCGGCCGTCGGTCCAGCCGCGGATGATGTCGCCGAGCGGCTCGTCGACGGCGTCGAGGTCGATCACTTCCATGCCGCGCTCGGCCACCCGCGCCAGCCGCTCGGGTACCCGGTCGACACCGATGACGCGATAGCCGCGATGCGCGGCCACCCGGCAGGCCATGTCCCCGATCGGGCCCAGACCCAGCACGGTCACCGATCCGCCGTCGGGCACCCCGGCGTATTCCACGGCCTGCCACGCGGTGGGCAGCACGTCCGACAGGTACAGGAAGCGGTCGTCGGCCGGTCCGTCGGGCACGGTGATGTGGGTGGCGTCCGCGTGCGGCACCCGCAGATACTCGGCTTGGCCGCCGGGCACCTGCCCGTAGAGCTTCGAATAGCCGAACAGGGCGGCGCCGCAGCCGTATCGGCGGACCTGCGTCGTCTCGCACTGGGTGGGCAGCCCGGTCCGGCACATGTAACAGGCGCCGCAGCTGATCTGGAACGGGATGACCACGCGGTCACCGCGTTCCAGCCCGGTGACGGCCGAACCGGTCTCCACCACACGTCCCATGGGTTCGTGGCCGAGGACGTCGCCGTTGCTCATGTAGGCGCCGAGCACCTCGTACAGGTGTAGGTCGGATCCACAGATGCCGGTGGAACTGACCTCGATGATCGCGTCCGTCGGGGCCTCGATCCGAGGATCGGGCACCGTCTCCACGGCGATTTTGTGTCGCCCTTGCCAGGTCACTGCCTTCATCCGCGCGGCTCCTCCGTCGGGGTCGGTACTTGTCCCCGTCCTACCCGGACACCTGTGCCCGAAACGACCGCGCCGGGGTTTGCCGTGGGCAAAACCGCAGGCCACGGGCTCGGTGCGCGGTGGGTACGCCGGATGTGTGCCGCCGCGCATTCGGGGTAGGCGGTAGCCGTGGACCATTCACGAGCTCCCCTGCTGGAAGCCCTCGCCGACTATCACCGGCTGGGCCGGTACGGCTTCACGCCTCCTGGGCATCGGCAAGGACGCGGAACCGACGAACGCGTCCTGGACGTGATCGGCCGCGACGCCTTCGGCTCCGATGTCCTGGCCGTCGCCGGGCTCGACGACCGGCTCTCGCGCGGTGGCTACCTGTCGCGCGCCGAAGCGCTCATGGCCGACGCGGTGCGCGCGGAATCGGCGTTCTTCTCCACCTGCGGCAGTTCGCTATCGGTGAAGGCGGCCATGATGACGGTGGCGGGCGGTCACGACGGCGGCCTGCTGGTGGCGCGCGACAGCCACAAATCCGTGGTCGCCGGGCTGATCTTCTCCGGTGTCCAGCCGCACTGGATCACCCCGCGCTGGGACGCCGAGCAGCATTTCGCCCACCCGCCCTCGCCGCGGCAGGTCGCCGAGGCATGGGAGGAACACCCCGACGCCGCGGGCGCGTTGATCGTGAGCCCGAGTCCCTACGGCACCTGCGCGGACATCGCCGGCATCGCCGAGGTCTGTCACGAGCGCGGCAAGCCGCTCATCGTCGACGAGGCGTGGGGCGCGCATCTGCCGTTCCACGACGACCTGCCGACCTGGGCGATGGACGCAGGGGCGGACCTGTGTGTGGTCAGCGTGCACAAGATGGGCGCCGGTTTCGAGCAGGGCTCGGTCTTCCACGTCCAAGGCGATCTGGTCGACACGATCAGGCTCAGCGAATGCGCGGACCTGCTGATGACCACCAGCCCGAACGTGCTGGTCTACGCCGCGCTCGACGGCTGGCGCAGGCAGATGGTCGAGCGGGGGCAGGAACTGCTCGGTTCCGCGCTGCGCGTAGCCGAACAGGCCAGGCGCCGGCTCGCCGAGATCCCCGGCATCAAGGTGCTGGAAGACGAACTGCTCGGTGTCGAAGCCTCCCACGACCTCGACCGGTTGCAGGTCCTCATGGACGTGTCCGGTACCGGGGCCAGCGGTTATCAGGCCGCTGACTGGCTGCGCGAGCACCGCCGCATCGACATGGGATTGACCGATCACCGCCGGTTGCTCGCCACGCTGTCGCTCGCCGACGACAAGGACACCATCGATGTCCTGGTCGACGGCATCGCCGCGTGGCGCGACCAACTGAGCGATCCGCGGCCGCCACGCATCCAGTTGCCCTCGCCCGAGGACCTGCAACTGGACTCGGTGATGCTGCCGCGCGACGCGTTCTTCGGCCCGGTGGAGACCGTGGACGCGCGCGACGCCGTCGGCCGGATCGCCGGCGAACAGATCACGCCCTATCCGCCGGGCATTCC
The DNA here is from genome assembly GCF_047200615.1 of Nocardia sichangensis. NCBI lineage: Bacteria > Bacillati > Actinomycetota > Actinomycetes > Mycobacteriales > Nocardiaceae > Nocardia > Nocardia sichangensis. The sequence continues at coordinate 206,538 of NZ_JBJZOK010000014.1, forward strand.
GGTGGTCATACCCGGCGAGCGCATCGACGCCGCCGTCGTCGACTACCTGCGCACCGGGCTCGACGCGGGCATGAACGTCCCCGACGCGGCCGACTCCCGGCTGCGCACGATCCGCGTCGTCGCCCGCGATCGAACCGAAACGTAGGAGGTTTCTTTCATGGCCGGACCGACCGCGCTCGCCCTGGTGTGCACGCTGAAGAAGTCCCCCGCCGAATCCAGCAGTGATGTCATCGCCCGGCAGGTCCTCGACGAGCTGGCCGAACACGACGTGCAGGGCACGGTGCTGCGGCTGGTGGACTACGACGTGCTACCCGGAGTGACCGCCGACGAAGGCCCCGGCGACCAGTGGCCGTCCATCCGCGAACGGATCGCGGCGGCCGACATCCTGCTGGTGGCCACCCCCACCTGGGTCGGGCACATGTCGTCGGTGGCGCAGCGGATGCTGGAGCGATTGGACGCCGAACTGTCCGAAACCGACGACGCGGGTCGTCCCGCCATGGTCGGCAAAGTGGCCACGGTCGCGGTCGTCGGCAACGAGGACGGCGCGCACAAGATCGTCGCCGACCTGTATCAAGGGCTCAACGACATCGGATTCACCATCCCGGCACAGGGGTGCACGTACTGGAACGATCAGGCCATGGGCGGCACCGACTATCAGGACCTCGACTCGGTGCCGAAGGCGGTGGCTTCGGCGACCGCGGCGCTGGCCAGGAACGCCGCGCACCTGGCCCGGGTGCTCGGCGCCCAGCAGTACCCTCCCGCTGAATGATTCCCACGCCCGTGGGGGGGGGCCCGCACAACCCGGGGGGGGGGGCGCCCCCCGCGCGGGCCCCCCGCCGCGGGCGGCGCGGGGATAAAGCCACAGCCGCCGGGCGCGGGGGGG